>JBQCJM010000368.1:0-22144 GCA_051952715.1 Flavisolibacter sp.
TACAAACTGGCAAAGCCTTCTTTATTCAAACAACATTTTAAAAAAGGCTGGGAGCAGTTTTTGCCTTTTGCATTTACAATTGTTGCTATTTTATTTACCGACCTTTTGATTGGCGTGATAATAGGAATTGTTGTTGGATTATTTTTTATAATAAGAAGTAATTTTAAAACCGCCGTTTTTATTGTTTATGATGACAATAAATACTTGTTCAGACTGCGAAAAGACGTGTCTTTCTTAAATAAACCAATTATCAAAAACAAATTAGAAGAAGTGCCTGACAATTCTTTTGTTTTAATTGATGCACATCGTGCAGATTTTATTGATAAGGACATTGTAGAAGTGATAGAAGATTTTATAATTCATGCGCCACTAAAAAACATAAGAGTTGAACTAAAGCGAAGCTTGTATAAAGAGCAAGGCTTTGGCATAACATCCGCTAATGAGGAAAGCAATAAAACTTCTGTGCATAAAAAAATCCAAGAAAAATTAGAAGCCTAATACATTTGTTAACGATTTAAAAGAAAGATCATGCAATCATACGAGAAATTATTATTGGAAAACAAAGCCTGGGCTACAGAAAGAACAGAAAGCGACCCGGGATATTTTGAACGATTATCGAAACTGCAAACGCCGGAATTTTTATGGATCGGCTGCAGCGACAGCCGCGTACCGGCCAACGAAATTACGGGTACACAGCCGGGTGAGATATTTGTACACCGCAATGTAGCAAACCTGGTCATTCATACCGATGTGAATTTGTTAAGTGTATTGGATTATGCAGTAACGCATCTGAAAGTAAGACACATCATTGTATGCGGACACTATGGTTGCGGCGGTGTGAAAGCGGCCCTTACACAGCACGATTTTAAATATGTGCTGAACATGTGGCTGCGTAATATTAAAGACGTGTACCGGCTTCACCGCGACGAACTGGATGCCATTACTGAAGAGGAAAAAAAATGTGACCGGCTGGTAGAACTGAATGTACAGTAACAGGTGATGCACCTGGCCAAGACTTCAATTAGACAACGGGCATGGAAGCAATCGCAAACGCCTCACCTGCATGGCTGGGTGTATGGCTTAAAAAATGGCGTTATTAAGCCTGTATTTGAAATGAAAGCAGGCACGCACATCGATCCGTTATATGAATACGATGATTTGTAAGCAGGCGTTACACGTTAATAAATCATAATTACAAATAGCACCACTGCAAACTATTTTGAACTTAGTGGTGCTATTTTTTTAACTTTATTTGTTTCAGCCAGACAACCTTAATATCAGTAATAAGCTATTGTTCCTTTATTTTTTGTACTTATAACTTCGCATTTCTTACTTCGCATTTATGACATACAAAGACCACCTTTCCAAGGATAAAAAAATGGCAAAGCTGGTAGATCAGCAAGAGGTTTTTGAGCTTAAGTTTCATAAAAATATTTGCCTGCGACTTTGTGCCTCCATCATGAGCCAACAGCTTTCTACCAAAGTGGCCAAAGTAATTTATCATCGTTTTTTAGAGTTGTACGGTGGAGAAGAACCGACACCACAGCAAATTATAAAAACACCTTTTGAAACTTTAAGGGGTGTTGGATTAAGCAATGCCAAAACGCAATACGTTTTGAACGTCGCACAGTTTGCTATTGACCATAAACTGGATGACAAGAAACTGAAAAAAATGAGTGATGAAGAAATTATTGCTCTTCTTACACAAATAAAAGGCGTAGGCAAATGGACGGTAGAAATGTTACTAATGTTCACACTGGGCAGAGAAGATGTTTTTTCCGTAGATGATTATGGCATACAAGTAGCCATGAAAAACATTTATAAACTTGACGACACTAATAAAAAAAATTTCAAAGAAAAAATGCTGAAGCTCTCCAAAAAATGGGCGCCGTATAGAACTTATGCCTGTCTGCATTTGTGGCATTGGAAGGATAATGTTCCTGTAGCTGAAAAATAATTGTATGCTACAAGTTATCAAGGTAGGGTCCTCACTTGTATGCTATAAAAAAGATATTTGCTTGCATTTTTCGCAAACAGCTTTTATGTTTGCCACACTTTCCACTCTTCCTATGAACGAATAATCATCACTGATCATTCTTTTACCAGCAGAATCTGCCCATCCTTTGGAAATCCGTTAATCTTATTTTATAATCTGTAAACGGACCCAAAATGAAAACTTTAAGCCTAAGCATTATTGCTTTTGCAGCACTCTGTCTTTTTAATTCCTGCACCAAAGACAGTTCTCAGTTATCTTCTCAAAGTTCTGATCAAAACACATTAAGCGCAAGAGAATCTATTCTTGGACAAGGCAAAGGCAGCAGCCCTGCCATTAACGAAAACAGTCTTAAGATTGTTCCTAAGATGACAGTTACCTTTAATCCTGATCCTGCTATTGAAGGTCAGGATGTAACAGTGACCGGATCATTTGCACCTGCAATTGGAGAAACTGCTCCTGACTGCGGCAAATTTCAACTCATGATGTCAACAGATGGAAATACGTGGAGTAACGTAGGGCAGGAAAAATTGGTGTCAGGCTCCGACAATACAGTGAGCTACACATTTAAGCCGGCTATTGTGGGCGACAAAGCCTACCAGTTCAAACTGCATTATATATCATCCGGCCCAAATTGCAATGCCTATGATGGAGGCTTTTCTGGTATCTTTTATTTGAATGTGCACGCAGCTTGTGCAGGAATAACCTTAACAAGAGAATTAACCAACACAGAACCAGCCGGAGCAAATTTTTACCAATTTACAGTGGTATATAAAGTTACCACCTGCGGCGCCGAATTTGACCAGTTAAAACTTCAGGGCGGATTGACAAATGCTACTTCAATAGTAGAAGCTACGCCGGCAAGCAGCGGCCAGGTAGCTTACGATAATTGGGTTCCTGGTGGTTCAAAAAACTGGATTCAGAGATGGGTTGAAAAATCTTCAGGTGGTTCTCTGCTACCAACCAATGAAAGAGTTTACACCGTTAAATTTACCAAGGCATATTCAGGTTCAGGACCAATAGAACTCACCGGTGGATGGAGCGTAACGCTTACCAAAGGCGGCGTTGAGGTTGCCCGCAAAGAATGCGACCCGATCAATATTCAATAAATCTTTTTTAATTCAACAAAAGCATCTGCCTTATGGTGGATGCTTTTTAATTAAATCTTGTACACTATGCGTTATTTATTTTTTTCTGTCGTGCTTCAGTGATGCAGACTGGGTAATGCAGCAATTTTTTGTTTGCGCTATCAAAAAAATATTAGTGCATACGCTTTGACAGTGATTAAAAGTCTTTTCTTCACATATTGATTTCGTAATGAGTATAAGCATCTTCATTCTATAAATCCTTCTTAAGTTTTCATAAAAGATGTACAGCTGATTTTTAATACTTGTTCGTTCAATCCTAACACAATTATGGCATTCATCTACCACATTCCTATTACTTTTGCCCAAACTGGTATTGGCTCATGAAACTTTCACATCTTTCCGAAACTTTGATCGGTTCTGAAATAGTAAAACTGGGTGGCGAAATAAGAGAACGCATCCGTAAAGGCGAACGGATTTACAATTTTACCGTTGGCGATTTTGATCCGCAAATATTTCCCATACCTAAACAATTGGAAGATGAGATTGTAGAAGCTTACCGCAACCGTTTTACTAATTATCCGCCAGGCGAGGGTAGTTTGGAATTGCGCCAGGCAGTAAGCCATTTTGCCAAAACATATCAGGGGCTGGAATACAACACAGACGAAATTTTGATCGCTTCCGGCGGCCGTCCACTTATTTATGCATTGTTTCGTGCCATTTGCGACAAAGGCGATAAAGTTATTTATGCAGTGCCTTCCTGGAATAATAATCACTACGTGCATTTTGTAGAAGGCGAACATGTAGTGGTGGAAGCAAAAGCGGAAAACAATTTCATGCCTACGGCAGATGATTTAAAACCGCATATCAAAGAAGCTGTCTTTATTGCTTTGTGCTCTCCGCAAAACCCAACCGGTACCACTTTTAGAAAAGAGGAATTACAAGCCATTTGTAATATGGTGGTAGAAGAAAATAAAAGAAGAGGTGAAAATGAGAAGAAGTTGTATGTTATGTTCGACCAAATGTATTGGCATTTAACCTACAATAATATTCAACATTACGATCCCGTTTCGCTGAATCCTGAAATGCGTAACTATACTGTGTATATTGATGCTATTAGCAAAGTGTTTGCCTCAACAGGTGTTAGGGTGGGCTGGAGCATGGGCCCGGCTTTCCTCCTTAATAAAATGAAAGCTATTCTTTCACATGTGGGTGCATGGGCGCCAATGGCCGAGCAAAAAGCACTGACAAAATTCCTGGGCAATAAAGAAGCGATTGATGCTTATCTAAAACACTTTAAAGCCGAACTGGAAGAAAGGCTTCGCCGCATTTACGAAGGTTTTATACAACTCAAAAATAAAGGTTACAATGTAGATGCCGTGGCGCCGGAAGCAGCCATTTATCTCACCATAAAAGTGGACTTAACCGGCAAAAAAACAAGCGATGGGAAATTGCTGCAAACCCAGGCTGACGTCACCTCTTATCTACTGCAGCATGCCAGCTTAGCTGTGGTACCATTTTATGCTTTTGGAGCATCCAAAACTTCGCCATGGTACAGGCTTAGTGTAGGTACTTGCAAGAAAGAGGAGATTGATGAAATGCTGCATAAATTGGAAACAGCATTAAATCAATTGAGTTGATTAATTCTTATTGATCAAAAAGTAAAAAGGCTTGAGTGTAGAATGTTTAACGGCCTTTAAAATGGCTTTTGTTTTTTGAGTGATCTTTGACCGCGTAACCAATTCATGTGCAGCGCAGAATCTGTCCTTGCATTCTACGTTTAATAAAATTTTATGCAGGCATTCCACTTCGTGCTGTAACAGGTCTTCGCTAAAAATCTCTGTTTTATACAACAATAGCAGGTCGCGGTCATAATTTTTCATCACGCATTATTTAAAACCTTTTGAACCAGGACAACCACAGCCTTTACTGGCTTTGCTGCCATAGTTTGAATAATAATTTTTACTGCAACTGGCCATTGTAAGTGCCGTCAAGAACAATGCCATATAAATAAGTCTTTTCATAAGAGGTAGATTCATTTCTAAATTAAACTATTTTACAAGCTTTTTAGTATTTCATTTGACAAAAAGGTCAAAAATTAGCATGGGTCAGGTCATAACACCGATGAAACTAAAAATACTGGTAGCCCCACTTGATTGGGGGCTTGGCCATGCCACTCGTTGCATTCCTGTTATCCAATCGCTCCTCCGGCGATCCTGCACTGTTTTTTTAGCAGGAGAAGGTAGCACAAAAAGTTTACTTCAAAAAGAGTTTCCACAACTAAAATTCTTACCGCTTGAAGGTTACAGAATTACTTATACAAAAAATAAATTGACCCTGCCCTTTTCTATAGCTACACAAGTTCCAAAGATCATTTCGGCGATAAAAAATGAACAACAGTGGCTTCAAAATATTATAGAAAAATTTGCTATCGACGCTGTTATTTCAGACAATCGCTATGGCTTGCACCACCCTCATATTCCCTGTGTTTTTATGAAACATCAGCTAAACATCAAAACTTCTTTTTTCCAATGGGCTGATGGCTTTTTAAAAAATATCAATTACCAATACATCAATCAATTCTCTGAATGCTGGGTGCCCGATGGGAAATACGAAAATAATCTGGCAGGTAAACTTTCACACCCCGCAAAGGTCCCAGTCACGCCTTTAAAATACATAGGGCCGCTGTCAAGATTTACAAGCTCAACTGTAGAAAAGAACACGCACATTTTAATACTGCTTTCCGGCCCCGAACCACAACGAAGCATTTTAGAATCTTTGCTATTGAACCAATTAAAAAATTTCAGTCAGCCGGTAGTTTTTGTGAGAGGATTGCCAAAAGATGATGAAGAACCAAAGATTTTACGCAATGTTACTATCTACAATCATTTGCCTGCAAAAGCATTAGAAGAAAAAATTTCGGAATCTTCTTTTGTCATTAGCCGCAGTGGCTATAGTACAGTGATGGATATGATGGCGTTGCAAAAGAAAAGCATTTTGATTGCTACACCAGGACAGCCGGAACAGGAGTATTTATCCAAACATTTAATGAAAAATAATTTGGCCTTGTGCATTCCACAAAAAAAATTTCTTTTAAAAGCGGCGCTTGATCTTGCTGCCACATTTAATTACCGCTTTCGGAACTTCAACAACAATAAGCTGGATGAAATCATTGATCAATTTGTACAAGAAATTCAATTGAAAAAATCAATGCACAGCAGCGAAAGAACTTAATAGAAAATGGAAATTGAATACCCCAAATTTTATGAATAAACTCAAAAAAGAAGAAGCTAATGCAAATGCAAATTCTGAAAACCTGCGATCTAATTCGCAGTGGAAAGCGCATTTAGCTGTGTTGGGCACCAACCTGTTTTTTTCTATTAATTACAGCCTTGTGAAATTCATATCTCCTTCACTGGTAAAGCCTTTTGCTTTAAACGTTTTACGTGCTGGCTTAAGTGTTGTACCCTTTTGGATAGTTTGGCTTTTTGGCAACACGCCTGCAAAAATTTATAAAAAAGACTGGGCTGGATTTTTTTGGTGTGCTCTTACAGGCGTTGCCATTAACCAAATGCTTTTCATTAAAGGGCTTACACTTACGTCAACCATTCACGCCGCATTGTTAACGCTGGCCACGCCGCTGTTGGTTACTATTTTTGCATTGTGGGTGCTGAAAGAAAAGTTTACAATTTTTAAAGCACTGGGGTTGTCGCTGGGCATTGGCGGATCGGTTTTGTTGATATTACAGAAGGAGGCGGGACACCAGGCTACAGACTATTTAACCGGCGATGTGCTTATTTTGATCAATGCCATTGCTTATGCCATTTATTTTATCCTGGTGAAACCATTGATGCAAACTTATAGCCCGCTGCACGTAATACGCTGGGTATTTACCATTGGCTTTTTAATGATGCTTCCTTTTGGATGGCAGCAAACAGCAGAAATCAATTGGGGCTTATTTCAGTGGCAGCATTATGCGGCTTTGTTTGCCATTGTTATTCCCGGAACCTTTTTAGCTTATTATTTCAATGCTTATGGCATACAGCACATAGGTGCCGGTGCGACCGGAAGTTATATTTATACGCAACCGGTATTTGCCGTACTCATTGCCATTATATTTTTAAGCGAATCGTTTTCATGGCAAAAAGCCGTAGCTGCCTGCCTTATTTTCGGCGGTGTGTACCTGGTAAGCTTTCGTAAAGCAAAAAAAGTCGAGTGAGTTTGAATTGAGATTTAGCGTTCAACAAATCTCCGGTACGAAATATCACTTTCAAAATCAGCCAAGCGAATTTTTTGGATAGTCAAAAAATAAAAACTTTTTTTCAGCGCCTTCAAAATCGTTCCATGAATTAGTGTCTATGGTTAAAGCAAACATGCTGCAGGTAGGCATATCATCAATACGAACGTTGGTAAGTGAATTGGAAAATTCTGTAATGCCCGGATTATGAGAAAAGACAGCTACTACATCATGCTTATCGTTTAGTTCTGCAATTGTTTTTTGAAAAGCATGCGGCGTAGCGAGGTACAGGTCTTCTGCAAGTTTGATGTCGTCCTTTTGTACATCAAATGCTTCGGCAAAATATTTAGCTGTTTTCCTGGCTCTTTTGGCTGTGCTGGAAACAAAAAGATCAACATCAAGCTTTCTTGCTTTTAACCGCTTGGCCATTTCGGGTGCATCTTGTTTTCCTCTTTCATTTAAAGGCCGGTCCATATCGGAACGGCCGGGAGCATCCCAACTGCTTTTGGCGTGGCGGACGAGGATCAATGTTTTCATAAATTAAATTTCGGTAAAAAACGAGACTACAAACTAATATCCTCTCGCATTCTTTCCTTCCATATAATTAATGAAAGCGGTGTTCACTACGCGGTTGCCGCCGGGTGTGGGATAGTTGCCGGTAAAATACCAGTCCCCTAAATTATTGGGGCAGGCTTCATGCAAAGATTCTATAGTTTGATAAATAACATCAACCGGGATTTCCAAACCGGCAGGCGTGATGAGTTGTGCAATTTTTTTTGTGATCTCTTCATTGGTGAACGATTTATAGATCTGTTTCACCACGTTCACTGTATGCAATTGGTTATTGCGGTGAAGTTCTTTGCATTGCTCGTACAGATCTTTTAAACAATCTTCGTTGCCTCTTTCTTTCAACAATTCTACGGCGGCATTAAAAGCCACAAAATCGCCCAGCTTACTCATGTCAATGCCATAACAATCGGGATAACGTATTTGCGGCGAAGAAGAAACGACGATAATACGTTTGGGCTCTAACCGTGCCAGCATGCGAATGATGCTTTCACGCAGCGTAGTGCCGCGTACAATAGAATCATCAATCACTACCAAAGTGTCAACGCCTTTGCGCACCGTGCCGTAAGTAATATCGTACACGTGTTGCACCATTTCATTGCGGTTCACATCTTCGGTAATGAAGGTGCGCATCTTCACATCTTTAATGGCAATTTTTTCCATGCGCACCTTACGGTTGATCATCTCATGCAGTTTCTCCGGATCAACATTATTGCCCCACGATGCAATGCGTTCTACTTTAATTTGATTAAGATAATCTTCGCAGCCTTTGCTTAAGCCATAAAAAGCCACTTCGGCTGTATTGGGTATAAACGAAAAGATGGTATTTTTTAAATCGAAATCTACCGCTTCTAATACCTGTTTGCTTAAATTATATCCTAACCGCTGGCGTTCACGGTAAATTTTTTCATCGCTGCCGCGGGAAAAATAAATGCGTTCGAAACTGCAGGCTTTTCTTTCTTTAGGCTCAATGATCTGCTCAATTTTTATTTCGCCGTTTTCTAAAACAATTAGTGCTTTGCCTGGTAATAATTCCTGCACTTCATTTTCACCTACATTAAATGCAGTGCGAATGGCCGCTCTTTCCGAAGCGGCAACTACTACTTCGTCATTGATGTAATAGTAAGATGGACGAATGCCATGCGCATCTCTGAAAACGAAGCCAATGCCATTACCGGTAGCGCCACCTACATGAAACCCACCATCGAAAAGCGGGATCGCTTTCTTCAAGGCACCTACAATATCCAGCTGTTGCGGGTTGGCTTCATCGGCTTTTACCAGGAAATGATAGATCACTTCCATCATAGCGGCCAAATCGCTTTGCTTTTGAAATGCACCCGGATCAATATTCACCAATTCAAAAAGCTCATCGGTGTTTACCAGGTTAAAGTTTCCTGCCAGCACCAGGTTTCTTGCAGGAATTGTATTTCGTTTAATAAATGGATGACAGAATTCAACGTTATTTTTCCCTTGTGTTCCATAGCGCAAATGACCCAGCAGTACTTCACCCAAAAAGGAAAGATGGCCCTTCATTAGCCCTGGATAATTTCCTATTTCGGGATTAAATTTTTGCAGTTCGCCAAATTCTTCACCAATTTTTTTAAAAATATCGGCTATAGATTGGTTTTCGTTGCTGCGTATGCGGGAGAGAAAAGGATAGCCCGGTTCAACATTGAGTTTAATAGCAGCAACGCCGGCACCGTCCTGGCCGCGGTTATGCTGCTTTTCCATTAAAAGGTAGAGCTTATTAAGGCCCCAAAGTACCGAACCATATTTTTGCTGGTAGTAAGCGAAGGGCTTGCGTAGCCTGACGAAAGCAAGACCACATTCATGTTTTATTGCGTCACTCATGGGAAGAAGGCGCAAAGGTATAGCAAGTATTGTTAAGTTAATCCAAGAGTTAAGGACTGAACGGCTGGTTGATTAAAACCGCGTAACAAGCTTATTGGAAGGATTGTAACACATGAACTGGCATGGAAACTTTCAGGCGGCAGCCTTTTCCAGGCTTGGAAAAAATTTCCATTTTACCACCAAAAAGTTCTGCACGGTTACGGATGTTGGTGAAACCAAGCCCCTTGCGAAGCTTTTGAAGGTCAAAACCTTTTCCGTCATCCTTAATTTCCAGTACAACGCTTTGAATAGTGTTTTTTAATTGCAAAGCAATGCCTTCTGCATCTGCGTGCTTAATGATATTATTCAGTTGTTCCTGCACGATGCGGAACAAAGTAAGCTTTTGATTTTCGGGAAGGTCTCCTTCATCAAAATCCTCATGCTCAAAGTCAATTGATACCAATTGTGTCCGGCTAAAGGAGTCAACCAATTCAGCGATAGAATCAACAAGGCCAAGGTCTTTTAACGTATGTGGCACTAAAGATCGGGACATGGACCTGATCTCGTTGATAACATCCATGACTCCTTTTAAAGCCATGTTGATCATTTCAATTCCAGAGTCGGAAGCGCCACTTTTGGCCATGTCTAAAAACAACTTGATAGTAGTAAGCTGCTGTCCAAAATTATCGTGCAGTTCCTTTCCTATTTCATGCCTTTCAGCTTCCTGGCCATCAATGGTAGCTTGGGTTAATTGTTTTTGATGATTGATCTGATCGGTAAGTAATTTTTGTTCCAGCCTCTTGCGTTCTGTAATATCGGTAAACGAACAAATAAGATGTAACAGGTTTCCTGCTTCATCTAAGATGGGATCGGCGGTTAACAATAGCCATATCCTGTCTTTTTTATGTTGATGCCAAATGCCTATTACGACATCCTTCACCAATTGTTTTGTGCGGATAGCCTTTCGTATAGGCCCTTCAGTTGATTCAAAGGATTTACCATTTTCCTGGATTATATCGGAATATATTTTCCAGATTTGTTTATGCAGAAAAGCTTCTTCTTTTTCGTCAAATATTTTCAGCGCTGCATTGTTCAACATTTGTATGTAGCCATCTGCATCCTGCAATAAAACGCCGGTTTGTAAATCTTTAATAAGTGTTCGAAATCTTTTTTCACTTTCCTTCAATGCATCTACAGCCCGTTTGCGTAACGTATCGTCATGAAAATAGACAACGATGCTACCAATATTCGGATTTCTTAAAAGGTTATTACCACGAACCGTACACCATACCCACTGATCTCCTTTTTTGCGCAGGCGAATAGTGATGAACTTCACCTCTGGATCTTCAGTTACTTCTTTTTGAAATGATTGTATAGCCCATGCGAAATCATCAGGATGAACAAATTCAAATCCATTCTGCCCTTCTACCTCTCCTACCTCATACCCTAAAACATGCTTAACAGACGGAGAGCAAAATGTGATTCGTCCTTCAGCATTCATCAGAATAATACCATCTAAAGAATCAGAAATAAGTGTTCGGTAAAAACCCTCGCTTTGCTGCATTTTTTGCTCGGCTATTTTGCGATCTGTAATGTCGCGGCCTACTTCTAATATGGCTATTTCTTTTTTGCTTTCATCCACCACAAGCGAAAGCGTATTCAATAAGTATTTTAATTCGCCTTTCTGGTTGCGATACGCCACTTCTCCTCTCCAAAAGCCGGTTTCAAAAAGCTCTTGCAAAGCTCTGCTGCGTGACACATCAAGATACTCTAATTGTACCATGTCGGAAACGTTGGTTCCGGTTGCCTGTTGTGCTGTTATTCCATAAAACTTTTCTGCTGCCTTATTCCAGGATTTAACGGTACCATTTGCTTCTGTGCTTAAAACGATATCGGATATATTTTCCAAAACCATTGCCTGGTGACGCAACTGATCTTCTTTAATTTTTTGATCAGTTATGTCTACCACCGATCCTATATAACCAAGAAAACTACCATCATTCAGTTGCCGCGGAATGGCAGTATCAAACATCCATCGGTATTGGCCATTTTTATTTTTTAACCGGTAGATAGTAGTGATAGGCTCTTTGCTTTCGAAGTTTTTATTAAATGCTGTAATGGCATGCGCCCTGTCATCGGGATGTACAACACTAGACCAGCCTTTATCGCCAAGCATACTAACATCCGAACCGGTAAAATCTGTCCACGGTTTGTTGACATAGATGGTCTCATTTTTTTCATCCAGCATCCAAATCATTACGGGTGCCGAATCTGCCACCTCACGAAAACGTTTTTCACTTTCAATCAGGTTCTTTTCCGCCTTTTTTCTTTCAGCAACGTTTCGCAGCGTTGCTGTAAATAAAGTTTTACCACTGATGTTTATGCGTGAAATATAAAGTTCGGATGGAAATTCAGTACCGTCTTTGTGAAGAACAGGCACTTCTGTCAGTTTATTCAATATGGCGCTTTTGTTGGTTTTCAACAATTGGCTAATGTCATTTAAATGATGCTGACGACACCTTTGAGGAATGATAAGTTCGTCCAGTTGCCGGTGCAATGCTTCTTGTTTTGTATAACCAAAAATTCGCTCTGCCGCTGCGTTCCATTCAATAATAGCACCCTCTGCCTCAATGGTTATAATAGCATCAAGCGAAGATTCCATAACAGCAGATTTCCTGGCTTCTGATTCACACAGTTCTCTTTCCGTTTCTATTCTTTGGGTAATATCGGTTCCATTAATTAAAATGCACAGCGGCCTGTTACCATCTTTCAATAATTTAAAACTTCCCAACAAAGTGACCTGCTTGTTATCCGCCAGTCTTGTAAAACAGGCTTCGCCATACCATTCACCTTCTTTTCCGATAATATGACGCACTTGCTCCCGGCTATAATTTTTATACTCAAGTGTAACAAAGTCGCGTAGATCTTTACCTATTACTTCGCCGGCAGTTAGTCCAAATATTTTTTCAGCGGCCTTGTTCCAGCTAAGCGGTTTGAAATCTATATCTGCAGCCACAAGTATGTCTGATGTTTCTTCAACCATTTGCGCCAACAGCCTGTTGTTTTCCTCAATTTTTCTTCTTGCAGTTATGTCTCTTTGCGAACCCCATATTCTTGTAAGGAAGCCATTTTCAATGATTCCAATAACGTTGGTTAAATAATAAATGGTTTCGCCATTTTTCTTTTTTTCCTGCAGCTCCGCATTGACAAGTTTGAAATTATTACGGGCAAAATTTTTAATAAATGCAAGCGTTTCCGCATCATTGGACTTCAATAGCTGGTTAAGACTGCAATTGTCCATGTCTGATTTTTTTTCAAAACCACACATAACCGCCATAGATGCGTTGCACTCGGATATATAACCGTATTTGTTGAGGTGGGTAACCAATTCTTCAGGCGAGCAATGAATTGAAACAGGTTTTTCCAGTTCTCTGCAAAAGATACCGGCTATACTTTGCTCGATAAAAGTTTTGTACCGGTGGTTTTCTTCTTCTATTTTTTTCCTGACAGAAACAACTGCAGAAATTTGATAACACCGGGCAGAATTAACTTCTATAGAAGAAGCATACAGTTCTACGGCAATAGTTTCGCCGCTTTTTTTATTTTGGTGATAACTGCCACTAAAGTTTTGATTGTTTTCAGAAATTGCATGAACAAAAATGATTTGATCATTTTCTGGAAAAAGATCTAAAAAACTATTACTCTCTGCTTCAGTGTCCCGGTAACCATAAAGACATGAAGCAGCCTGGTTTGCAAATTTAATTTCGAAACTTACTGCATCAACAATCCATGTAGGCAAAGGATGAGTGTCTAAAAAGGCGCAATCACTGCTAATGGATAAACCGGTTTTCAAAACGGAGGACATGGATAATGGATTACACGAAGCGATAAATCATCTAAAAATAATGAGCCCCGGTAAGACTGTAAAATTTTACAGCGTCTTATTGAGGCTACTAAGGAAAACCTTTAGAGAAGGTAAAAAATTAAGGACAGAAGTTTTAAGGCCGCAACCTTAAACCCTAAGCCTTACCTTATTTGGCCGCATACGTTTTTTCGATATCAATCCATTTCTTCAATTGCGGACAATCTTCGTTCTGCGGATCGATCATGATATAGTAAGATGAAATGTGGCCATCTAACCATTTTTCCAAAGCCTTATATTTTTTTTCTTCTAAAGCCGATTGCGCAATTTTATTGTAATCGTCGCGCAGGTTTAGGCGGTGTGGCTCTGTTCTGGATTTCAGGTACAAAATACGAACACCTTTTTTGCCGCGTTCGTCGGTGAATACAGTTGGCTGCGAGTACTCTCCAACTTTTAATTTATCAAGCATGGCCACTACGCTTTTATCCAGTTCATCTATCCTGTTGTAGGTATCACCATCGCCGCTTATAATGTAAGGACCTGCAAATTTGGCCTGCTCATCTTCAGTATATTTTCCGGCTGCACCGTTAAAATCAATAGTCCCTGCAATTAATTTAGAGCGTACCGAATCTAACTTAGAAATGCTTTCATTGATCTCAACATCCGAAATGGGAGGAATACGCAGTATGTGGCGGATGATAGCATCGTCGCCATTGCGTTGTACCATTTGAATAATGTGGTAACCGAATTTTGTTTTGATCACGTTCGAGATCTCTCCGTCTTTCAAACGAAAAGCTGCGGCCATAAAAGTAGGATCCCATTGCTTTTCATTGCGGTTGATCTGGTATTGGCCGCCCCTGTCTTTTGACCCCGGGTCTTCAGAATATTTTTGTGCCGCTTGCGCAAATGTGATAAGCTTTGCTTCGATTTGTCTTTTGTAATTGTTCAATTCATCAATTACATATTTCTCCAGATCATGCGAAGCCTTTGGATACACAATGATTTGCCCTATCTCCACTTCTGATTCAAAAAATGGTAAACTATCTTTTGGGTAACGGTCGAAATAAGCTTTTACTTCTGTTGGTGTGATGCGTACATTGTCAACAATTTTGCGCTGCATAGCTTGCGCCAGTTTGTTTTCTTTTACCGACTCTCTTGCATCGTCCTTGATCTGGTAGATGGTTTTACCGGCAACTGATTCCAATGCGTCCTGCGTGCCGTATTGCGTAATAAAATAACGAATCCTTTGATCGAGTTCGGCTTCCACTTCTTCATCGGTAACCGGCAAAGAATCTTTGATGGCCTGTAGCATTAAAACCTTTGATACCAATGCCTGGTCTAATATACCGCATTCAGGGTTAGCCGGTAAAGTGCCGCCCTGGCGTGCTGCATCGGCAATAGCATTTTGTATGTCGGATTGTAAAATGATCTTATCACCAACAATGCCTACAATTTTATCAGCCACGATCTTTTTTTGCTGTGCAAAGGCAGTTGCGCTGATGGCTATAATAGTTAAAAAACCAAAGACAAGCTTTTTCATATCAATCAAATGTTGCCAAAAATAACTTTTACAAACAAGAATCCCCGCCGAAAAAGGCAGGGATTAACAAACTTCTAACCTCACCTTCTAATTCTTCGTTAGAAGGACTGATTAAGTTTTTATAATGTTCTTTTTACTTCTTCTTCTTCATAGGCTTCTACTATATCACCAACTTTAATGTCGTTATAATTTTTAATGGTCAACCCGCACTCCATTCCTACCAATACTTCTTTCACATCGTCTTTGTATCGTTTCAAAGAACCCAGTTCAGCGCTTGCGCCTTCACCGGTTGGATATACAACAATACCATCCCGGATGATACGCACCTTATTATCCCGCTTAATTCTTCCATCAACAACCTGGCAACCCGCTACAGTTACTTTATCAAACTTGTACACTTCGCGTATTTCCACATTGGCAACGATCTTCTCCTGAATCTTGGGCTCCAACATGCCTTCCATGGCACTCTTGATCTCGTCAATTGCTGTATAAATGATGGAGTAAGTTTTAATTTGAATACCGGCGTTTTCGGCTATCCTGTTGGCCTGTAGGGAAGGACGAACATTAAAGCCAATGATTACTGCATCGGATGCTTCCGCTAGTACCACGTCGCTTTCATTGATCTGTCCAACGCCTTTGTGAATGACACTCACTAAGATCTCTTGTGTAGATAATTTTTGCAGGGAGTCACTTAGTGCTTCTACCGAGCCATCCACGTCACCTTTAATAATAACCTTCAGCTCTTTAAAATTACCCAGTGCCAAGCGGCGTCCGATTTCATCCAGTGTAATATGTTTTTTGGCACGCATACCCTGCTCACGCAGAATTTGTGCACGACGATTGGCAATATCCTTAGCCTCGGCCTCATCGGCATACACTTTAAACGTTTCACCTGCCTGCGGCGCACCGTTCAAACCCAATATCAATACCGGCGTTGATGGCGGCGCTTCGGTTACTCGTTTATTGCGTTCATTCATCATGGCTTTTACACGGCCATAATGCTGGCCACTTACTACAATATCGCCAGTATGCAGGGTTCCGTTTTGTACTAAAATAGTAGCCACATAACCACGGCCTTTATCCAGCGTTGCTTCTATGATAGTACCGCTGGCTTCGCGGTCTGGATTAGCTTTCAAATCTAATAACTCAGCTTCCAGCAATATTTTCTCCAGCAATAAATCAATGTTCAATCCCTGCTTAGCGCTGATCTCCTGGCTTTGATATTTACCACCCCAGGATTCTACCAGCAAATTCATTTGAGCCAATTGCTCGTATATTTTTTGCGGATTAGCACCGTCCTTATCAATCTTATTAATAGCAAAGATCATAGGCACATTAGCTGCCTGGGCATGGCTGATAGCCTCACGGGTTTGCGGCATGATGGCATCATCAGCAGCAATTACAATTACGGCAATGTCCGTAACCTTGGCACCGCGGGCACGCATGGCGGTAAACGCTTCGTGACCTGGTGTATCAAGGAAAGTAATGTCTTTATCTCCGGGCAGATTTACCTGGTAAGCACCTATATGCTGGGTGATACCGCCGGCTTCGCCGGCTACTACGCTTGCGCTTCTGATGTAATCCAACAAGGAAGTCTTACCATGGTCAACGTGACCCATAATAGTAACAATGGGCGAACGGAACTGGAGATCTTCTTCATGATCCACTTCTTCCTCTTCTTCCATTTCCAGCTGCTTCTCCATATCGATGAATTCAACATCGAAGCCAAATTCGCTGGCTACCAGTTCAATTACTTCTGCATCAAGGCGCTGGTTAATAGATACCATGATGCCCAGGCTCATACATTTTGAAATTACTTCTGCAAAAGACACATCCATCAGGTTAGCCAATTCGCTAACGCTGATAAACTCTGTAACCTGCAATTTGTTATCTTCTGTACCCTCCATAGCGTCGGCTGCCTCAGCTCTTCTTTCACGACGCAGCTTAGCTTTGATATTTTTTCCTTTGCCGCCGCCGCCCGATAGTTTGGCTTGCGTTTCCTGTATTTTCCGTTGAATTTCTTTTTCGTCTATCTGTTTGTCTTCGCGTTTAGCAAACGCCGGACGCTGACCGGTGCGATTGCCGCCACCAAACCTGTTTCCACCCTGCTGGCCGCCTCTGTTTTGGCCCGTATTGCGTTGAATGGTGAACCTTCCGCCGCCGCCCTGGCCACTTGTGCCTGGCTGGCTGCCTTGTCCGCCTCTTTGGAAAGTTTGAGGGCCGCCATCTTTTTTCTCAATGGGTATGCGTTTGCGTTTACGTTTTTCGTCTGCAGGTTTAGGTCTTGTGTCGCTATCTACAGGCAGTTCAATCTTACCCAAAATCTTTGGCCCTTCTATTTTTTCCGCTTTAATATTTTCAATAACCGGTTCTTCCTCGTCTGGTTGTGCAACAGGTGTTTCTGCAGCAACTTCTACCGGAGGAGCAGGAGTTTCTTCCACTGGCTTAGGCTCTTCTTTGGGAGCTTTAGCCTTTTCTTTTTTAGGTTTTTGTTCCTCTGCAACAGGGGCCTCTTCTTCTTTTTTTGTTTTTTTGGCACCTTTTTTTGGCCTGGTAGAAGAGTCTATTGCCGAGAGGTCAATTTTATCGAGAATCTTTGGTCCTTCAATTTCAGGAGCTTCCAATTTCACAATTTCCTGCTCTTCTTGTGTCGGCTCTGTCTGTAAGGGTACTGCAGGTTCCGGTTGTACTTCCGGCACTGGAGCTGGTTCAGGCACATGTACTTCTTCAACAACGGGCGGAGGTGCTGCCGGTTCTTCTTTCTTTACAGGCTTAGCTGGCTTTTCTTCCTTACGGAAGTGGATCTCTTCTTCGTCTTTCTTCTTTTTAGGTTCGGCATTTGCTCCTTTGGGCAGATCAATCTGAACGGCCTTCATTTTGGCCACCTTATCACTTTGAAACTCTGCCTGCAAGGCCCGGTACATATCCTCAGAAAGCTTTGCAGTAGGTTTCAATTCGTCTTTGTCAAAACCTTTGCCCACCAAAAAGTCCACAAGGGTATCTTTACCAATGTTAAACTCTTTAGCGGCTGCCATCAACCTTGGTGTTGTTGTTATTTCTGCCATTAACTTTTTTTAATCAGTAATGAGTAACCAGTAATGACCAGGTCGTTTAAGACCTGCAATTCATTATGATTGCTGCTTTATCAATTTTTGTGATCAATTCTTTGTAACCAGATTTACTCATTACTTGTAACCGACCACTCATTTTTTTATTCTTTCTCAAACTCGGCCTGTAATACTTTCCTTACATCTTCTATGGTTTCTTTTTCCAGGTCTGTTCTGCGTTCCAGTTCTTCGGGTGTAAGATCTAATACGCTTCTGGCTGTATCGCATCCCACACGTTTCAATTCATCAATTACCCAGCTTTCAATTTCATCGCTGAATTCTTCCAGGTCAATATCAAATTCTTCTACTTCTCCTTCATTGTCCCTATAAACATCTAACTCGTAGCCGGTAAGTTCGCAAGCTAACTTAATATTTACTCCCCTGCGGCCAATAGCCAAAGAAACCTGGTCGGGTTTTAAATAAATGCTGGCGTGTTTACCTTCCTGGTCAAGATCCATTGAAGTGATCTTGGCCGGAGTTAAGGAACGCTGAATTAATAATTGAATATTATTGGTCCAGTTGATAACGTCAATGTTCTCATTTTTCAATTCACGAACAATGCCATGAATACGGCTTCCCTTCATACCAACGCAGGCGCCAACCGGGTCAATTCGGTCATCGTAAGATTCAACAGCCACTTTAGCTCTTTCACCTGGCTCACGTACAATCTTTTTGATAACAATTAACCCGTCGAAGATCTCTGGTACTTCTATTTCCAAAAGCTTTGCCAGAAAATCGGGAGAAGTACGGGAAAGGATAATAACCGGTGTAGTATTTTTCATATCTACCTTCTTTACCACCGCACGAATGTTCTCACCTTTCTTAAAATAGTCCTGGGGAATTTGTTCGCTTTTTGGCAGGATCAATTCGTTGCCTTCCTCATCCAACAATAAAATCTCTTTTTTCCAAACCTGGTATACTTCAGCACTAATGATCTCACCAATGCGGTCTTCGTATTTTTTAGCTAATACATTTTTCTTCAGATCGGAGATGCGGCTGGCAAGCGTTTGCTTGGCGGCTAAAATAGCCCTGCGGCCAAAGTCTTCAAGGTTCACCTCTTCATAAACCTCTTCGCCTACTTCGTAGTCGGGAGAGATTTTTTTAGCCTCACTCACTTCAATTTCTTCAAGGGTATTGTACACATCGTCATCATCTACTACATTGCGGCGGCGGAATATTTCCAAATCACCCTTCTCAGCGTTTACAATCACATCAAAGGTTTCATCGCTGCCATATTTTTTGCGGATCAGCGTTTTAAATACGTCTTCTACCACACGCATAAGCGTAGGGCGGTCAATATTTTCAGCATCTTTAAATTCCTGGAAGGCCTCCATTAAGTTGATACTTGCCATACGATTTCAGATTTACAATTTCAGATTAGGGCTGTTAGCCGCTGCTCTAAAATTTTATTTGAATTTTTGTAGTTTTTATTTGATCAAATGAAATTGATTGCTGTTTTGTTTCTTTCTTTTTCCCCTTTCCTTCCTCCCACTCTATAACAATACCGTCTTCCGACGCTTCTATTAATTTACCTTCTTTTTTACTGTTGTCTTCAAGCGTCACATCTACATACCTGCCTATGTTTTTTTTATACTGCCTGCGCAATTTCAAAGGTTCATCCAAACCGGGTGATGAAACTTCGAGTGAAAAATTGCCATCAGGATAAACGCCGCTTTCTTCAATTTGCTTATACAATTTGCGGTTATATTCTATCAGGTTCGATAAGTTAACACCTTCGTCTGCATCTATAAAGACCTTTATATTATTCGTTGGCTTGATCCTTACTTCCACTAAAAAATGAGTAGGGTGGCCTGCCAGCAAGGCATTTATTTTTTGTTCTATTGCCTGAATTTGTGTCTCCATTTGCATAACTGCTAAAAGAAGAAGGGAACGTTCTCGTTCCCTTCCTTCATTCATTACCGGCAGCAAAGGTAAGGTAAACGTTAAATACATTCCAAATTATGCTTTGGTAAAGTGCCCGTCGTACCTTTGAATGCTATGATTTTAAGGTTTCTTTTTTACGTTTTTTTATTTTACATGCTGTACAAACTGGTGTTTGATTTTATTATACCCGTGTATAAAACTACCAGGCGGGTAAAAAATGGTTTTAAAGAAATGAATGAAAGAATGCGACAGCAGGCTGAGGGATTTCAGCGGCAAAATGCGCAGCCTTCCAAACCAAAAGTTGAACAGCATAAACCCGGAGATTACATTGACTTTGAAGAAGTGAAAGATTAATATTGTATTTCCCTATTTTTGCATCCCTGAAATTTTTCGGGTAATCTTTGCCACCAGATATGGTGGATGGATCCTTAGCTCAGACGGTTAGAGCATCTGACTCATAATCAGAGGGTCGCTGGTTCGATCCCAGCAGGATCCACAAATGCGGAACAAGTGTTCCGCATTTTTATTTGTAATATTAAAGACCGAGTTTCTCTTTTACACTCAATCACACCCCTGCAATTCTTTCTTTATACATAGCCAGAGCGTCTTCCAGGCGTTGTTTGGCAGTAGTATCTCCAGGCACATTGTGCGAAGGGTGAATGTGTAATTTGAATCCACGATCTACCAATATTTCTGCCACTGTAATTACCGTCATCCACACACAGGTTATGAAAGCCATAGTAGAAACAGGACCCAATTTGTCCTGATGATCTTTAATAGGTACTGTAGCATCTTCAATAGGCGCACAACTATCTACAACAATATCTGCAATGTCAAAAATGGTTTTGCCGCTGGAATGCCTGGTTTGTTTCCCTTTTGCCGCAGCTGCCGAACCGTAGGCAATTACTTTCATGCCTTTCTTTTTCGCTTCCAGCGCCACGTCTATATTTACATTGTTAATGCCTGAATGCGAAAAAACCCACATCGTATCCCGCTTATCAAAATTGTATCCTTTCATGATCTCTACACCATAGCCTTCTACTCTTTCTAAAAATACAAACTGGTGAACACCCATCTCGCCGGTGATGCGGGTGAAAAACGTAAGCGGCAATTCCACCATGGGATGAAAGCCCACAAAGCCACCAATACGCGGATACATTTCTTCAATAGGAATAGTGGCGTGACCACAACCAAAAGTATGCACCCATCTTCCGCATTCAATACTGTCGGCCATTACTTCCGCTGCTTTACGGATGTTGGTCAATTGTGTTTCTTCAATTTCTGTCATTACATTTCTTGCATTGGTAAGCCATTGTTTTGCTAACATGATTTGCTAATTATAGGTTGATTTAAATTTTTGAATAATGAAAAGAAACAACAGCACCATGGTGCCGATTTCTATATAACAAACAGTGGTTAAATGCTGCACACCGTAATTGTGTACGATGAAGCCCATGGCATAATTAATCAGCATATTTCCTATAAGCGCCACTACAAATACAAAGCTGAAAGCAGTGCCGGATAAAGCGGCAAAACGTTCGCCTACAAAGCCAAGCATAATAGGAAAACCGCCGGCCAAACCTGCACCTGATAAAACAAGGCCTGCAACGATCAAACCTTTTGCATCCATCTGCATTAAAAAAACACCGGCGAATAGTAAAATAAGACAAACCCACATCATTTTTACCTGCGGTACTGACCTGAATACGCTTCCTGTAAGCAGCCGCATAGTAATCATACCGGCAATGTGAAGCGATAAGGCATACAAAGCATTGCTTTCCGACATAGCACCACGGCTAATAAGATAGGTTGTCGTCCAGTTGTTGATGATGGCCTCCAGGCTACTCTGGCAAAACAGGAAAAAGGCGATCAATACAAGAAGTGGTTTTAATAGACTACCCCATTTTGCCGCAACTGTTGTTTGTTGTTTTGCCGAAGGAAACTGGATGAATACATAGATAAGAGACGCAATTAAAGTAAGCCAGCCCACAACAGCTATTACCTCGAAAGGTTGAAATGTTTTGGAAAGCAAACCCACT
>JBQCJM010000369.1:0-21096 GCA_051952715.1 Flavisolibacter sp.
GTTGGTGGCGTGATTTTGCGTGATGTGGCAGGCAGCGGAAACCTTACCTCTACTAAGCTGTATGGCTCTGTGGCGTACCATCAACTTTTGGGTTATTCAAGCTTGTTAAGTCTAGGTTTTAATGTAGGCTGGGCAAACAAACAAATCAACGTTTCCAATCTTAAATTTCCAGATCAATTCGACGGAAAATTTTTCGACAATAAGTTACCCACCAGCGTTTTTTTGGATAACAATAATATCAGCTATTTGGATATGCAGGTAGGAATGAATTATGCCTATTTTCCTACGCCAAGTATTTATGTGAACACCGGTTTTTCGGTGCATCACGTCAATCGTCCACACGAATCTTTCTTTAATTCTGATGTAGTTGGCGTTGACAACCGGGTGCCCATGCGCTATATTGGTTTTTTAAATGGCAGCTTTAAATTAAACGACCAGGTAATTTTGAACCCCAATATTTACTACACGCAACAGGCCGGCGCTTCAGAATTGGTTGGGGGTATTAATGCACACTACAATCTTTCCGGCGATGGCGAATATCTATTGATAGCAGGAGCTTATTATCGCCATAAAGAAGCCATTATTCCCTTGATTGGTCTTGGCTATAAAGACTATACTTTTGAGTTTACTTACGATGCTACTATTTCTTCTTTGAACAACTATAATAACTCTCGCGGCGCTTTTGAGTTTTCGTTAATCAAACAGGGAGTTATTTCTCCGGGAAGTAAAAAAGTTACGCCTTGCCCTACATTTAAAACTTATTAATTACAAATTGCACAGCAGCTATTTCATTTTCTGAATTCATTTGTTATAGCCGCGTAATTCGTCCATAAAAATTTGCTTCATTTATATTTTGCCTTTTTCATTTGCAGCTTTTGCCCGATTTTTACACTAATTATTAATGTTCCATGTTAACTGTTGAAAAAGGTTCTATTGCTGTTGAGCATCTTGACCACTTTAAAAAAATTGTTGGCGACCAATACGTTTTTGTTGATGAAGAAGTATTAAGCAATTATGCTTCTGACGAAACGGAAGACCTTCACTTTTTGCCCGATGTTGTCATTAAGCCGGCAAATTCAAAAGAAATTAGCGAGATCGTAAAGATTTGTAATCAATATAAAATTCCTGTTACGCCTCGCGGAGCCGGTACGGGACTTAGTGGCGGCTGCTTGCCACATTTGGGTGGTGTACTCCTATCCATTGAACGTTTGAATAAGATCATTGAAATAGATGAACGCAACCTGCAAGTGGTGACAGAACCCGGCGTTATTACCGAAGTGTTACAAGATGCAGTAAAAGAAAGAGGGCTATTTTATCCACCCGATCCCAGCAGCCGCGGCTCCTGCATGATTGGCGGCAATATTGCCGAAAATAGCGGCGGCCCCAAAGCTGTAAAATATGGTGTGGTAAAAGATTACGTGTTGAATTTGGAAGTGGTGTTGCCAACCGGAGAAATTATTTGGACCGGTGCCAATGTCTTAAAGAATGCTACAGGCTACAATCTTACGCAGTTAGTTGTAGGTAGCGAAGGCACATTGGGCATTGTAACAAAGGCAGTATTGAAATTAATTCCATTGCCTAAGCATGATTTGTTAATGTTGGTTCCTTTTAAAAATGCAGAAAACGCCTGCGCAGCAGTGAGCTCCATTTTTATGTCTGGCTACACGCCAAGCGCCATGGAGTTTATGGAAAGAGATGCGCTGGAATGGGTAATGCGTTTTGTTGACAACAGCATTGTGCCCATTGCCGAAGATGTACAGGCACATTTGCTTATAGAAGTTGATGGCAATGACATGGATGTGTTGATGAAAGAAATGGAAGGCATTTCAGAAATTGTTATGGGCTTTGATTGCGGTGAAATTTTATTTGCCGAAGATGCACAGCAAAAAGCTGAATTGTGGAAGCTCCGCAGGAGAGTAGGAGAGGCAGTAAAGTCACATTCTATTTATAAAGAAGAAGATACTGTAGTACCAAGGGCCGAATTGCCTGCTTTGCTAAAAGGTGTAAAAACCATTGGCAAAAAATATGGTTTCCATTCAGTTTGTTATGGTCACGCAGGTGATGGTAACCTGCACGTAAATATTATTAAGGGCGAGTTGAGCGATGAACAATGGAATGGTTCATTAAAAGACGGTATCAAAGAAATTTTTGAATTGGTGAAAAGCCTGGGTGGAACTATCAGTGGAGAACATGGCGTGGGTTTAGTACAAAAGGAATATTTACCTATTGTGTTTGATGACGTGCAAATGCATTTAATGAAGCAGATCAAAAAAGTGTTTGATCCCAACAATATTTTGAACGCAGGAAAAATTTTCGATTAATCGAAACAACGTAATTATGAGGAACACCTTTTTCATTTTTCTGATCTTAATAAGTTCATTTACTTCTTTGGCACAGGAGGCCCCCACTGAAGAAAAAAAGGCTTTCAAAAAGAAAAATTATTTGTTGGCGGCAATTTTGGACTAACCTTCGGTGACTACACTTTGATAGATGTTTCACCGCAAGTAGGTTATCGCTTCAACAATCATTTGGCTGCCGGTTTAGGTATTAACGGACAGTACATCAGTGAGAAGTTCTATTATGGTAATCAGCCAGCTTACAAAATTTCACGCGGAGTTACGGGGTTAAATGTTTTTGGAAGAGTTTACCCAATAGATCAAATTTTTATACAGGTGCAACCGGAAGCTAATTATGTTTTTGGCAACATAAAATATTACGATAACACCTCTCCTTCAAGTATCAAGCTTGATGCTAAGATCGTTCCCAGCCTTCTGCTTGGTGGCGGCGCAGCTTTACCTGCGGGCAGAGGTGCTTTTATTATTTCTATTTTTTATGACGTTCTACAAAACGCTAATTCGCCTTATGGCGCAAGGCCTATTTATAACTTTGGATACAACTTTAGTTTGTAGTAACATGCGGTTTTAATTCATTTGGATTGTTCAATACAGTCAGTGTTTCTTCTAACTTGCCATATAAAAATCCTTCATTAGCCATATGTAGCATGTGTGCTAAAAGATGATCATAAAATCCGGCAGTATTGAGGATAAATATTTTTTTATCGTGGATGGATAATTGGTTCCATGTAAGTATTTCAAACAATTCATCAAGCGTACCAAAGCCACCAGGCAGAATAATAGCGGCATCGCATAGCTCGTACAGTTTTCTTTTTCTTACATGCATATCTTCTACAACCAACAACTCGCTGAGGCCTTCGTGTTGGTGTTCCCATTTGGTAAGCACTTGCGGAATAACGCCGCGAACAATGCCGCCCTGTTCCATCACCACGTCGGCCACTGTGCCCATAATGCCATTTCTTCCGCCGCCATATATCAATTCAATTTTATTTTCGGCAAGTAGTGCGGCTATTTGTTTTGCTGCTTGTGCATACAAATGATTATTGCCCAACTTTGATCCGCAAAAAATAGCTACTTTGTTAATCTTGCTCATTGCTGTATGTTTGAGCCGCAAAAGGAAAGCAAATTTTTCTATCTTCAAAAATTACAGGGATATTCTTGTAATTATTCATCAAAAGATAAAGCATGAATTCAACCGTATTGCTGGCATTTGTTATTGGATACTTTGCTGTTTTATTAGTAGTGGCTTATTTCACTTCCCGCAATTCTAACAATGATTCTTTTTTTATTGGAAACAAGAACTCCAACTGGATGTTGGTGGCTTTTGGCATGATAGGCACTTCATTAAGCGGGGTTACTTTTGTTTCTGTTCCAGGCACTGTTGGTTCAGCAGCCTTTTCGTATTTCCAGGTGGTAATCGGTTATTTTCTTGGTTATTTTGTAATTGCATTTGTATTGCTGCCTTTGTATTACCGGCTCAACCTCACTTCCATCTATAATTATTTACAGCACCGCTTTGGAATGACATCCTACAAAACAGGTGCTTTGTTTTTTATTATTTCAAGAACACTTGGTGCAACGGCAAGGCTGTATTTAGTGATTAATGTGCTGCAGATATTTATTTTGAAAGACATGAACATCAGCTTTGGCCTGGCTACGTTTATTATTCTGTTGATGATTTTGTTGTACACTTTTGAAGGTGGCGTAAAAACCATTGTTTATACCGATACTTTGCAAACGACCTTCATGCTTTTGGGCTTAGTCGTTTGCATTGTTTATATCATGAGCAATATGAGCCACTCTGTTGGTTCAACACTGAAAGCTTTAGATACGGCTCACCTCACTAAAATATTTAACACTGATGTTCACTCATCAGGTTTCTTTCTAAAAAGTATTTTGGGAGGAATGTTTATTACCATTGGCATGACAGGCCTTGACCAGGAGATGATGCAAAAGAATATTAGTGTAAAAACACTGAAGAACTCGCAAAAAAATGTAATGACGTTCAGCGTAATTATGTTGGTGGTGAATTTTCTTTTTCTTTTGTTGGGTGGTATTTTATACCTGTATAGCAAAGCTAATAATGTAAGTGTAACAGGCGACGACCTGTTTCCCACTGTTGCATTAAAGGGTTTGTTACCGGCCTCTATTTCCATCATTTTCATTATTGGTTTGATATCTGCGTTATTTCCCAGTGCTGATGGTGCTTTAACGGCACTTACTTCCTCTTTTTGTATTGATATTTTAGGTATGAAAAGGAGAGACGATCTCTCTGAAAAACAAAAAAAGAAAACAAGGCTTACCGTTCATATCACATTCGCCATTATTTTCTTTTTAATTGTGATGGGTTTTAAAGTGATGGATAGTAAATCTATTATTGACATCATTTTGAAGGTGGCAGGCTTTACTTATGGTCCCCTGTTGGGCTTGTTTGCATTTGGTATCATATCGAAAAGAAAAGTAAACGATAGGCTTTCATTATATGTTTGTCTTTTGGCGCCATTACTGATTTTGGGAATTGATTTCGTTAACAACATTGAGTGGTGGCAGGGACAATTAAAACTGGAAGGCTCTTGGGTTGAGGGTGTAAAATCTTTGTCAGCTTCAATATTCGGTAACTTTAAAATAGGAACAGAGCTGTTACTTTACAATGGCATGCTTACTTATCTGGGCTTGTATTTAATTTCAAAGCCACAAGCTGTTCCGCAAGAGGTAAAAGAAATTTTAGAACATGCACATCGTTGATCCACTGGCACACGCCTATGCTGAAAAATATACTTCCGGGGAAGAAGCGCTGTTAAAAGAAATTGCTGAGTTTACCTACGGTAATCATCCTAAATCGCACATGCTTAGCGGTCATTTGCAAGGAAAATTTTTAGAAGCCATCAGCCGCATGATGCAGCCTAAAAGAATTTTAGAGATCGGAACGTTTACAGGTTATAGTGCTTTATATCTCGCTACAGGACTTGCAAAAGATGGATTGTTGCATACCATTGAAGTAAGAGAAGATGATGCTGCCACGGCAAAGGCTTACTTTGAACGATCTTTTTTTAAAGAAAAAATAATTTTACATATCGGTGATGCGTTAGAAATTATCGGTGAAATGCATGAAACCTGGGATTTGGTTTTCATTGACGCAGATAAAGAAAATTACATAAACTATTTTAACCTGGTTTTGCCCAAACTAAGGGCAAACGGCTTTATTTTAGCGGATAATGTGCTCTTTCACGGGCAGGTGCTGGAAGAAGAAATTAAAGGCAAAAGTGCCAAAGCTATACAGGCTTTCAATGATTTTATTTTGGGTAGAACCGATGTAGAAAAACTGATGTTGCCTGTAAGAGATGGCCTGTATATGATAAGAAAGTTGCACTGATTGTATAATGTCTGATGTTTTTTGATTGTTTTAATTTCCTTAAACCTTAGACCTTTAGTAAAACATCCAATGAAAAAGCTACAACTTCTCTTTTCTTTTTTACTCCTGGGCAGTCTTTTATTTGCCCAATCTTCTAACGTTATTCGCAATTATATTGCTACGTATAAGGATATTGCCATTGAAGAAATGCAGCGTACCGGCGTGCCTGCAGCTATTACTTTGGCGCAGGGCATTCATGAAACAAGCGCAGGGCAAAGCGACCTGGTGAAAAAGTCAAACAATCATTTTGGTATTAAGTGTAAAGACGATTGGAAAGGCGAGTCTGTAAGTCACGACGATGATGCAAAAGGAGAGTGTTTCAGAAAATATAATGACCCGATGGATTCCTACAGAGATCATTCTGATTTCTTAAAGAATCGTCCACATTATGCATTTTTATTCAGGTTAGATCCAACCGATTATGAAGCCTGGGCCTACGGATTAAAAAAAGCAGGTTATGCTACCAATCCAAGGTATCCGCAAATACTCATCAATTTAATTAAGGATTATGACCTGGAAGATTATACGTTGATTGCCATGAATCAAAAGCCTTCCAGTAATGTGGTTTTGGCAAGCAATACAAGCACAGTTGAAAAAGAATCAGCCCCAAGTATATCATCAACAGAAATTCCAGCAATAAATTATCCTTCCGGTATTTTTAAGATCAACGAAACGAAAGTGGTGTTTATAACGAAAGGAACATCCTATTTAAAAATAGCAGAAGAAAACGATTTGTCGTTGGCAAGACTATTTGAGTTTAATGATTTAAAAGGGTTAGATATAGCATTGGTAGACCAGCTTGTTTTTTTGCAACGCAAAAGAAAGAAAGGCGCTACCACGTTTCATTTAGTGGCAAATGGAGAGTCTTTGCATGACATAGCACAAAAGGAAGGAATAAGAACAGAGAGCTTGTTGGAATATAATTTTCTCAGGGCTGACATGCATGTAAAAGCCGGAGAAAGATTGTATCTACAGGAAAAAGCTCCATCCATGCCAAAACTGGAAGACCCTGCCGCGGTCAGAACTACTATTTCTCGTCCGGAGATTATTACGCCGGCTACTGTTGAAATCGCAGAAGCAAATCCTATTGTGCATTTCGTTCAGCCGAAAGAAACTATGTACGCTATTGCTAAAAAATATGATGTTGCTGTGGAAGATGTTATGAAATGGAATGAGATGCAGACAAATAATTTAAAAGCAGGCCAGCAACTGCGCATCTATAAAAAACGAACGAATGCTACCAATTAAACTGCACGATAAAAATTTTGATACTTATTTGTCTGAAGAAACAATTCAGCAAAAAGTTCAGGAATTGGCTGAAGCTATCAATAAAGATTACCAAAACAAAAGGCCTTTGTTTATTGCCATCTTAAATGGCTCATTCATGTTTGCAGCAGATTTATTTAAGCACCTGACGATTGATGCCGAGATCAGTTTTATTAAGCTGGCTTCTTACAAAGGCATGAAGTCAAGCGGCAATATTATTACAGCAATTGGTCTGGATCACGATTTATATAATAGGGATGTGATTATTGTTGAAGATATAGTTGATACAGGTAAAACGCTTAATGTTTTTTTGCCGCAACTCCATCATCAACAACCCAAATCCTTACGGATAGCAGCTTTACTACACAAGCCTGATGCTACACAATTTCCACTTACAATAGATTATGTAGGGTTTAGCATACCTAACAAATTTGTTGTAGGCTACGGATTAGACTACGACGGGCTGGGAAGAAACCTGAAAGAGATTTATCAATTGGCAGAGCAATAGAAATTATGATGCGTACATGTGGTTTGGTATAAATGCGGACAGAGAGAGATGATGTAGCATGTTATTGAATAAGCTGCTCGTAATTCTATCAAGAAACTATTATACGGCAGTTGATACAATTAACTTAAGAAGAATACCCGTAAATCAGCAGGGAGTGATTAAGTAAATCTATTGAAGCTGACCATTCGGTTGTTTCATTCGGATATTAGATTACACCAATTTCCCTGCTACACGGGACTTTCAGTTATGGCAATGAAAAGAACTCTTTTGAAATCTCCAATAAGGAGGGCAGAAAGTGTTTAATAAAATTGTAAGCGTACGAATATAGGGAACGGATTAGGTTTTATCAACCGGTATTGCATTTTATTAAGCTCTCTGCCGCTTATTGGAAGTAATGTTTATTTAATGCTAAGTTTTCCTTCTTCTATGCTTTCGTCATTGGCAAATACATTATACATATAGGTGCCTTTAGTTAAGTTGGCTGCTTTTTTCTCTTTAGTTTTTAAAACGGTTTGATAAATCAGTGTTCCCTCCAGGTCAAAAATGTAAAAATGTAAGGTCTTGTCTGTTTTGGAACTGATGCTGACCTGGCCTGTATAGCTTGGGTTTGGACTGACGTTAACAACGTTGTCTTTTTTTGTCCAAACTTTCTCTTTAGTATCGATAGATGAACTAAAGGTAAAGGCATTGTTAGTTGATTGCGACCTTGCTGCTGAGCAACACAAAAAAACAAAAGCGGTTAGCAGTAGATTAAGTTTCATATATCAGATGTTGTTTAATAAAATGTCGGACAACGCATTTGTCGTGCTGCTCTTCCGTTAGGAGAATTATAATCATTCAATCTCCAGCCGAGCCTTATTATAGTTGAGAAAAACGAGTCGTTTTGTTTTGGATTACCACGCTGCTCGCCATCTGGTGGAACACGTGATGCGCCGCCTGTTGGTGTGAATCCCTGGCGGAAATATAGTTGGTTAGCCATTGCAGCCTGCTGCGGCGTAAGGTAATTGGCAAACAAACTGTTGTCTATATAAGTTGTACTCACATCATCAACATAATCTGTAAAAGATTTGCGGTGCATTATTTCCAAACCCACGAAAAAGTTCTCTTTTACATAGTACTTAAAGCCTGCACCGATAGGAATTTCCCAGGACATCAACTTGTATTCTTTTCTGTCGGGGTATTCTGCCATGCCTTGGCCTTCTAAACGCAATGGTTTTAAATCAACCCACGAAGCAGTACCGTTTGGCGCATAATATTTTCCTTTTGGGTTAAATTTAAAGGCACCAAATCCAACAATGCCATAAGGACGCAATTTGCCTTGCAAACCGTCGTAACGTTCAATAAAAACTGTTGGATAGACTTCAATGGCACCATACACCTCCCACAGGGGAGATTGGAATTGTAGGTTTCTTTTCTTTCTGGAAATTTCTCTTCCCCCTTTATCTTTAATGAGGCTGTCGTAACCTTCTAATTTACCTTGGTTAATGGCAAAGCGAAAGCCTAACCACTCAGTAGGATATACCGCAGCATAAACGCCTTTTGCCAGATTTATAGTGGATATGTTAAGGTCCTTTATAAATCTGGTTCCGGTGCCTTGATTACCGCCAAGGTCGCCAAGAAAAAACAGCGGACCAATGCCTAAACCTAATTCAAGTCGGCCGTTGCCCGTAGTGATCGATTGAGAAGAGCTTCGAAGGGAAGAAAGGGCTAATACAAAGATGAGCACTAATGTACGTACGCCAGGTACAGTTGTTCTCATAAAATGGATTTTTTGGTTTTACTAAGGATTTGGATATCGTGGCTAAAGTAGGGTGCTAAAGTTTATTGTACAAGCCTATCGTAAAAAAAAATGAATAAATAAGAGGAAACACGAAGAGGAACTCGTAAATCTACTAAAATGATGATGCTTAATTCTAAGTATTCGTTATAAAGGCAACTTTTTTATTAGCAAGTAAGGGAGAAAATTATATTGCATAAGCAGTTTGTTGTTTGGCCGGCAATTAGATAAATTCCTGAATAAATCAGTTTATAATTGGCGATGTTTTTTACTTGCATGAGAAAGGAAATGCTTTAATTTGTCGCTGATTATGTTGAGCAGGTTATCCATTCAGAATTATGCTATCATCGAGCAGTTGGAAGTTGATTTTTCTTCCCGGTTAAATATAATTACCGGAGAAACCGGAGCCGGTAAATCCATCATTGTTGGGGCCTTGGGATTGATATTAGGACAAAGAGCAGAAAGCAGCATTTTAAAAGATAAGAATAAAAAATGCATTGTAGAAGGGTGCTTTAAGGGCGAAGGGAGTGACGAACAGATTCTCCAGTTTTTAAAAAATAATGAATTAGATGTGCACGATGAATTGACTGTTCGAAGAGAAATTGCATCGAATGGAAAATCAAGAGCTTTTATAAACGACACGCCTGTCAATCTTTCTCAATTAAATCATTTAAGCAGTTTGTTGGTTGATCTTCACCAACAGTTTGATACTATGGAATTGGGAGAAAGTGATTTTCAGCGGGAAGTGTTAGATGCCTTGGGTGGCAATTTTCCTGCGCTAAAAAAATATGAGCTGATTTTTGATAACAAGCAATCGTCAAAGAAAGAATTGGATTCTTTAAAAGACCAAAAAGCACAGTTTGAAAAGGAATTCGATTATCATCAGTTTCAATTTAATGAACTGGAAGAAACTGGCTTTAAAGAAAATGAATTAGAAGAACTAGACCAGCAATTAAAAATGCTCACCAATGCTGAGGGAATCAAAAACGCATTGGCCAAGGCTTACTATGAATTAGAAGAAACTGAAGAACCAATCATTCGTCAGTTAAAAGCTATAACCAATCAATTACAGCAATTTGCAGATTTGCATCCTGAACTTCCTCCTTTAATTCAACGCCTGCAATCATCATATATAGAACTACAGGACATAGCTGATGAAACAGACCGTCTGAATAATCACATTGGCTCAGATGCGGCGGCAATAGATAAAATCAATGATAGAATTTCGTTGGGCTACAAACTGCTTAAAAAACACGGTGTTAAAACAACCAATGAACTGCTGCAAATACAGGCAGAGCTGAGTGCAAAATTACAGGCCGTTTTAAATATTGAGGATGCGATTGCCAGGGCAGAAAAAAAATATTGTGACTTTTTAAAACAGGCGGAGGAGATGGCTGCAAAGATTTCATCTGTCAGGAGAACCCAGATCAAGCCTTTGGAACAACAGGTGAATAAAATGTTAGGCCAGGTAGGTATGCCTAATGCTCGTTTGCGGGTAGATGTGCAAAACCTTACAACATTAAATTATTACGGTGGTGATGAAATAGTGTTTTTATTTGATGCTAACAAAAGCAATCAATTTCAACCTTTGCGCAAAGTGGCTAGCGGTGGAGAGCTAAGCCGCTTGATGCTTTGCATAAAATCATTGGTGGCAAAATCGATGGACCTGCCTACATTAATTTTCGATGAAATTGATACGGGTATTTCCGGCGAAGCAGCCAGGCAGGTTGGAACAATTATGAAAGAATTGGCCAATGCCCGTCAGGTAATTTGCATTACACATCAACCGCAAATAGCAGGCAAAGCTGATGCGCATTTCCTTGTTTATAAAGCATTGAAAAATGATATTGTTACTACTGGCGTTCGCTTGCTTGGTACTGATGAACGCATTGTTGCTATTGCCAAAATGTTAAGTGGAGAAAAACCAACTGCGGCTGCGCTGGAAAATGCCAAGGAAATGGTAATGAATTAAGATTAAGCTGTTTAATCAACTAAATTATTTTTCACTGCAAAGAATACCAGTCCTGCAGTGTTTTTGCTGCCAAAGCGTTCCATTAGCCGGTCCTTTATTGCTTCTACAGTTCTTGGACTGACCTCCATTTTTTGAGCAATTTCCTGCGCCGTAAACTCCATGCAAATAAATTTCAGAACATCTTTTTCTTTATCACTTAACGTTATTTCATTATTAAGTGAAGGAACTACCTTTTGTTTGGCGTGAGATTTTTTTAAAAGTATGCGGTTTACAAAATTGTTGAGGTAATAACCTTTTTCATACACATCCATAATAGCTCTACGAATCTCCTGTGGTTCTGCATTTTTCAATAAATAACCATTGGCGCCATTTTCCATCATGTGAGAAACAAAACGTTCGTCTTCATACATGCTCAGCACTATGATGTGGATATTGGGATATTGCTTACTTAAAAGCTTGGTAGTTTCAATGCCGTCTTTTCCAGGCATGCGCAGATCCATCAGAACCACATCGGGTTCGGCGGCTACCACACCATCTAATAGTTGGTCACCGTTCTCTGCTTCCAAAACAAACTTAATATTTGTAAAGGGGCGCAGAGAAAGGATAACGCCTTTGCGAAATATTTTATGATCATCGGCAATTGCCACTTTAATAATTTCCATAGCACAATTGAGAGGCGATAAAATTATGAATTATGCGGCAATGATTCACCGCCATCGTCTTTAGGAATCTCTATGGTTACCTTATAATAAGTTTGTGAAGGGTCTTTTTCAAAAAATATTTTTCCTTGCGCTACTCTTAAACGGCTGCTAATGTTTTTAAGTCCCAGGCCAATATTGCTTTTATTTAGCTTTTCAAAATCGGCTTGAACAATTCCACGTCCGTCATGATGAATGCGAAGTATAAATAAATCGTCGTGATTGTTTTGTGTCAGATGGATAAAGCTTGAGTTGCTGTGTTTTAAAATATTATTGATCAACTCTTGTATAACCCTAAAAACAATGAGTTCAACTTCCGGTTTAAGCCTTTCTTTATAATCATGAAAACGGCTGCTCGCATTAATAGTTCCTGACCCACTGATTTTTTGAAACAGATCATTTGTTGCCGATTCCAAACCAAAGTTCTTTAAAGTTGGTGGCATCAGGCTATGGCTGATGTTACGAATCAGCTGTATCGTATCATCCAATATTTGACGTGCCTGAAAAATAGATTGCAGTTGCGTAGCCTTATCCTGGTTTACAAGGTTTTCATTTAAATACAATCTTGCTGTAGCCAGTAATGGGCCGGCATCGTCGTGCAGGTCTGCCGCCAGGCGTTGGCGTTCTTCTTCCTGTAAGCGTATAGAAGCGTTCAATAAAATTTTTTGTTGTTCCTGCTCCATATTTTGTAAACGAAGCTGGTAGCGGATGACCTTTCTTTGATGAAAAATAATAAAAAGGATCAGGCTGATAGTAAGTGCAAGCATCCCCAGAGTACCGAGGAATAAAACGAGGGAGATGGAGGAGTTGCCGGCTTGCAGTAAGTACATTGGTTACGAATCTATGAATTGATTGGATGGGTATAGCTTATATTTCTTTGGTGTTTTTTTTACGGATTGATTAGCGTTGACAATTATAGCAATTGTAAAGAAAATGTTTTTAAGAATAGAAAATATGTTAGTGAAAATCCAGTATTTATCAACTTCACTTTGAACTTTTAACTGGCTGGAATAAATATAAATAAAAAATGAACCGGCTAAATATAAAACCATTCCTAAAATAACCCAAAACGAGGGCTTGTTATAGATGAACAAGTTAGTGGTATCCTGCATTTGCTCATAGAAGTAGTAGAAAGAAAAGATGAGTATTAAAATAGTTTCAATACCGATGGGTATAGAATCTATGGCAACTAACTTAACCGTTAGATTATAAAAAATTAGAAAAGAAGAAAAAAGAACACTGGCAACAATTATGAATTTCCTGAATCCCCTATTTTTTATAATGTTGAATAAGCAAGCTGCAAAAAGCAAATACTCAAAAAAAGTAAAAGAAGAATAAAGAAAAACTTTAGATGCTTTATGCGATAGATAAAGCAATCCAATGTTAGTTAAAAAGTCATAAACATTGTATGAAAGAATAGTCCACAATATTCTTTCTGCCTTACTTCCTTTCCAACAGATGAAGAAAAATAAAATTGGAAGGAGGTCAGAATAAAACGCCAGATAATTAAAAAGGTTTTCTATAGTTTTGGTTTTGGGCCAAATATAGAAAACCTTTTAAAGAAATACTAATCTTTTAAATTTTACCAGCCCCCAATTACTTCAACATCAGGTGGGAAAGCACGGAATACTTTTTTTGTCATGACAGTAAGTTTTTGTTATTAACTGATGTAAATTTTGGTTACATCGCATCCGTTCTCAATAGGTATTTACCCTGATTGGATTCTGTTTTTCTTTAATAATCCTTATTTGAAAGGCGTTTCAAGCCATACCGGCGTAACCTTACTAACTAAAAATGCGTAATCTCACTATGTGAATTTAGTATTTTTACTAAGAACAAATAGGGTGTTTTCGATGAAATATTAAGGAAAGAGGTTGATAGCAGCTCCAATTACTAATGGAAGATTAGGTATTTGTGCCTGTGCAATTACAATTTACACGCTTCCTTCAGCTTTTACAAAGGCTTTTGAAAGATTGTTCCGTGAAGTATTTGAAAACAATTTGCGTTCGTAGATTTACGAATTTATAAGCGCAATTTTACTAATTGCCCCTTTCTCTGAATTAATAATAAACTTTTCATTATACTTGTGGTGCAGAAGAAAAAACAATTAGATTTGTCGCTTCTACTGCTTATAAGTCAATTACTTAAAAACCAATTTCCATGACTGCCCAGCAAATAAAAGTGGCCATAGCCGATGATCACAAAATCTTCCGAGATGGTATTAAAATGGCCCTGAAAGACCGGGATTATCTTAAAATTTTATGGGAGGCCGAAGATGGCAAGGACCTCATGCATAAATTGAAGCTAAAGCAGCCTGACGTGTTATTGATGGATATACGCATGCCTGAAATAGACGGTGTAAACGCTATTGGCATTCTGAGAAAGGAATATGAGGAGATTAAGATCATAGTCCTGACTATGTATGATGATCAGGAAATGATTACAAAAATGATGGAGATGGGAGCAAATGCTTACCTCACTAAAACCACAGACCCTGACGAAATTTATCAGGCCATTCTTACCTGCATGAATGATGATTTTTATTTTAACGACCTGGTCAATAAGGCTGTATTACTAAAATTACAGCATAAAAAAACAGTTCGGCAGTTTTACCCAAACCCTGTAAAATTCTCCGAAAAAGAAATTCGTATTTTAAAATGTATAGCTGAGGATAAAACCACGGAAGAAATTTCTAAAGAAGTTTTCTTAAGCCCCCGCACTATTGAAACTATTCGCCAGCAAATGAAGCAGAAAGTAGGCGCCAAAACAATTGCAGGCCTTGTAATGTATGCTATGCGCAATAAATTATTAGAGTAAATTTCACTGCATGTCCAGTTCTGCCAGCAATATCAATGACACCTTTTTTGAAGGTAGTTACAAAACTATTTGGAAAAGCCTTATCCCTGCCGGTTTAACCGAAGTTGAAACCGACTTTGTAATGGAAGTAGCTAATTTAAAAAAAGGCGACAGGGTTTTAGACATTATGTGTGGTTATGGCCGCCACGCTATTGACCTGGCAAAAAGAGGCGTTAGCGTAACTGCAGTTGATAATCTCAAAGATTATATAAAAGAAATAGAAAATACAGCCAAAGAACAGTTGCTGCCAATTGAGCCAATTCTTTCAGGTGCGTTGCAGGTCGATCTTTCCGGTTCGTACCATGCTGCAATATGCATGGGCAACAGCTTTGCTTTCTTCAATAAAGAAGATGCTGTTTATCTTTTAAAGAAGGTTTCGGCGCATTTAAAGCCTGGTGGCATTTTAATTATTAATTCCTGGATGATAGCCGAAATCGCTATTAAACATTTTAGGGAAAGAGATTGGATACACGTAGATGACTATAAATATCTTTTAGATTATAAATTTTTGTTTCGGCCTAATCGTATAGCATCGGAACAAACCATTTTAGCCAAAGACGGCTCTGTAGAGGTAATTAAAGGAATAGATTATATTTTCAGTTTAGACGAATTAGAAGAAATGTTTCAGAAAGCGGGGCTTAGAACGAAAGATTTATATGGCAGTCCAAGAAAAAAGAAATTCGCTATCGGCGATAACCGCATTTACATTGTTGCCGAAAAAAAGAAATAGCTAAGAGCAGAAAGAGAAAGACTACATAAAAAAAGAAAAGTTGATTGGGTCGGAGAAGTCGCCGTGGTTTTCAAGAGAATTGGATTTAAAAAACTTACTGGACGGTTTTAGGACATTGAATAGTTATGCTGGCGACCTGTCCTTTCAATCAACTTTCGAATACAAAATTAATTGTTGACCTTGCCTGTGCAAGAGCAGTACTGCCCAATTTTTCGTGTTCAGGTTTTACTATTCGCTTCGTAACTTTACGAAGTTGTGGGTAAGTAAGATTTCGAGCATGGGAATGGGTGCCTGAATTTTTTCTAAGTAATCGTACTTTCCACAATGAAAAATAACGTAGTAATACTATTTAAAATTCAGGTTGTTTTTACCAAATTGCACTTGATTTAAAACCATAGAAGCCTAATTAAAAATTCCTTATGAAAAATCTCGACGCTATTATCAAAGTTGCCATCGCCGATGACCATGCACTTTTTCGCACGGGTGTAAAAACTTCCCTCTCAAGCCGCAAAGATATTCAGATGATTGCAGAGGCTGAAAATGGCATGCAACTCATGAATTTGCTAAAGCATATAAAGCCCGATGTGATTCTGCTCGATATTCACATGCCTATTATGGATGGGTATACCACTTTACCTGAAATAAAAAAGCTGTATCCCGAAATGAAGGTGATTATGCTATCTATGAATAATGATCCTTCTATTATTACAAAAATGATGGAGATCGGGGCTAATTCTTACCTCACCAAAGAATCCGATTCTGAAACCATTTATCAGGCTATACGCACTTGTTACGAGCAAGAGTTTTTCTTTAATGATCTTACTAATAAAGCTCTTTTGAACGGCTTGCGCATGAAAAAGCCGCAGGAAGCTCCTGTACAGGAAGTTCATTTAACCGATAAAGAAATCACTATTCTAAAATTGATGTGCGAGGAAAAGAGCACAAAAGAAATTGCCGATATGGTCGATCTCAGCCCCCGCACTGTGGAGGCTATAAGAGATAAATTGAAAACAAAAACCGGGGTGAAATCAATGGCCGGCCTCATTATGTACGCTGTAAAGGCAGGTATTGTAGAGCAGGCATAAATACTTTTTCATTGAAATTTGGTTTTAAGCCATTCGTCTTAAGCGAGTGGCTTTTTTGTTTGATATTTGAGCCATGGGTTTTGTTTGCTTTAATGGTACTATAGTTACGGATCAGCCAATATTTTCAGTTCACAACAGAAGCTTTAAATACGGCGATGGAACTTTTGAAACCATTAAAGTATACAAGGAAAAAATTTTGTTATCAAACCTGCACTTCGAAAGGTTGTTTAGCAGCCTGAAATTGTTGAAAATAAAATATGCTTTCAATGAAACTTACTTAAGCAAAAAAATAATTGAGCTATGTAAAAAAAATAATTGTTCTGACTTGGCGAGAGTGAGGCTGGCGGTATACAGAGACGAAAACGGTGATGCCGGTTTTGTAGTGGAAGCACTTCCATTGATTGATGGAGCTGACGGTTGGAATAAAAAAGGCCTGGCTATTGATCTGTATCCCTATGCCCGTAAACCGAAAGATGCATTTGCAAATTTAAAATCGGCCAACTTTTTACCTTATGTTTTGGCCGCACTATATGCAAAAGAAAACGACCTTGATGATAGCATTGTTTTAAACAGCGATAATCATATTTGCGATTCATCAAAAGCTAATATTTTTTTAATCAGGAATGGCGAGCTTTTTACACCAGCTTTGCACCAGGGTTGCGTGAACGGGGTAATGCGAAGGTTTTTAATAGATGAATTGAAAAAACTGAATTACAAAATTCATCAGCAGGAAATTACTGAAGATGACTTGTTAAATGCAGATGAGGTTTTTTTAACCAATGCTATCATTGGAATGCACTGGGTAGGCTTTTTCAGGAAGAAAAATTATGTCAATAGCATTTCCTCCATTATCTATGGTCAATTACTTTCAGCAACTCATCAGTAAAAAAGATCGGAAGTTATAGCATCTTTTCTTTGTTGCTGATAAACATGGTATAACTGGCCGATGGCTTTCTTGCCTGCATCTTTTAAATCAATCGAAAAATCATTTACATACAATTCAATGTGCTTTCTCATTACTTCTTCTTCCATTGCTTGTGCGTGATCTTTTACGTACTGTGAAATTTGGGGATAGCTTTGAAAGGAATATTCCAGGCTTTTGCGGATAAGCCGGTCTATCTTTTGGTGCAAATCAATTCCTAAATTTCTTTTAGCGGCAATACAACCCAGTGGAATAGGTGCGTTTTGTCGTTCTTCCCAAACTTCTCCCAAATCGCAAATTTTATGCAGGCCTTTTTGCTGATAGGTAAAACGGTTTTCGTGAATGATTACACCCAGATCAACTTTCTCTTCTAATACAGCATCCTCAATATCCGAAAATAAAAAAGGTATCTTGTTTTTTACGGATGGAAAAGCAAAGCTCAGCAGAAAATTGGCTGTTGTGTTTTCCCCGGGAATGGCAATAGTGCAATGTTCTACGTCTCCTATATCAACCATTTTTTTGCCGATCAGTAAAGGCCCGACACCTTTGCCCAATGCAGATCCTGAATTAAGAATAACATAGTTCTTTGCATTGTTGAACAATGCAGGGAAACTAAGTTTGGTTACATCCAGCCTGTTTTCATTTGTCCATTGATTTAATGTTTGCACATCTTCTAAAATAGCTTCAAACTCCAAATCCTCTGTGTCAATTTTTTTATTGATTAAAGCGTCAAAAATAAAGGTGTCGTTGGGGCAGGGTGAAAATCCTATACTCAGTTTCATCTCGTCAATTTTAGAATGAGGTTTTGTAATTGAAGGTTCAAATTCATAATGGCTTCTCTCATCAGCCATTTGCTTTTGTCTCTTTCTCCAACAAAGTTCGACAAAGACCGTAATTGTAAAAAAGGAATATTTTCCATCAAAGCAACATAATGCAGTGCAGCACCTTCCATAGATTCAATATCAGCACCAATAGTGGTTTTATAATAATTAATTTTTTCTGCGCTGGTAGTAATTTCATTAATGCTGACACTATTTACAACCGTCAGCCCGGATTGCTGTAAAACCTCAGAGTTGTTACACAACCTTCCATTGGCCCACGGGAAAGCGTTTGCATCATCCAGTTTTAAATCAAATAAAGAATTGAATTTTCCATTTTCTTCCACACCAAGATCACCAATGATTTCATTTTTTACAACAACAACGTCCGTAAGAGAAAAATTTTTATTAAAACAACCGGCTATGCCAGCCTGTAAAATTAACCCTGGTTTTTTTGTATAAATTTTTTTGGTTAAAGAATACGCAGCGGCAGTCAGACCAACACCGGTTATAAGAATATCAATATTATTAAGGTTCTGTTTCTCAATGGTATCAATGGTGGGCTTAATTTCAAATTCCGTAGCTGCGCAAAGAAGAATGTGCATCTGCAAAAATAATCCTGGATTCGATCAAAGGAGGCCCAAATTTATTTAGATAGAAGGGTTATTGTAAATGCAGGTAGCGCCGTACATGGATTGTAACTATTTTATAGGACAGTTAATCTATGTAAATCGGTGCTATCAATAATTACCTTTGTATATTGTAACAGATGAATCGTATGAATAAAAAAGTGGCTGTTGTTCGCCGCGAACATTTTAATGCTGCACACCGTTTGTACAATGAACAGTGGAGTGTCGAGCAAAACATGGATACATTTGGCAAATGCAGCTTGCCGCATTACCATGGACACAACTATGAGCTGGAAATAAAAGTGGCTGGAGAAGTAGACCCGATAACGGGTTTTGTAATGGATTTAAAAGTGTTATCAGATTTGGTGAATGAAAAAGTGCTCGAAAAATTTGATCATAAAAACTTAAACCTTGATACGGAAGAATTTCGAAATTTAAATCCGACAGCTGAGAATATTGCTATTGTAATCCACGATCTGTTGCGTCCACATATCAACGCTTCGTTAGATTTATTTATCCGCTTATTTGAAACACCACGCAATTTCGTTGAATATCCAGTGGAATAAGTACCGGAGGTAAAATATTAAAAAACAAAATTGTAACTCGTAAACTACTAATCAGACTATGGCTTTTCATAAAAAAGAAAGTTTTGACCAGGACACAACCGAAGGCTTAATGAATCACTATCAAGGCATCATTCATCTTTTAGGAGAAGATCCACAAAGAGAAGGATTGTTAAAAACGCCTGAACGCATGGCCAAGGCTATGCAGTATATGACGCAGGGTTATCAGCAGGATGCCGTAGCCATCTTAAATTCCGCAAAGTTTAATGAAGAAGTAAGTGAAATGGTGATTGTAAAAGATATCGAGCTATATTCTATGTGCGAGCATCATCTTGTGCCTTTTTTTGGTAAAGCACACATTGCTTACATCCCTAATGGCTACATAACCGGTTTAAGCAAGTTGGCACGAGTTGTTGACGTCTATGCACGGCGGTTACAGGTGCAGGAAAGATTGACCACGCAAATTTTGAAAGCCATAAAAGAAAGCCTGGACCCTTTGGGTGTGGCTGTTGTAATAGAAGCAAAACACTTGTGCATGATGATGCGTGGTGTGCAAAAACAAAATTCTGTTACTACCACATCTTCGTTTGATGGTGAGTTTTTAAATAACAACGTTACCCGAAATGAATTTTTGAAATTGATTTCTGCTAAGCTGGGTTAAGTATTATAGTCTCGGTTTCAAATCAAATTTTTAATGCTTTTGTTGCAGTGGCTTATTTTTGAGGCTTAATTGGATTTATGAAACATGCATTTGTATTTCCCGGCCAGGGAGCACAATTTCCAGGAATGGGAAAATCGCATTATGAGAATAGTTCTTTCGCTAAAAAAATATTTGAACAAGCTAATGAGATTTTGGGCTTCAGGATTTCTGATGTCATGTTTAATGGGACGGAAGAAGACCTGAAACAAACAAAAATTACGCAGCCAGCTATCTTTCTGCACTCAATCATCGCTTTTAAGGGAATCGATCCTTCTACCAACTCGGGGGCTAAACCCGATGCAGTAGCAGGGCATTCATTAGGAGAGTTTTCAGCATTGGTAGCAAACGGTACATTAAGCTTTGAAAGTGGGTTACAATTGGTAAGCCTTCGTGCACAAGCTATGCAAAAAGCCTGTGAGCTAAACCCTTCTACCATGGCCGCAGTGCTCGGCCTGACTGATGAAAAGGTAGAAGAAATATGTAAGCAAGTACAACAGGAAACGGGAGAGGTGGTTGTGCCAGCCAATTATAATTGTCCTGGCCAACTAGTGATTTCGGGCAGTATAAAAGGAATTGAAATTGCCTGCGAAAGGTTAAAAGCAGCCGGCGCTAAACGTGCCCTTGTGTTACCCGTGGGCGGAGCTTTCCATTCGCCATTAATGGAGCCAGCAAAAAAAGAATTGCAACAGGCTATTGAATCTACAACATTCCATACACCTTCCTGTCCTGTATATCAAAATGTGGTGGCAAAGGGTGTTATTAATAGAGAGGAGATCAAACAAAATTTAATTGATCAATTAACAGGT
>JBQCJM010000370.1:0-31082 GCA_051952715.1 Flavisolibacter sp.
AGTGTTACGAACCTACTTCATTTTTTAGAGAAAATAAAAAGCCCTCCACAAAGGAAGGCCAGTTATTCATTGAGTATAAAATTAAGCAAGGCTATTAACCAAAACGTAAAAGCTTACGCCCCAAAAAGTAAGAAAAAGTAAGATCATAAATATTGTTGAACCCAAGTGAAAAGTTTCTGCATTATCATCTCTTGCCACTAATAATCTTTGCCACATTTGTTTCATAAAAAATCGATTTAGTTCATTTATAGTCATAGGAATAATATGCCATTCGGCGCTTTTTTGCTAATATTTTTTCAATACGGTTGATTTTGTGGAAGCTCAACCTCATGGTGGGTTTTAAATGTCACAATGTGGTGCAAAGCCTATCGTATCAAGGTAACAACCCCTTTTTGGGTGTAGATTTTACCGGTATAATCTGTGGCTTTTACTTCCCAAACAAATGTATTCGTGCCTTGTCCTTTGCCGCCAATCGTACCATCCCAGCCTTTGCCGTTTGTAGATGTGCTGAACACTAACTGTCCCCAACGGTTATAAATACGGAAGTATTCAATTTTTATAATGCCTGCTGCGATGGGTCTGAGTACATCGTTCTTGCCATCATTATTCGGGGTAAAAGCCGTAGGTACAAAAACAACTGGTGGCGTTTGAAAAACTTTTATGGTGATGAAAGCAGAATCAACACAACCGGCTTCATTGTACACCCGCACACCGTAACGCAATACATCAGCTCCCTCATTAAAAATCGCAATAGGATCGGCAATAGTAGCCGTTGAGAGATTAAACTGGGGAAACCATGAATAGCTAACACCGCCGCTTGCATTTAATTGTAAAGGCTGACCTGCAACCACTGCCGTATCATTACCTGCATTGGGAATAATTTTGGGAAGCACAGTTACAATCACTGAATCTAAACCTGGCTTGGGACAACCTTTGGTGTCATAAGCCGATAAAACATAAGTGGTGGAAACCTGTGGTCTTGCTATAGGAGACAAGACATTGGCATCGGAAAGCGTTGCTGCAGGCGACCAGGAGAATGAACTTCCATCAGTATCACCCCTTAATTGGCAAATAGTATTGAAGCAGATAATAGTATCTATTCCTGCATTTACTTTTGGATAGGGCACTGCTTTTACTATCATATTGCCTTTAGTGCTGCAATGGCCAATGCTCGTTGTTAGTTGATAGGTAGTTGTAATGGCGGGCTGCGCTACTGCATTCAGTTGACTGGCATCTATTATAGAAAGTGAAGGTGTCCAAAGAAATTGTAAACCATCTGTTGTAGCGCCTAAAAATGCTTGATCATTTTCACAAATAACTGTATCGGCATTCATAACAAGGCTAACAGAATTTACAACGTTTACCTGCACAGAATCTGAATTAATGCAACCGTTATCATTCAATTGCACAAAATATTTTGTAGTGTTAGCAGGATATACAACCGGCTCGGTTGAAGTTGCATTATTAATGTTCAGCAGCGGCGTCCAGTTGAAGTTACCTTCGCCTTTTACATGGAGTTTTAAAGAATCACCTTTGCAGATCAACGTGTCTTTGAAAGCAAGGTTTATGGGCGGTTTATCTAAAATGCTTACTGCTTTTTGTGCAGTGTCGCGACAACCTTTGGTGGTGCTAACGATCAGTTGTGCATTCGAAATACCGGTTTGGGCATAAGTATAAACCGGGTTTTTTGCATGCGAAGAGTCGGCCAGCGTTGAAGCATCGCCAAAATTCCATAACCACGAATCAATGGTTCCATAAACCACATTGGAAGCGTTCAAAAAACTTGTTGGCTTGTTCACACAAATACCCGAAAAATTAAATCCTGCTTCCAATCCGGGGTAAACTCTTATCAACGCCGATGTTGAATCGGAACATTGCTGTCCTTTGTTGATATACAACTTAATACTGTACAAGCCTGTATCTGTAAAATTGTAACTAATCGAGGAATTTGTAGTTGAATAAATGTTGATGCCGCTATTGTTGAATAGCTGCCAGTCGTAAGAATTAATCAGAGGGCTGTTAGATAGGTTGGAAACAGAAATACTTGTCGTGTTTTTGCAAAGCTGGTATTCCGGTAATAAACTGGCAGCCGCAATGGAACATTCTGTAACATTAATCTGAAGATCTTTTCGCTGTGTTGCTATTACTACACCATTGCGGATTTCTTCAACGCAAACTGTTACAACATACACACCTGCTGAAGGTGCAATGCCTTGTATCAGCCCTGTGTTTTCATTGAGTTGCACATTCTCTCCTAATGGAATGGAACCGCTAAAATTTTGTCCGTATGGTACGGAAGAATATGGAGGCGCTGGTGGAGGGACCTCAGTTCCAAAAGTGCCGCTTTCATAAGCTTCGCAAAAAGAATAATGGAGCCGGTCGTTATCTGCGTCCGCTGCAGCAAAGCTGTAAGTAAAAGAATTATTAGCACAAACCACTACTAAATCTGTTCCTGTGAAATGAGCACTGTTGTTTTGAACCGCAGCTTGTGCAGTGCCTGGAATTTCGGCTGTATAGGTAGCACCAATAAGTCCATAACCCGGCGACAAATTGTTGATGCCCGCAATCCTGTAATTTACGTGGCTTACCAATAAATAGCCATTGCTATTTTCAGGTACTGAAACAGTGAATATATAATAACCAACGTCATAACAAACGGTTGGCGGGTTAGTGATACAGGGATTGCTGTTGGCAGGCAAATTTATATTCTCCTGCATCGTCAGGCCCACCGACAAATCTTTGATGCGATTATTGGAAACCCTGTCAAATATTGAAATAGTGGCGGGATCATTAAACCTACGGCCGCTGTTGCAACGCATAAAAAGTTTTAGGGTAACACTATATTGGTATTCGCTGCCGTTTTTGCCCAGGTAGGTATAAGACATTTCGCCGCCGGTAATATGATCGGCTTTAGCAATTAATTGAAATCCTGCAAAAAAAATAGAAAAAGCAATAAACCTTTTCATTAAAATCGTTTGAGCGGTTAATCCGGCTATTGCATTTTAACACAGAATAGAGGGCTTTATGAATATACGTTTTATTGGCCAGAAGGTTGCTGCCAGGATTTGAAAGTTTCTTAAGCTTTTGTTGTGCAATGGTTATTGCGATCTGCCCATATATCGGTAATGGTATTAACTATGAATAACTATAAAGAAAACGTTTAGCGCAAAGAACAAAAGCATAAAGTTTTTATTCCTCAACGCCGCTAATTTTGCGTTATGTATTCAAGACAGCAGGCTGCGCAATTGAAACAGGAGTTCTGGACGGTTTTTGGACAATACATGACGCCTGTTTTATCTGCAGAAGGAGAGAAGATCAACTGGATCAACTATAAAACAGGAGAGAAGGATATTTATTTTAAAATGCAGGCCGATAACAAAACAGCTGCTGTTGCTATTGAAATAACACACAAAGATGCAGGGGTACAGCAACTTTATTTTGAACAGTTTGCCGAACTAAAAAAGATCATTGAAAACATTCTTGGAGAACAATGGACCTGGCAATTACATATTACAGACGAAAACGGGAAAGTCATAAGCAGAATTTACAAAGAGATAAGTAATGTTAGTATTTTTAAAAAGGAAGAATGGCCTTTGCTTATTTCTTTTTTTAAGCCACGTATCATTGCCTTAGATGAATTTTGGTCTTCCGCAAAATATGGTTTTGAAGCATTGAGATGAAGCCAGGCTGTTTATTAATTCCACTTGTTCCTTCTTCTGTCCCAGGTGGTAAATCCTATTTTAAACTGCACAGGGTTTTTAAACTGGTTGGCTGCCGAAGTAACTACGTAAACACCCAGTTTGAATTTTGTTAGCGGGTTAAAAGGCCATTTAAAAACTCTTTCAATACCGGCAAACAACTCGCCATAGCGAAGGTTCCGTTCGGGTGCAATCAAAAATCCCCCACCGGCTATCTCCCGCAATTGCAATTTTTTCAGTAAAGGAATTTTGTTGATCAAAGCGCCATTGAATTCATGTACCAAATGCCCGTTGTAAAACCTTTTAAAAAGCGGGAAAGTGGAATCCAAAGCCTGGAATGCTTCGTCGGGGTTCATAAATAAAAACGGATCGCCGCGGCGCTGGTATGAATAATCGAGCAACTTTAATCCTTTTTGATTTAAAAAGCTCCCGCTTTTAACAGTATAGCGTGTAATGCCTAACAAACCCAGGCTAATCTTTTGTTCAAGACCAAATTCGAGGTAATCAAAATCTACCTTACTATTGATGGGCCCCGGATAACCTTTGAAATAAGTAACATAGAATGTTGGCCATTTTGATCCCAGGATAATTTTTTCCTTGGGTTCGCGAATGTACCGCTGGCGAGGTGTGTATTTAACTGTAACCCTTGAATATACACCATTGTAAGGATCGAAAGCCACTGGTCTGTTATCATCTAAAACGCCTTTCAATAAACTGTCAAGCCTGTCATTGGTTTTATAACCATTTACTGAACGCCGCAAGGCTAAATGCGCATCGGTATAAAGTGATAGCCCGTTGGCAACTTCAAGACCATGACCTACTGTAAAATAATTATTTAGAAAATAACTGCTTCGCTTGATCTGGTTGATCCATGCATCGCCTTCGTAAATATGATCGAAGCTGCGGTTAAGCAGTATGTGGTAGAAGCCATGATTGAATGGGTTGTAAGTTTTTCTAAACTGCACAGTGCCATTTACATCTTTATTGCGAAAACCATAACTCAGCTCGGAGTAAAGTGAAACATCTTTTCTTGAAGCATAGCGTTTATAAAAATCGAACGAAAGACGCAGGCGGCCACCACCAAATTGCAAAGGTTCGTATAATGAAATAAGTGGTGGAATCACCCATGTTCTTTCTTTTCTTCTGTCTGTAATTACCTGTCCAAAAATGCCAACCTTTTTCCACGTAGGCCTGTTATTGACTCTTTCTAAAGAATCTAAATATGCCTCGGTATGCGTAACCCTGAAAATGCTATCCTTAAAGCGAATAAACCGGACTTCTTTTTCACTCAAAGGCTCGGTACGCACCGTCTGCCAAAAACTACTATCCTTATCATAAGCAGCTTCAGTTGTGGCACTTACTTCTACACCAAAATATTTATTCTGAAAATGTTTATTCAATTCATAACCCGTGTATCTTACTAATGTCTGTCCTGATAATTTATTTTGTTTTGACTTAGTATAATACTTGAACTGCTGGCGGCTCAGCATCCAGGCTTTATCTTGCACAAAGCTGTAATCCTGTTCCACTTCAAAAAAATCGTATTCTGGTAAATGATAACTGGGGAAACGAAACCGTGTATGTAAAATAGCCCACGTACTGTCCTGTATGGTTATCTCGCCTTCAACAGTAGCATTGCTGATCTGTCTTGGTTTTACGGAAATAATATAATTCCGTTTGCCGTCAACTCTTTCAATTTTCAGCATTTTGAATTTATACGCTAATAAACCGCTATAGCTAACAGGCGATAGGAAAGGTGTAACAGAGATAGAAGGAACTTTTACAAGGTTATTATAAAAATTAAAATCGCCTGCTGTGGCAGAAAGATAAAACAGGTTATCGGCATCACCATTTTTCTTTACACCCAGTCTTTCTTCTTTTATATGCTGTTCCGATTCGTAATCAAGATGCAGTGACACTTCGGCCATTGCCATGCCCGCCAGATCGGCGTTGCCGGATTTGTATAAAGCAGAATCAATTTTATTCCTGTCTTTTTTCTTTGTAACCGAATCCTGTTGAATGGCTTTGATATATAACCAGGCAGAGTAGGCACCGGCTGCTGCCATAATTTCGTCCTTGTGGTGAATGGTATTTTTGATGATCTCTTCAGAACGGTCCTTGATCTTTACTTTGATCACAATATCTTCCATATTGTTGCTGTCATTTTCTTCAAGGATCACATTCTGCACATAATCTTTTGTGATTGTAAGTTTAAGCGTTTGCTGCTTGTAACCGATCATGCTGATCATCAGGTCGTAAGTTCCTTCTTTCAGCACTAAGCTGTACGTACCGTCTTCTTTTGTAACAGTGCCCGCCTGAGACTGCCTTACCTGCACACTTGCAAAAGCAAGCGGCTCCAACTTATTGTTTGTTATTTTACCAGTTACACAAAAAACGTTTTGTGCAAAGGAAGGGGAAGCAACAAAGAGAAGTAGTAAGCCAAACAAAAGACTTTTACACATGCTCTTCAAAATACTATAATATGCTTGTGGTTTTTCGATGTTCTAATTATTTTCAAATTGCTTTAACAATAACGCTTAAGCTACAACAAAAAATAAAAGAGGTCTAAATTTTTGTTATCAGCAATGGCTTGCCAATTACGTTTGCAAAGCTACTACGGGCACGAAAAATATGCTTTCTAAAACGTTTGTTTTCGACCTTGTATTTTTGTTTTTGAGCGATTTTAACATTGTTAAGCATTGCTCTGTTTTATTAGCACTTATTTTTAATTGCAATTGATAGCGTATGAAAAATCTTCTGTTTGTTTTATTAGCATTTCCCCTTTTTGCATCTGCGCAGGATTGCCAGCTAAAAAAAGAGATTGACAAATTCAGCCAGCAACCCATAATATCTACCGGCTTCATAAAGTTCGCTTCAACCGGCGGCCGCGTTTCACTAAATATGGTGGCAGATAGTAAAGAGGTAAAGCTTTTATTTTCTTTTGGTGAAGGAAGCTGCTTCGATGACCAATCTACCGCGGCTTTTTCGTTTGACGGCAGTAGAAGCAAAAGCAATCAAAGAAATGCAAGCGCCATGAATTGCGATGGCATACTTACGGTTGTTTTTAGAAATGCGGCTACTACGCCAACAGCCTTGCAAAAAATGGCACAGCAAAAAATCACCTCTATTGTTTTTACAGATAATGCAAAGAAAAAAATAGAAGTAGCACTGAAAGATGACGAAAAGCAATTGTTGCTGGAAAAAGCAGGCTGCCTTGTTACTGAGGCAAAGAGTTTGATTAAATAGGAGAATCTATCACATCGATTAATTTGGTGTAGATATTAGCACCAATCGGGTCGGTTTGTTATTATTTATTAGGCAGGAATTGATAATTGAGCATTGAATATCTCTTTCTTAAAAATCAATCATTCAATGCTCGTGTAAATTATTCATCTGGCGTAATTACATCCCAGGATGTTATTTCCTGCTCACCGGGCAATGTTTCATTTTCATTAATTGTTTTTTTGTCTGCTGCTCTTTCATTTCCTTCCCATTCTTTTACGGCTTCTTCTGTAGGTGCATCAAGTGGAGGTGTCATTCCTATACGTACATTGCGAATATCCTCATCTGTTATCACGTCATCTTTATTTTCCAAATGCCGGTGAATAATTTTTTGAGTATCGCTTTCAAAGCTTTCCTCATTTTGTTCCTCATTATTGTCGTTCTGAGGCGGTACTTCCAAACGATCTTCGGGCATATATATGTTTTTTTAAAGGTTATGGATACTGATAAAAAAGCTGTGCCATAATTTGCAATAAATTGCCAAAAAGCAATTTGCAGTACATTTTTGTGTTTAAAAAGCAAGTTGTAGAATGTACGCCACTATAAATTCAGGATTTTTTTCAGATCGCTTTCACTTACAGTAAGCAGATTTACTTTAGGCAGGCGGCGGGTTAATTCTTTCCAGTTGCTGTCTTTTTCAAAAACATTTTTTAAGAGGGGAATCGCTTTGTCAACCTGTCTGTTATTGGCTAAAGTAATTGCTGTCCAGTATTGCATTTCTAAATTTTGGGGAAACATTTTCATGGCGGCATTATATTCATTCATCGCTGTCGTCATATCATTTTTTTCTACTGCTAAATCCCCATTGTTCATATGCTGGTAGGCTATCTGAACATTATATAAACGATGCAGTTCCTTAATAGGAGCAGGATTGTCATCCACTCTAAGATCGATGGTGCGTTCATCCCATGGTTTCCCTTCCGATTTGGCAGGGACAATCAATATGGCTGCAGATTGTTTTCCACGGATATCACCACCTGTTTTTTGCGCTGCTTCCAATGCTAACAGCATGCGTTCTGCCAATGGTTTCCCTATACTGTTTTGAAAGGCATTGGCCATTGCAGCCGGCACTTTCTTTGTCAGCATCATATTCGATTGAACCGAAAAACCACTACCCTGAATGTGGCCTGCATAATCAATGCAATTTTTACCTGTATGCGTAGCTACATTTCCTTTGTTGTCCACAATGGCCACTTGTCTTACTTCACGGCCCTCATCAGATGCCAATAAACTATCAAGGGCTTGCTGCGCAGTTAAGCCATTACGCAATAAGTTTAGTCCGCGGATGCCAAAAGATTTATTGGTGAAAGATTGAGTGGCTATGGCCCCTACTCCAGCTTCGGCCCAACTTACACTGGTGCCTACCGAAAACCAATGGCTTTGCACGGCTACACCCATTTCGCCTGTAACCGAATCACGGGCTACAATGGAAAACGTGTGGGCTAACGGGGTTTCTGACTTGTAGGTTTGCGCTACTGATATTGTTGAAACAAAAAGGCCTGGGAGTAAGAGGTAAATATTTTTCATGCTGAATAGATGAACTTAAAATTACGATAAGGATTAAGAAGTAACCCGCAAGATGTGATACGCAAGGCTCAGGGTTAACCACTGCAGAGCTATCATTGGCAAGAATGTTGAAATGTCAATCTATTCAATAACTAAAAGGAGGATGAACATGGCAACAAATTACAATCCGGAGCACAAAGAAGGTAGAGTGGCAACTGCTATTGAAGAGCAGACAGCAAAAATTCCGTCAGATGTTTTTTTGTGGGCAGCATTGGGTTCTATGGCCGTTTCACTGGGGCTGCAGTTAGCAGGCATTAAAAAAAGAAGTTTGTTCGTGGGCCAATGGGCAGCACCGTTTTTATTGCTTGGACTTTATAACAAGCTGGTGAAATTAGAAGGTCATGATTAATTCATTACAAACAAGGCAGCAGTGTTAATAGCTGCCTTGTTTTATCGTTTTCTTCATTTATTGCTTCATCTTATCGATATAGCCGTTGAATGCAATGCCGTCCCTGCTATTGCTGGTTACCTGTAGTCTGGCGTACCCACTGTTTGAAACACTAAGAAACATTTGCCTCACATCACGTGTATCTTTTGGCAGAATAGTAATATCCCATCCTTTCTTTTTCTGTTGAATATTGCAAGTAAAATCTGTTGAGGTAAACTGCAGGCCATTTTCGGTGGGGTCAAGCGGTGCAAAATAAGCTCTGCCAAAATAAGGCAGGTAAGAAATTAGTGAGTCGCCTGATACCCTAAGACCATAATCGGATGTCAGGTTCCTCGTGCTGCCTCTGAGTGGTAAAACAGACTGAGCTTTAAAAGTAAAACGTTTCGAAGTTATCATTTTTTGCAGCGTAGCTGGCTCAGATTCTTGGGTATAAGCAATACTTAAGGAAGTGAGTGCTACCAGCAGGAAAAGCAATTTAAGAAGAGCTGTTTTTATAAGGTTTTTCATAATGCAATAATCACCAAATGCTGTACCATAGCATATTGTACACCGGTTTTTTTGCTTTGTTATAAGTTAAAAAATCAGTGAAATACAGAAGCTGATTTTACCTGTATTGATTCTAATTTTTTTTCACTGATTTCCTTTTGCAGCTCTTTATTAATGATGACGCCTGCCTTAGCGCCTTCGGCTGCTGCCACCACTACAAAATGCATGTCTTTTGCTGCATCGCCTGCTACATATAAACCCGGAATATTGGTTTGCTGATAACGGTTGGTAATGACAACACCTTTTTTACTCATTTCGCAGCCAAATGCTTCGGCAAGATTGCATTGCTGTGTATAACCATTTACAAAAAACAAAGCATCACAAAGATGCTCTTCGCCGTTTTTGAAAATTATTTTCTTCAACTGTCCATCTTCGCCTTGCACTTTTTCGATGGCGTGTTTAAAAACCGGAATTTCATTTGCATTCAATAGCTGCAGCTGCGATGGTTTGATTTTGCTTCTTCCATCTGTATATAAGATTACTTGATCACTCCAGCCTTTTAACGCCAGCGCTAATTCAGAGCCATCTTTATTACGGGCATAAACGCCCAGCTTTTTATCTCTTACTTCCCAACCATCACAATAAGGGCAATGAAATATAGACTTTCCATACATTTCTTTAAAGCCGGGTATAGCGGGAACATTGTCAAATAGACCAGTGGCCACCAATAATTTTTTTGAATGATAAACCCTGCCTTCTTCGTCCCGGACTACAAACATTCCTTCTTCATTTCTGGTAGCACTGATGATTTTTTTATGCAACAGCTGCACACAATATTTTTCTAATTCTTTATGACAGGCAGCAATAAAATCTTTTGGTAAGATATCATCCCGTGTGAGGTAGTTATGCATACCGTGAGATGCTTTGTTGCGGTAGTGTTCTGTATCAAAAAGCAAAACTTTTCTGCGGCAACGGCCCAGTATCACCGCTGCGTTCAGGCCAGCGGGTCCGCCGCCGATGATGATGCAATCATGTAGCTCCATATTTGTAAAGTAAGTTTATCTTAAGTTACAAACTTGGTGCTAAAGTATCCTGGAGAGTAGCGTTTCTATTTTCTGACAAGCACTTTCATAAATGTTCCAACTTTATATTCAGAGCTTATGGGTTCGAAAGTGATATAGTCTATATTGTTCCTGTCCCGCCACGTAAGTAGCTTTTGTTCCACATCGGGATAGCGTTGTACAGTTTCTATTTTAACCAACTGCACATCAACCATGTCTGACTGTATTTCTTTTTGAGTTGTGCAACTGTAGGCAAGGGTAACACCCAGCAATAGTATCATTGCTTTCATTTCGGAGGGTTTTAAGTCTTAAAATATAGGGTTATGCTTCATGGGTTGTTGGAGGCGTTCAATTTGTTCATAAAAGCAAGAGGGGTTATACTATATAAGCAAAGCCTGTTCCAAATTAAAACTGATGAGAAGAAATGGTTTGTGTTCTATAGCTGGCTGCAGGTATCACTAGGGTGTGATGAGGGGTTGAGACAGAAGGTTTGGCAGAAAAAGATTGCTGTTATTTTACAAAGTGTAAAGAATAACAATTACATATTGGGCTGCTTACAGTTTTTTTAGAATGATCGTCAATATTCTGGGAGGCTCGCTCCTGTTGTTATCGTCAAAATGTTCGTTAATGTCAACAAGCGTAAGTCCATATTTTTTTGCTGTGGCAGTAAAGTCGGAAATGTGATGGTTGAAACACTGTACTATCTGCACACCTGCTTCTGTTTCAAACCTTGCTTTACTTCCTGAATATTGCTTAAATGGATGCAACTCGCCAATATAAACATGGCCGCCTTTTGTTAAAGCCTGCGCTGTATTATTAAAAACAAAGTCAAGATCATTAATGTGTTCAAGTACCAGGCTAAAGCTTACGAGATCGTAGCGTTGGTCTGTGAAACTCCAATGCCTGGCTATATCTGCTTGCTTGAATTGAACTTTTTCAGAGCTAATCTTTTCTTTGGCCTTTGCCAGCATTTGTTCAGAAAGATCAACGGCTGTTATACGTTCAGCTTTTTGTACAAACCATTCCGTGTTTTTACCGGTGCCACAGCCAATTTCCAAACAACTATCAAAAGAGATATTGGCTAAAGTTTGCCGTAAGGCCTGCGCTTCAAGGTCTCTTGTCTTGTTAACATTGGTATCGTATTGCGAAGCCCAAATGTTGTATGCTTGTTGAGGATGCATATTCATTATTCGAATGGCCTTATTATACTTCTATCAATTGCTTTTGCAATTGTTTTGCCGCTTCATTGAAAAAGTTAGGAAGAATGTGCGAGTAGGTGTACATGATCTTATCCGGATCATTTAACTGTTCTACCATGCTCTGCCATTTTTCGAAACCATGATTTTCAATAACTGTTTTCTTTTTTTCTTCAGTTTGCAAATACATGCTCATGCCAATGGCATCGGCTTCGGGATGAAACTGTGTGCCTATCATATACTCGTTAAAACGTACACCCATAATGGCTTGTGCATAAGGTACATGCGGACGGTATTTCTCAATGCACAAAATTTCGGCACCAAGCATTTTTAATTTGGTAAAATCGGGCAGCGTCACCTGGTAATCGCGGCTATCTACCACATAGAAAGGATCACTTAATCCTGCAAATACAGGATCTTTCTGTCCTTCTAAAATTACATGCACCGGAAATACACCAAAGGCTGTTGATTTTCTTTTGCTGATTTCCGCAATTTGATAATGACGGCTTACTAATTGAAACGAATGACAAATAAAGAAGACAAATTTTTTCTGCGTGTGTGCTTCGTTCTTATTCCACTCTTCTATTTGCAAAAGCCAATTGAAATATACTGTTTCCCATGCCGAGCCTTCACTTTCCAAAGGGCTGCCCGGGCCGCCGCTGGAAATATAGATATTATAAGAAAGATCAGGAAGCTGTTGTTGCAATCTTACTTCAAATTCATCTAATTGCGTTTCTATATTATGCAATTCACTCCACTCTTTCACAATTTCACGAAGACAACGCATGCCCTGGTTGGGCTGTCCTTCATATAAGTCTAAAATAGCGATACGTACCATGAGCTCAATTCTGTTGGGCGGCAAACATACAAATTTGCGCTAAGAAAAAAGAGCGAAGGCTTTGCCAGCAAAGGCTTTTAACGATTGACAATAATGAATGGCAATAACTAATGATGAATTTATGGCCTGATGAAGTTTTTGTTCAATGCATCAAACATTTTTTTGGCTACAAATGCATTTCCCGTTGCATTAAGATGTACGCCATCAACTGTAAGCACTCCTTTTTCTCTGTTGTCGGGATTGTTTGCTTTCCAATAATCTAAAAAAGATTGTCTTAAGTCAATGAGTGAACAGCTATTGGTTTTTGCAATATTGCGAACGATGGCCGCATATTTATTCAAGTCGCCATCAAGTTCATTAGTACAATCCCATTTTTCACCTATGGCGGCAGGGGTACATAAATAAACAGCAATGTTTCTGTCTTTCAGCTTTTTGATAATGGCGTCGTAAAACTTAACAAATTTGTCAGGATCTGTTCCGGTGCCCATTGATTTTTTATGCCAAACATCATTTACGCCAATCCATATTACTACAGCGTCTGGATTTTTTGCAAGCACATCATCTTCCATTCGCAAATACAAATCATACACCTTATTCCCGCCAATGCCTGCGCCAATAAGCTCGTAATTTTTGTCGAAATTTTGTTGTTCAAAAGTTTGTCTAAGCTTAGTGATATAACCTTCAGGGCCAATACCTTGCTCTGTAATTGAATCTCCAAAGAATATAATTTTCTTTTTTGCTTGCATAGTAAAGCTGCAGATAATACCGGTAAGAATGATTAAGGACAGAATTTTGATCTTCATAGTTAATGTTTACTAATTACTGAAACTGAAATCTTGAAATGCACGGATTTAAGTGAGGCAACAAGAATGTTTTGCTATTTTATGACTAAACTTATTTTTTTTTATAAACTCTGTCTCCTCCAAGATAAGTTGCTAACACACTTGTATTCAAAACTTCTTTTGCAGCAATTTTCATAATGTCTTTGTCAAGAATAATAAAATCAGCAAGCTTGCCTTTTTCTAAAGAGCCCTTTTCTGTCTCCTCAAAATTTGCTTTGGCTGCCCAAATGGTCATGCCACGCAATGCCTGCTGGCGGCTTAATGCATTTTCCATTTGATAGCCGCCTTTGGGAAATCCTTTGGCATCAATACGAAACACAGCGGCATAGAATGTTTTGAAAGGAGAGATGTCTTCCACCGGGAAATCGGTGCCCAATGGCACCCATCCATTTTCTTCCATCAACTGCTTGAATGCATAAGCACCTTTTACACGTTGCGCCCCCAGGCGGTTTTCCGCCCAATACATATCTGATGTAGCATGCGTGGGTTGCACGGAAGGAATGATATTGTATTGGCCAAACAGATCGAAATCATTTTGATTGACCACCTGCGCATGTTCAATACGCCAGCGCTGGTCGTTTTTACCTTTCAGATATTTTGCATAAATGTGCAGCATGGTTCTGTTGCCTGAATCACCAATGGCATGCGTACACATTTGAAAACCTTGTTGAGAAATAAGATTAGCAACTGAATCGAAATGTTGCTGGCTGCTCAATAAAAATCCTGACCATCCCGGCTTATCAGAGTAAGGCTGCAAAAGGCAGGCGCCACGAGAACCTAATGCACCATCGGCATACACTTTAAATGCACGAACATTTAAGCGATCGGTTTTTATTTTTCCATTTTGAAAAGCAAAATCATAATTCTGCTTTTCATCGCTTAGCATAGCATAGATGCGCATCTTTAACTGGTCAGCTTTTTGTAAGCTGTCAATAAATAAAATGGTTTTGTAATCAAGTCCGCAATCATCAACTGTGGTTAAGCCGACGGCAAAACAATTTTTTTGCGCATGCAGCAAACCATTTTTCATTTGCGTTAGAGAAGGTGCAGGAATTTTGCCACTAACCAGGTCAACTGCATTGTCAACTAAAATGCCTGTTAACTTTCCATCTTTTGTTTCCACTTCGCCGCCTGTTAGTTTAATGCCAGGTTTAACACCGGCAATATTTAATGCTGTTTGATTAGCAATGGCAGCGTGTCCATCTACTCTTTGCAGGATGACCGGCCGGTTTGGAAATAACTGATCTAATCTTTCTTTTGTTGGAAATTCTTTTTCAGTCCAATCGTTTTGATCCCAGCCACGGCCAATAAGCCAGCCTTCGGTATGTGATTTGGCAAAGACCTGCATCTTATTTAAAATATCGTTCCAACTGGTGGTGCCTACCAGGTCGGCAGTTTGCAATCCTAAACCATAACTGAAAAAGTGTGCGTGGGCATCAATAAAGCCGGGATATACAAATTTTCCTTTTGCATCTTCCAGTTTTATTGCGTTGTATTTGGCAAGTAATGCTTTTGACTCGCCGACATCAACAATTTTTCCATTGTTCACGGCAAGAGCGGAAGCTGTGCTGAAGTTTTCATCAACCGTATAAATTTTTGCATTGTACAGAAGCAGGTCAACTTTTTCCTTTTGTGCGGAAGAAAAATGAAACGAACCAATGGCAAGACAAAGAAGAAGATATTTCATACACTAAAATAAGCTGAAGGTTTTAATTGATTATTTCAAGAACAGTGGAGGATGTTTTTTGTTGTGATCTGTTTTATCCTGGTAGGCTTTTGCTGCCTCTAAAATGGAAGCTTCATCATATAGGTTGCCAACCAGTGTAATGCTTGCAGGTGAACCTTTTTGAGTAAAGCCTATAGGCATGCAAACAACAGGATTGCCGGTAAGATTGGTCATGGACAATTGACTGCCTGCAAAAGTGGGAACAATGACTACATCATAATCTTTCATAAAATACTGCATGTTTTTGCAAAGCGTGGAGCGATAGCGATTGGCATTAATGTACTCAACAGCAGGTATTAGTCTTGCCGAACGAAAAGAATTTGGCCAGAAATCTTTGTCCTGTCTTTCAATCAAGTCATCCCTGTTTGTTCTTGTTAATTCATCAAAGGCTGCTGCTGATTCGGCGTTTAAAATAATACTTACAAGATTTGTTGAATAAATGGTAGAATCGGGAAAATTTACGGCCTGCAATTGTACACCCATGGCCTTGTAGGTATCCAGTACTTTCCATTCCATGGCATCTTTCGGCAGTCGCTTAAAATAATTTTCAGCGTAAGCAATGCGCAGTTTTTTGATATCTTTTTTCTGATCATAATTAAATGCATGAGCAATTGCACTGGCATCTTTACCGTCGGTACCTTTAATATAGTAATACACTATGGCATCGTCTTCGGCACTACGGCAAATAGGTCCGGCTTTGTCAAGGCTCCAGCATAAAACCATAGCGCCACTTCTGCTGACTGTTCCAAATGTTGGACGCAGTCCTGTTGCACCGCATCGTGCAGAAGGAGAAACAATGGAGCCTAAAGTTTCGGTACCTAGTGTAAACGGCAACAAGCCTGCTACTACCGATGCCGCCGAGCCTGCAGACGAACCGCTTGATCCCTGCAAAAGATTCCACGGATTTTTGGTTTCACCACCAAACCATTTGTTGTTATAAGCCAAAGCACCTAATGAAAGCTTGGCACATAATACAGCGCCTGCATTTTTTAATTGTGTGTATACATAAGCATCTTCGTCAATCGTTTGATCTTTGTACGGCGTAGAACCCCAGGTAGTTTTGTAACCTTTCACAGCAAATAAATCTTTCAATCCATACGGTATGCCATGTAATGGCCCACGGTATTTTCCGCCTTTAATTTCATCGTCTGCTTGCTTTGCCTGCTGTATTGCTACATCTTCGGTAATGGTGATGACACTTTGCAAAGTATCGCCCCATTCTTTTAAGCGATTAATAAAGAATTTAGTGAGATCGACGCTGCTGATCTTCTTATTTTTAACCAGCGATGCTAATTGCATGATGGAGTAGAAAGCCAGGTCGTTTTTATTGGCCGGCAGCGCAACGTTCGTGGGTATGTTCCAGGCGATTTTTTTTTGGGATGTTGAAATTTTAAATCCATAAGGTGCAGGATTAAATGCAAATGGAAAAGGCAAATCATTTTTGGGTAGCTGTTTGTGCATGTTTACATAAATGCTTTTCCAGTAAGTAATGTTATCCAACATGGAATCGGCTTCCGCTTGTGTAAAATCAAGGTCGTACAACGAAGCGGTTTGCTGTAACAGTTTTATAGAATCGGCTTTGGTTTGCGCAAACGAATGAATTGTTATGACGAGTAAAACAATAAAAGCAAGTCGTTTCATGTAAAGGTTTGAAGCAATCAAAGTAAGATAAAAATGACTAACTTTTGCCCACAAACTACTGACATGAGAAAGCTTTTCTTCTTCTCTTCGTTGCTTCTTGTTTTGTCTTCGTGCAGATTTAAAGTAAATGTTGAAGATTCATCTGACATCAGTGTAAAGGAATATTTTAATTATAATAATGATAGTGTGCAGGCCGGCGGTGTCAAAATGATTCCGATCACTACGCCTGTGGGCAATTTTAATGTGTGGACAAAGCGTTTTGGTAACAATCCAAAAATAAAAGTGCTGCTGCTTCATGGTGGCCCTGCCGCAGGGCATGAATACATGGAGGCATTCGAAAGTTTTTTTCCAAAAGAAGGGTTTGAGTTTTATGAATATGATCAACTGGGCTCTTCGTATAGCGATCAACCTAATGACAGCAGCCTTTGGACCATTGATCATTTTGTAGATGAAGTGGAACAGGTGCGTACAGCGTTGAACCTTGACAAAAATAATTTTTACCTGTTGGGTCATTCATGGGGCGGTATATTGGCCATTGAATATGCATTAAAATATCAGAATAATTTAAAGGGATTGATCATTTCAAATATGATGTCGAGCTGTCCCGATTACGGAAAATATTCCGAAGTGCTGGCAAAGGACATCGACCCAAAAGTGGTTACCGAGATCAAACAACTGGAAGCGAAAAAGCAATACGATAATCCCCGATACGAAGAATTATTGATCCCCAACTTTTATGCAAAACACATTTGCCGCTTACAAAAATGGCCTGAGCCTGTGGTGCGTTCATTCAGACATTTGAATAAGGAAATTTACACCATGATGCAAGGGCCATCGGAATTTGGCATTAGTGGCCGCCTGGCCAATTGGGACCGCAAAGCCGATCTTCCGAAAATTGTAGTGCCAACATTAACTATTGGCGGAAAGTATGACACCATGGACCCGGAGCACATGAAGTGGATGAGCACACAGGTAAAGAACGGAAGCTATTTATATTGTCCGAACGGCAGCCACATGTCTATGTACGACGATCAGCAAACGTATATGAAAGGTGTTATTGATTGGATTAAGAAGATAAACGGGTAAGTGGATAGTGGCGAGAGGAATGAAAGGAGCTAATTTTTTTGAATTGTAAGGCTTTGCAATTGCAAACTTATAATCTAAACTTCTGTTTTTTGCGATTGCTGTGATACAGCGCCGATGATCTCTTTCATTAAAGGCGTTACTTCGAGTGAGGATGCATGTTGAAAAGTAAAATGATTTGAAGCAGTAGAGATGATTTTGTTGCCGGGAAGCAGTTCCATTAACTCCTCATCAAAGTCCAAAGTATATTCTGTAAAAAAAGGCGTAGTGCGAACCGATACCATGGCACTGCGCATGCTACCATTGTAGTTAAAATAAATGTTGAATATTCTTGCCATATTCAAAAAGTAATGATGGGCTGAAAAGCAAAAACCGCACAAAAAATATAGAGCAAATGGAATACACGTCCTAACTACCCGTAAGCTACAAAAAAAACTTGGTTTTAAAACTTTGCTTTGGCAATTTATTTTTAGATGCCATCAAGAAACTGCGAGTGAATATAACCGGCAACATCTGCCAAATTTTTATTTTGTTCATAGACGGCCAGTTGCCTGTCAGCACCAGTGCCATTCTCCAGCATTTTATGTATGTAAGAAATCCTATGGCGTGAGCCCAGGTGGTCTACCACATCATCTACAAAATCAAGTAACTCATAAATCAGTACTCTTGTATTAATCTCTTCTTCTTTTCCAAAATCAATAAGGTAGCCATCAATGCCGTAGCGGCTGGCCCGCCATTTATTTTCGTTGATCAGGTGGCGTGAGTATTGGATAAAATTCATATTCTGCGAACGCAGCTTATAGATTTTTGCACAAATGGCCTGGAAGAGTGCTGCAATGGCAATGGTTTCATTAACGGTCATGGGCACATCACAAATTCTGAATTCTACTGTGTTGAAAAACGGATGCACTCTTAAATCCCACCATATTTTTTTTGCATTGTCAATACAATTGGTTTTGATCAGCAGCTTCACATAATTATCATAGGCTTCAATGCTGTCAAATACTTCTGGAATGCCCGTGCGGGGAAATTTATCAAACACCTTTGTACGGAAAGATTTGTAGCCGGTTTGGCGGCCTTCCCAAAAAGGCGAGTTGGTGCTTAATGCATAAATGTGCGGCAAAAAATAGCGGGTAGAGTTGGCAATGTGGTTGGCCATTTCTCGGCTTTCCATACCTACGTGCACATGCAGGCCAAAGATCAAATTACTTCTTGCCGCTTCCTGAAGCTCGTTCACAATTTCGTTATAGCGAATATGATCGGTGATCAACTGCTTTTCCCAATGACTGAAAGGGTGTGTGCCAGCCGCTCCCATGGCAAAGCCAAGGCCGCCTGCGATGTCAGAAATAGTTTTGCGCAGCAGCGCTACATCCTGAAATGCTTCGTCTGCATTCTGGCAAATGTCTGTACCCACTTCCACAACGGCCTGGTGCATTTCTGCCTTCACTTTATCTTTAATGATTTTCTGACCCTCCTGAACAATTTTTTGTTCGTGACTTTTTAATTCTTTTGATAAGGGATCCATCACCATATATTCTTCTTCAACGCCAAGAGTAAAATTCTTATAGTTCAGTAACATGGGAGGTTTACAGTTTGTAGTTAGTTGATGTATGCACTTGCGTGCATTAATTATTGATTCTTTTTATTTAACGAAATCTCATTCACCTCAATTGCAAATCCATTTATGGCAAAGCTTTTAATGCGGTCACCGCCTGCGTAGATTTTTCTGCCTTCATATTCACCTGAAGTATTCAATTCAAAGATCTTGAACATGCTCAAATCAATTTTTGATTAATGCTGCTGCGCTTAACAAACTCGCCCCACGTTAAATTATCAATTCCATCTTTTTGTGCCGAGGCTCTTTCAATAGCATAATTAGCGGCTGTTTCTACTACCCATTCAAAATTTTCTTCGCCAACGCTGGTTCGTTCGGCATCGGGTGCCGGGTTGCCAAAATCAATGGCGTAAGGTATACCATCGCGAATGGCCAATTCAACCGTATTAAAGTCATACCCCAAATATTGATTAATGCGCAGCACAATATCTTCCATTAGCTTTAACCTTTCCGCTGACGGTGTAAAACTGGCCTGGTAGCGCAAATGATGTGGATTGCGTGGTTCGTACGGCATAATGCGTACATGCTTTCCACCAATGCAATAACAGCGGTAATATTCGTCAAAAATAATTTCTTCCTGGAGCAGCATTACCAGCTGTCCTGTTTCTGCATGTTTTTGATAAAATTCTTCTTTGTCGTGCAATTTGTACACGTTCTTCCAACCGCCGCCGGCATAAGGTTTCATGTAAGCAGGAAAGCCGACGTAGTTAAAAATGCCTTCCCAATCTAAAGGGTAAGCAAGGTTAGAAAAAGATTCGGGTTTTGTATCAGCCGGCAGATCGTAAGAAGGCAGGATGACGGTTTTGGGAACCGGCACGCCAACCTGTGTCATCAGACAGTTATTGAAATATTTATCATCAGCACTCCACCAAAAAGGATTGTTGATAACAGCCGTTCCTGTAAGAGCTTCGTTTTTAAGAAATGTTCTGTAAAAGGGAACGTCCTGCGAAATACGGTCAACTATAACGGCGTAGCCCGAATTTAAGCCTTGTGCCGACTTGTCAATTTTCACCGGTTCTGCAATAATGTTTTCAATTCCTTTACTATTGATTCTTTCAATGAAAGCCATAGGAAAGCTGCGTTCCTGGCCAAATAATATCCCGATCTTTTTCATAAATGGTTGGGTTGATTTGGTGAATGACGAATGAAGAACAGTCATTGTATTGTTCATCATTCAGGTACTTAAAGTACAATTTAATTTTATTTAAGAAAAAAGAAAAAACCGGTTACGAAATCTTTTCTAACGTAATTGAATTGAGCAGCAACTTTTTATTTTTTTCCCAAATGAAACAACAATGGTAAGCTATGTGTAAATCGTTGCAATTCGTGTAATTCGTCCCGATAGCAATTGGGATTAAGAATCGTGTAATATATTTGGCCGCATGCTACTTGAGGATTTAACCAATATACGTGTTGAACAAAAAGCCATTGCTTCAAAATACCTGAAGCGCTATGTAATTATTGACCTGTACATGCCGAAAGATGTAGCTTTTCCTTCAATGATGAATTTGTTGTTCATAAATGATGGACAGGATTTGGCAGAGATGAGATTTTCGGATATGCTGAATGGTTTGCTTCAATCTAATCAAATACAACCGTTGTTCTGCGTGGGCATACACGCCGGTAAGGACAGAAAGAACGAATATGGTACTGCCAACGTTTTGGATTATGAAGGCCGTGGTGCCAAAGCGGCGGCCTATACGCAATTTATTTTGGAAGAATTGCTTCCTTTTGTGTACACAAATTATGCTATAGAAAATTTTAAACAGAAAGCATTCTGTGGTTTTTCTTTAGGCGGCTTAAGTGCTTTGGATCTCGTTTGGGAATACCCGGATCTTTTTGCTGTTGCCGGTGTTTTTTCAGGTTCGTTATGGTGGCGCAGCAAAAGTTTAGAAGATGATTATAATGACGATACCGACCGTATTATGCACCATAAGATAAGAGAAGGTAAATTTTATCGGGGTTTGTGTTTTTATTTTACTACGGGTTCTTTAGATGAAACTGCCGACCGCAATGGCAATGGCGTAATTGATTCAATTGATGATACGCTGGCTTTGATAACCGAATTGAAAAAACAGGGATATGCTGATGCTGACATTCGGTACATCAATTTTGAAGATGGAAAACATGACGTGGAAACGTGGGGAAGAGCTATGCCCGGGTTTTTGTTGTGGGCGTGGGGAAGAATATAATATCCGAATCAAGTGAATAGCAAAAAAAACGCCTCTTTCGAGAGGCGTTTTTTTATTGCTTAATCTACAAATATTAAAAGATGTATTTAACACCCAACTGAATACCCCAGGTAGTAGAGGTACTGTTGTTATTGATAAAGGTTCTGTCCAATAACTGCGGTGCACTTGCTCCCGGAGGAGTAAAAGTAGCCAATTGGAAAGCTGGAATTCCATTTGTTACACTAGCAACTTTAAGCGGATTATTTACTACATATAATTTCCTAATACCCCAATTATGATTAATAAGATTCAGGAAGTTTACCACAGAAACATTAAACTGCAAAGTGTTTTTATACTTACCGATATTCTTAAATAGTTCCTGTTGGAAATTCAAATCTACCCTGTTATACCAAGGATATAAAGCTCCATTCCTTTCAGCATTTTGACCTTTATGCTTACGCAGATACTTGTCCTGCTCAACGTATTTAAAGAATGCGTCAGATTGCTGTTGGGCTGTATAAGTTGTACCACTTACAGTGAGAGGTGCAAATTGTATTTCAGATGGATCTTTTGGAATGTACATCAAGTCGGCTGAGTTACCATCGTTATTAATGTCACCATTATAGATATAGCTATATGTTCCTTGCGACGATCCTTCATAATATAAAGTGACAGTTGATGCAAGAGCTTTTAAATATTCAAACCTATAAGAAAGTGTGCCTACGACACGATGAGGAACTGCAAATCCTGAAGGAGCCAATTCAACATCATTCTGTGTTTTTGAAGTAAAAATAGCAGCCCAAACAGAGGCAGGCTGGCTTCCAAGGTTTGGTGCACCTTCTACTGCGTAGGTGTAGTTATATGCTAAAGAGGCATAAAACCCTTTGTAGAAGTTTTTAGAAACTTGTGCTGTAAGTACAAATGAGCCACCTTTATTTATATTTTCAAGAATTGCGGCGTTGGTTATACCACTGTTTACTCTTCTTGCAGTAGTACTGCTATATCTTGGACGAACTTCGTTATCACCTAATTTAACTGTTCCGTCTGCATTCATTACCTGATTGGCATTGCGTACAGTAGGATCGTTGATGTCTTTGGTTGCTAAAGCTTCCAACAATGCACTCCATCCTTTACCAAGACTTTTTTCTATTGCAAAATTGGTACGCCAAACCTGTGGGAACTTGTAGTTGGGATCAGCTGCATAAAATGTTCCTGGTGCTACAGTACCTGCAACAGTAGGGAATTGAGCAGGGTTCAGGTTAGAATTGTACTGAGGGTTATAGGCATGTGGATCAGGATTAAATAGGAAGTTTGACAGATCTGAGGTATTGGTAACCAAAGAGCCAAATGTATACATACCACTACCGTTGGGTATAGCCGCAGGATATACAAAAGGAACACGGCCCGTAATGATTCCAGTTCCGCCGCGAAGAATCATGCTTTTATCTCCATACACATCCCAACGGAATCCAACACGGGGAGAAAATAGAGGCGAAGATTTTGGCCACTTACCTGTCGTATAATGAACGGTGTTGCCATCTCTGTCCAATAAGTTCAAAGCGGTAATAGCAGGGTTTTCAATTGGATCTTCGGGGTACACCGGTAAGTCAACTCTTAATCCGTAAGTTAATTTAAACCTCGGATTAGGATTAAATTCATCCTGAAGATAAATACCAAATTGACCCAACTTCATATTGGAGCCAAATACTGCATCCTGGCCAGGAATTAATGAATAGTTGATAGAATAAAGTTTCGGTGCCTGGTTCGTAATGAAATCATTGAGTGATCCAAATACATAATATCCCTGTGAACCAGGCATAAACATATTACCTACCTTCTGGTATTCATACGTTGCACCTGCCGTTAATGTGTGTTTACCGGCAAAATACGTAACGTTATCTGTAACGTTAAATACATCATTTATTACCTGGTTGTTATTACCATTAAATGGTTCATTACCAAAACTCAGGTAATTGTTTTTGCTACCAGTAGTTAAACCAAGAATGTCAACAAAGGGGAATGTCTCACCATTGTGACCTTTGATTGAACTGATTTTTGTAAATGTTGCTAAGAACTGGTTGGCAAACTTGCCTTTGAAGTTACTATTCAGTTCGAGGGCACCAGACCTGACTTTATCCTGGATTGTATAGTTTACATTACTGAAACCTAATGCATTTAAGCCAAAACGGTATGAACCCCAATAGCTAACGATTGAACTTTGACTTGAAGCTCCATTTATACCACCACTACCAGATGCTGTATTAACATCGTCACTCACATAATCACTGTATTTTAAAGTTAGCTTGTGTGCTGTGTTGATATTCCAGTCAATTTTAGCAAGGATCTTATGATTCTTTGTTTCATAATTTGGGAAATTATCATAAGCGCCAGGGTCAAAATTGTATTTTGATTTTAAGTAGTCGGCTAATTTAGCTAAAGAATCAATAGGCACGTTTGATTCAGTACCATTTCCAGAACCCCCTTTGGGTGAATAAGTGATACCAGGGCGACTGGCTTTTTCAATTTCACCATTTACAAAGAAAAATAGCTTATTCTTAATGATTGGTCCGCCGAGGGTAAAGCCATATAATTTGTTATTGGTTTTGGCAGGATCAGGCAGTTTAGTACCTGCAACATTAGTTCCATTAAAATTCTGGTTACGGTAAGAACCATACAAACTTCCATGGAAAGTGTTGGTGCCGCTTTTGGTGATGGCACTGATACCCGCACCTGTAAAACCTGATTGTCTGACATCAAAAGGAGAAACATTTACACTAATCTCCTGGTAAGCATCTAAGGAGATAGGATTTCCGCCTCCAGGCAACAAATCACTGGACAAACCAAAGTTGTTGTTTAGATTGGCGCCATCTACCTGCATGTTATTCATCCGGTTATCACGGCCGGCAAAGCTGGTTCCGTTTGATTGGGGTGTAATGCGGGTATAGTCGGTAATACTTCTACTAATCGTGGGAAGCGTGGATAACTGAGCGGCGCTAATATTTGTTGTAGCACCAGTTTTATCAGTGAAAGAACGGCGCCTATTGCTTGCGGTAACAGAAACAGTGTTTAATTCAACTGCGTCGGAACTTAATTCAATAGATAAATTATAAGCTTCACCTAATACTAGTGTAATATTGTCGAATACCTGCGTTTTGAAACCTACATAACTAACAGTTAGGCTATAAGGACCGCCTGAACGAAGGCCCGGAAGGTTAAATACTCCATCTTGTTTTGAAAGAGTTATGTATTTTGTTCCGGAAGGCTGGTGGACGGCAGTAACGGTAGCCCCTGTTAACGGCTCTCCATTATTACTCTTTACAAAACCAGTAATACTACTGGTTGTCACCTGCGCATGTGCAAACTGCCCCATGGCAAAAACCAATAGGAGCAGCGTCAAAAATCTTTTAAGCATATAAGTGTGTTTATTTTCGGCTGCAAAGAAAGGAAATATTCCAACACCTGTATTTGACAAATATTAACATTTTGTGACCTTATTTAAGAGAGCATAATCGTTGGTAATGCTGCATTTGATGAAAAAACAGAATGTGAATAAAACCATGTTTAGAGTGTTATTTTTGTAAAAAATATTTCAATGCTGAATACGATAGAAAGTGCTATTGAAGATATAAAAGCGGGAAAATTGGTTATTGTAGTGGATGATGAGGATCGTGAAAACGAAGGTGATTTTGTAACTGCTTCAAGAAATGTGACGCCTGATGTGATCAATTTTATGAGCAAACATGGCAGGGGACTTATTTGCGTACCCATGCTGGAAGAAAGGTGTAATGAACTGGGCCTTGACCTGATGGTAAATAACAATACAGCTTTACACGAAACTGCCTTTACGGTGTCTGTAGATCTTTTGGGTCATGGCTGTACCACGGGTATCTCGGCTCATGACAGAGCTAAGACGGTGCAGGCTCTTATTGACCCAGCCACTAATTCCGAAGATTTAGGCAAGCCCGGACATATTTTTCCTTTACGTGCTAAGAAAGGCGGTGTGTTAAGAAGGGCTGGACATACAGAAGCTACGGTCGATCTTGCCAGGCTGGCAGGCTTTGAACCTTCAGGTGTTTTGGTGGAGATTATGAATGATGATGGCTCTATGGCCAGGTTGCCTGAATTAATGGAGATCGCTAAAAAGTTCGATTTTAAGATCATTTCTATTAAAGACCTTATTGAATACCGTATTAAAAGAGATTCGCTGATTGATGAAATTGTTCGGGTAGATATGCCAACACAGTTTGGGCATTTTAAACTCGTGGCTTTTCAGGAAAAAAACTCCAGCAACGAACACCTTGCTTTAATTAAAGGAAAATGGAAGCCTGACGAACCCGTTATGGTGCGGGTGCATTCGTCCTGCTTTACCGGCGATATTTTAGGTTCAATGCGCTGCGATTGCGGCGAACAACTACACAAAGCCATGCAAATGGTAGAAGCCGAAGGAAAAGGTGTGATTTTATACATGAACCAGGAGGGCAGGGGCATTGGCCTGGTGAATAAATTAAAGGCTTATCGCTTGCAGGAACAGGGTTTAGATACCGTTGAGGCTAACCTTCACCTTGGTTTTCAAACCGATCAAAGAGATTATGGCGTAGGTGCACAAATATTAAGACATCTTGGTGTAAGCAAACTAAGGCTGATCACCAACAACCCCAAAAAACGTGTAGGACTGATTGGTTACGGATTGGAAATAGTAGACAATTTGCCGATAAAAGTTGAACCCAATCCGCACAATGAAAAATATCTCCAGACAAAGAGGGATAAGATGGGGCATGAAATATTGTAATGTGGTAATGTGAATATGCTGATGTGTTGATAATGGCTTAGGCTAAAAGCTTTTTTATGGCGAACATTGTTGTCATTATTCATTAGCACATCGGCATATTACTGCATTCGCTAATTGCTTGTAGAGTCTACCCTGGCTTGTGGAATAGTATCAGCCACAGGTTTCCGTTTCCCTTTTCCTTTTCCCGAGTCAAATTCTCTTCCATAAGAAATGCTGGCCCCAAAGCGTCGTGTCTGCAAACTCCCGGTAGAGGAAGTTCCGCTTAAATAATCAACATTTTCGCGGTAGAAGAAGCTGGCTCTTACTGTACCTGATTTATTTAGCAACAATTCGATCGTGACATCAGGAAACAGCCGAACCGTTTGTTGAAAGCTGGATTCTAAGGGCACATCAAAAGTGCCTGCTACAGTAAAGTTTACCCTTCCTTCAAAAAAAGATTTTCCTACGGCAATATTGGCATCGGCCTGGTTAATTTGTAAAAGCCCTGCCTGATTTTGGCTGATTGGATCCCGGTTATATAAAGAGCCTGTAAAATTGAGTGTCAGTTTGTTTTGCTGCAACACTTTTGAAAGTAATTCGTTCAAACGCCTGTTTACTTCACCAAAGAGCAGGCCTGACAAGGTGCTGGAGATGGCCTCACCAAACGGATTGCCGATTGTTTGATTTTCATAAGGAGCAAAGCTGTTGAATACAATAAGATAAGTTATCTGCTTGTTCAATTCGTTGGCATTCTTTTCTATCTGTTGAATGCCAAAGGCTACAGATTGGTTGCGGTAAATGTCTTTGTCGGGGAACTCAAGTTTGAAATTAAATGTGGGTTGGAAGAGTTCTCCTGTTAAGGTTGCTACCACATTTACATCGGCTCTCAATCTGGAAAACTGGTTGTCAGAAGTCTGTGTTCCTACATTCATTAAATTGGATAAAGGCGAGAAGCTTACGTTTTCTGCCGTATAAGTAGCCACCAGGTTTATGTTGGCTTTGTACGGATCGCCACTCCATTCAATGTAATTATTCGCACCTTCCCTCAGTACAAATGGCTTTTTGAAGAACGACTGGAAAGTGAACAGGTAATTTCCTTCATCTATATTATACCGGCCATTAATGGTAAGCGGTTCCGTGGTGCCCGAGTGAATTCTAAGCGTACCCGAGCCTCTGCCTTTGATAATATCGCCGGTTAGTTCGTCCAGTACCACTTCCATATTTACATGCGGATTGGCCGTAAGCGTAATATCATATTTCAAATTAGTGGCAGCACCGCTTAAAACCGAAGCGTTCATTTCGGTACCATACTTTTTCTCCACCATAAAGGCAGCCTGCCCGCTTTGCCTGGTATTGGCCGGTGGCAATGTAATATAAGAGCTATCGGTTTCTGAAGCCTTTACTTCGATGATCATCTGCATATCTTTCTGCGGACCCACCAAAACGAAAGTTCCGGAACCCTTGGCCCTGCCGTAAAACTGCTGGTTGTCTTTATAAGTGGTATTCAATAATTCAATTTGCGGTGATTGTGATTGTACAACAAGGTCGTAATACATATCCGCGAAAGAATGATGCTTGATGGTGCCTTTTAGCACGGCTATATTTCCATTCTTATCCCGCAGCCTGATGTTGTTAAAATCAATTTCATTTTTCTTTAGTTCGATTTCTGTATCGTCAATTTTATAGGAGACCTGTGTGAATACCACTTTAAAGGCTGCATCTTTTATTTTGGCTTTGGCTATATAATCACGGTTGGCACCTTCCCCCAGTATATCAATATCACCCGTGAGATAGCCCTGAATGTCGGTGAATAAGGCACCAACGAACCGTTCTAAATATTTCAACTGAAAGTTTCTTGGATGCAGCGATATTCTATCAGTAAATGTGTTTGTACTGTCTTTGAGGTCCATGGCCAGGTCAAAATCAATATGATGATCAGGGTCGAGATTATTTCCCTTACCCGTCAGCATGCCATTCTTGTTATTGTATAAAGCTGCCAGTTCTACCTGCCCAAGCGAATCGTTATCCAATCTCAGTTCATCGGTATGCAGATTGGCCGTAACGTTGAATTTGTTTTGCGGATCTTCCACCACTATATCTCCATGCAGTAAACCTTCCAGCCGGTTATGGGGCAAAAGAAAAGGAGAAATATCGCCAAGGTTTAAATTTCTCAATGCCACATGAAGATCGTTCCAGTTACCAATAGCAGAAGGTTGTGTGCTGATCTCTACCTGCTGGTTCGACTCTTTTAAAACCAATTGACCCTGTACTACCGTGTTTCGCCTGAAATTTAATTCACCGCCCTGGTCAATGCTCCAGTTTTTCCCATTCAGCACAAAAGAAGATGGATTGAACAGAACCGTAAGGCCGTCACTGAAAGTTTTTATTTGGGCGGAAAGATTAGCCTTATTAATAGTTTGGTTGGCCTCGGTGTTAATGGTAAGGTTAGAAACATCGTTTTGCGCTTCAATGCTGAAAGTAGTTTGAGGGAAATTAAACGTTTCACTTACAACAGCATTATTTACTTGTCCCGTCACTACCAGTTTTTCCAAATTGCCGTTACCATTCACTTTTATATCAGAAAAATTATACTGCTTGTAAGAAACATAAGGTATATCGGCGTCCACGGTCATGGTATTGGCTGTGGTATTCAGTGAGCCGGTAATGTGGCTGTTGTTGAAGCCTGAAAGGCTGGTATCTATTAAACCGATATAGTCTTCTACAACACCCGTGGTGATATCAAAATTGAAGTTTTGCGCTTTTACATTTCGCGGCGCTTTTATGTAGGAAGGATAGTAGCGGCTCAAAAACAAGGTAAACGTCTGTGGCAAACTATTTAGGTCGAAATTGCCGTTGATGGTGGCATTAAATTCATTCGATGTAGCTTTTAAAGTTTTTACGCCATTAATATAATTAGAAGAAACAACCAGTGAATCAAAAGCAAGCCTTTTACCATTGTGTAATAAAGTAGTATTGCTGATGCGGGCATTGCCCAACAGGTCTGACAAAGAACTTCCCTGCATATTCAAATCAAAATCACCGCTCAATTCCACATCGTCTTTGCTAAGATGCAAAGCTTTTAGGTTAGCTTTTACAATACTGGCTTTAGCATCGAACAATGGCGCTTTCCCTGTAAAATCAATCAATCCTTTTAAAGCCAGGTCAATATTGGGGTCTTTAATAACAAAGTCGCCATTGAACTTGCGGTTGCTCAACGTTCCTTTTGCTGTTATGTTTTGGTACACATAATCGCCAAAGCCAAAGCGATGAATTGTACCATCAATATTCATATCCAGTGTTTTCCAGTTAAAGCCATTGCCTTTAATGGCGCCGTTAAAGGCAACAATACCTAATTGCTCACTGTTTAAAAATTGCCCTAACTGGAAGCCGTTTGTAGATAACCTGCCCGAATACACCGGTTCGCCTTTTTTAGGAAACTGCATGTTCAGGTCAGTGTTTAACGATCCTAATGCTGTTTGAATAGTTCCGTAACTGACAAAGTTGTTTATAAACCCGGTGTAAGTACCCTGAAAGTGTAAGTACTGCAACTTGCGCAAGTTGGGCGTGGTAACGTTCCTCAAAGCCGGAACAAAATTTACGGCATCGGCATAAGTTGTTCTCAAATCCCTGGCTTCTATATTAAATAGCGTTTCGTCAATATTAGGCAGGCCTACAATGCTCATATTGCCGTTGACATAGGTTTTATCACCTGCCCATATTTCGAGGTCTTTAGCGTTCAGGGCATCTACTGTTCCTTTTACTTTTCCATTTAAACTGATCACCCGGTTCCAGTCTTTTGTGGCCGGCGCAAAAAAAGCAATGTCGTCACTTGCCAAAGACGCCTTACTGAAATTAGTTTCCATCATAACAGTATGATTGAAATCCTTCATACCGTTTTTGTAGGTCATGGAAAAATAATTGCCCAGCGTACTGTGGTTGGTTTGTAAGAAAAGGTCCTTAAAAATCATGGCTTGCGCATGAAAGGTGGTATTGGCTTTTAGCGATTTTATTACAAAGCCACTGCGTTCCTGTGCCGAAATGTTCACGGCGCCTCTTATGGTATCTTTTGCCCAGCCTACATTTTTGAAGCTGCCGCTGATTTTGTTAAAATCAATATGTTCCGGATCAAAAACACCGGCCGCTGCCAGTTTGCTTTCGTTGTCCATCTTAAACCTGCCATTGGTCACCTTCACATTGTGCAGCACCACATTCCATTCCGATGGCTCAGAAGTATCTTTCGTTTTTGCAACATCAGTTATCTTGGGTTTGTTGCCTTTGTAATTGAAAGTGGCGTAATAAGGTTCTACAAGATTGAGATCGGCGATGTTTATGGTTTTGTTGGTGACACTAATCTCGTTGGCATCCAGGTCAAGCGATTTTACTTTGGCTGTGAAATCGGTGCCTACCCATGCATCCTTCTGCAGAAAGGTTACGTTTTGCATCACCACTTTTTTCAGATCGAAGGCAATGCCTGCTTTCTTTTTAGTATTGGTGTCAGAAGAAGCAAAGTATTTTCCAAGAAAATTATAGTTCCATACCGAGTCTGTGCGGTTAAAATTGACAATGGCATCAGAAAGCCCGATATATTTTAATTCAGCTTTGTCTTTCAAAAAGAACCAATCCGTAATACTAACCTGCACGGTGCCTGCATATAAAAGCGTATCTTTTTTCTGGTCTTCCACCAGTACGCCTTCAAGGTTCATTTTGTCAAAAAAATGAAG
>JBQCJM010000371.1:0-2689 GCA_051952715.1 Flavisolibacter sp.
TGATGTAGCAACAGTTGTACAAGTTTGTGCAAAAACGTTTTGTGCCGACGCAATTAAAAAGAATGCAATAAATAATGTAAAAATCCTTCTCATTTTTAAAAAAGTTTAAGGTTAAGAAAAAGTGGCCTCAGAGGAAATTGAGTAAGGATTTCGAGAAGGTATTGTAATTTTCTTAGGGATTTTTACAGAGGATGTGAGATGGCATAAATGTATGGCTTTTTCTCAGAATAAATGTGAAATATCATTGATAAAAATGCAAATGATCGATACTTATAAAAATTTTCCAGTCCAGCTACTGTTAACTTTTTTGAGATCAGAAGGCTTGCCTTCAAATACTAAATAGCCGCCGTTAATGCCGGCTTCGGGACCAAGATCAATTAACCAGTCAGCACTTTTAATAACATCCGTATTGTGTTCAATAACAATGATAGAATGGCCTTGCTCAATTAATGCATTAAAAGAAGCCAGTAACTTTTTTATATCATGGAAGTGAAGCCCTGTCGTGGGTTCATCAAAAATGAATAAAATTTTCCCTGCACTTTTCCCTTTACCGAGAAAAGAGGCAAGCTTTACTCTTTGTGCTTCACCGCCAGAAAGTGTGTCGGAAGACTGGCCCAGCTTTACATAACCCAAGCCTACTTCGCTTAACGGCCTTATCGAATTGCTGATTGATTTTTCATCTTTAAAAAATTCAATGGCTTCATCTACACTCATTTCCAAAACTTCAAAAACATTTTTGCCCTTATACTGCACTTCCAGCACTTCTTCTTTGAACTTTCTGCCATGGCACACTTCGCAGGTTAAATGCACATCGGCCAAAAACTGCATTTCTACAATCTTCTCTCCTTCCCCTTTACACGCATCGCACCGCCCCCCATCCACGTTAAAAGAAAAGTGCTTGGGTTGAAATCCACGCATTTTGCTTAAAGGTTGAGAAGCATATAAATCACGGATGTGGTCCCAGGCTTTTATATATGTTACAGGATTACTTCTTGAAGATTTACCAATAGGATTCTGATCTACCATTTCCACCTGTGTAATGGTGTTTATATCGCCGGTAATGGCTCTATGGAATCCAACTTTATCAGTCGCTTCTCCCTGCAATTTTTTCAAAGCGGGATAAAGAATGTGTTTGACCAACGTGGTTTTTCCGCTACCGCTTACACCACTCACAACGCATAAAACATTCAATGGAAATTCAACAGTAATATCTTTTAAATTATGCTGTCTTGCTCCTTCTATAGTAATGGATTCGTTCCATTTACGAACTTTTTTTGGCGCTTCGATGCTTAATTGCCCGCTTAAATATTTTCCGGTGAGGCTTTCGGAGTTATTGATAATAGCATCATAATTACCTTCAGCAATCACTTCACCACCAAGGTGAGAAGCCAGCGGCCCCATGTCAATAATATGATCTGCCTCCCGCATCATCATTTCATCGTGTTCTACTACTACAACCGTATTTCCCAGATCACGCAGGTCTTTTAAAACACGAATAAGATTGAAAGTATCTCGTGGATGTAAGCCAATAGAAGGTTCATCTAATATATAAAGAGAGTTGGTAAGATTGCTTCCGAGGCTTCTCGTTAGCTGAATGCGCTGACTTTCCCCGCCGCTCAATGTATTGGCTAAACGGTTTAAAGTAAGATAGCCAAGACCAACATTCAGCATGGTATCAATGCGAAGATTGATTTCTATTAAAATCCGCTTTGCAACTTCTTTTTCAAAATCTGTAAATTCTTTTTCTGCCCCGGTAAACCAATCTTTCAAATCTGCGATGGGCATTTCACTCAGTTCACCAATATGCTTTCCATGCACTTTTACATATAAGGCTTCTTTGCGCAAACGATAACCATGACACTCGGGACATAAAGTTCTGCCCCGATAGCGGCTAAGTATAACACGATATTGAACCTTGTATAAGTTTTGCTCTACTTCTTTAAAAAAATCGTTGATACCATATACGTATTCATTGCCTTCCCAAAGTGTACGGTACTGCTCCTTGGTTAAATCAGCTATGGCTTTATGAACAGGAAAATCGAACTTGCGGGCATTTTTTACAAAATCTTCTTTCCATTTGCCCAACTTCTCTCCCTTCCACGGCGCCACGGCGCCTTCATATACACTAAGTAGTTTGTTGGGGATCACCAGGTCTTCGTCAATGCCTAATACCAATGAAAATCCTTCGCATGTAGGACAAGCACCATAAGGATTGTTAAAAGAAAACAGGTTAGGAGAAGGTTCTTCAAAACTCATCCCATCCAACTCAAAGCGGTTGTTGAAGTGCAATAACTTTTCACCGTCCACTTCTACATACACATCACCCTCGCCTTCATAAAAAGCGGTGCCTATAGAATCGGACAAGCGGTGTTCATCGTCTTCATCAAATTCTTTTACCACAATACGGTCAATGAGTACATAAACGTTCTCAGGGTATTTAAAGGCAGCAACAAAATGATCCGGCGACGAAAGCAAATCTTCAATATGATAAGTCGTTCCTTCCTTAACGGGATTTTCATTTTGTACGTATGAAAACGGGGAAACGTAAATCCGGGTGAAGCCCTTTTGCATCAAAATTTTTAGCTCTTCTCTTTCATCGCGGTTGCGGTGTTGCTTAAATGCAGAAACTATATAGGCTTTACTGCCTTCCTTTAAATGACGAATGGCGTCCAGCACATCTTTTACGTCG
>JBQCJM010000372.1:0-11410 GCA_051952715.1 Flavisolibacter sp.
CTCCGCTGAAGGTGGCATGATTAGCGGGAAAATCGGGATAAGGCGGCGTGGGAATAAAAGGCTTCCACCAGGTGACAGGATCATTAGAGGGTTCTATCACCCTGCGAATAAATTGGAAGGGCCTTTCTTTTAAATAAGTGAACTTAGCTTTGAAAGAACCAATTGTAGCATCCATCAGGCTCATACCTGCTTTGGCATAAGCCACGGCAGTAATATCAAGCGAGGGATTTAGCTGCTCGATAATTTGTTTAAACACAGAAATATAGCTTGCGCCGGCCGGCCAGCCATTAACACCTGGATCATCATAATATTTTGCCTGGTGTTTTTGAGCAGGCGTAAGTGATTTGGAAATATCATACACTTCCTTATAATCTTTATAATAGGGCGAGTTATGGTCTTCGCTATATTCATACGGCAGGGACATAACATTTTCTATACTGCCTGGTACCATAGTGCGTGTTTCTCCCCAATAAGCAATTCCATTGGGAATTAACGGAATGTTGTTTTCCGGCCACCAATACCCTGGTTCGTTGTGGGTTAATGTATAGGCAGACCAACTGGTCCAGGGCCTGTCTGTGGCAGACCAGTTAAAAATTTTTTCCGCTACTGCTTTTCCAAACATTTTGGAGCGTTCAAAAGTTGCAGCGTTTCCAATTTCGGCTTCATACGTAGTATTCAAGTCATTTTCAAGTTGTTGTACCGCGGCATCGGTTGCAGAAGTGAAGGTGAAGAGTTTCCGGGTCATTTCGGCAAGGGCTGCATTAACGCAAGTAGGCCAGTGATAGGCTTTACCTGGCTCTGTTTTTGGCATTTGGGGCATTTGGTTCAGCTGGCCATACAAACTTTGATAAGCAGGCATACCTGGCACCACCGACTCGTATACCGCTACACCGCAATAAGCCATAAATCTGCCGGGGTTTACGCCGTAAGGCGTAGGTGGAGAATACAAAAGCGGCACTTGTAATTCCAGCCATTTTTTTACAACATCGGAAGAGTAAGTTTTGGTTTGTTGCAAATGACCGTGTTCCTGATCTTTTTTTGCTGCAACATCTTCTGCCTGCGTTTTAGAATTTTTGGTAGATGTTTCTTTCTGACAGGAAATGAGAAAGAACATAAAGCTGAAAAGCAATGACCAAATTTTCCTGGCATTGTGGTTCATAACATTTGTTTTGAAGTTGGAAAATGATTTATTGTATACATGGACGTTCAGTTTTCGATGTATCGTTAAGATTAGGACTGCCTATGTCAATAACAGAGTAATTAAAGCTATGGCGCAAAGGACCAATACAATATCAAGCATAACACCAAACCATAAATGGCGTTGCACAAAGGATTCTTCCTTGCAGCGCAGAATACTGTTAGATGAATTTTTCATTTTTTTTGTTTTTTAAAGTGAGAATAAAACCAGGTACTTTTTAATGCAGGCTGCTATTCAGCTGGATTTGGATGATTGATGCGGAAACAATGGCAAAATAAAAACAGCAAACAGTTTAATAAATTTTAATCGCTGAACTCTTCGGTTCAATGGTAATAAAACGGGCAGATGAGTTAAATGGCTTTCAGGAAAGAAAAAAGCTGTTTGTCTGGAATAACGGCATTTAGTCTATTTATCGTCCCTTGTTGAAAAAATCATCGGTATAAATGCTTAATTTGTATCGAATGAAGTTGAACTCCTTTCTTGGCAATGAGTTTATTTTTTCATCCCGCTACCGGGTATGGCGGCATGCATCTTATTGGTCTTTTCATATAACAGTGTGGGCTATTTTCTGGATCGTTACAGGATCTGATTTTTCTTTTGGCCGTCAAGTATTTAGCATGATAGTGTGGGTACCTGTATTCATTTTGTTTGGCTACCCTCTGGTGTATGGAGCAATTCCACACCTGCTGTTAAAAGGCAAAGTATGGCAATTTTTTTTGGTTATACTCACCTGGGGTGCGGCAGGATTGTTTATTAATGGTGCATACAGGCTCTATGTATATATTCCATTACAAGAGGCACTGCATTTGAAAAATATTTATCAGCAACACGGAATCATACCCGCTCCTTCAAGTTACCTTTGCATGACCACCTCGGCAGGTAGTGCAATGGTGATAAACTTTTTTAAACTCTGGACCATTAAGCAGAGAGATTGGATGCTTGTACAACGGGAAAGGACAACCGCAGAGCTGCAATTATTGAAAGCACAGATACATCCACATTTTTTGTTCAACACGCTCAATAATATTTATTCTTTTTCTCTCGACAAATCTCCAAAAACACCGGCTCTTATTTTAAAACTTTCCTCCCTGCTCAGCTACATGCTCTACGATTGCAAAAGCGAAGAAGTAAGATTGGAAAAAGAGGTGGAAATTCTAAAAAATTATATTGGCCTCGAAAGGGAACGTTATGGCAATAAAATAGAAATTTCATGGAGTGTAGAAGGCGAGATCAAAGACAAGTTTATATCTCCATTGTTAATGCTTCCCTTCTTGGAAAACGCTTTTAAGCACGGAGCTTCAGAACAAATTGAAAAACCGTGGCTGGGAGTAGATTTATCCGTAACGAATGACATACTAAAATGCAAAATTACCAATAGCAAAAATGAATACAGGTTATACAACCATAATGGCATAGGCATCAATAATGTAAGAAAACGTCTCGAGTTTATTTACCCAGAAAAACACGAGTTGAAGATAAATGACGAAGGGGATTTCTTTGTGGTTTCATTGATGGTTAATTTAACCGGCAGTGCGCCGGTTTATACCTTATCGCCGGAGGTGTCGCCGGCTGCTCAAACTATTCCATATGAAACTTCGTTGTTTGCTCATAGATGATGAACCACCGGCATTAAAAGTGCTGGCCAATTATATTTCCTCCATCAACGGAATGGAAATAGCGGGCCAGTGCCGAAACGCCATCGAGGCGCTGAATGTGCTACAACAAAAAACAGTCGATGTTATTTTCCTGGATATTAAAATGCCCCAAATCATCGGTACAGAATTTTTAAAGAACCTGGCCAATCCGCCCAAAGTGGTTTTCGTTACAGCTTACAGGGAGTATGCCGTTGATGGATTTGAATTAGATGCTGTAGATTATCTTATCAAACCAGTTTCTTTTGAACGTTTTTTCAAAGCCATTACTAAATTGAACCGGCTGATAGGTCGTGAAATACCTGCGGCTTCGGTAAATGAAAATCCTGATCCCGCTGCTTTTATTTATTTGAAGGTGGATAGAGACATGAAAAAGATTTTTGTGAATGATATTGAGTACATAGAAAGCTGGAAGGATTATGTAAAAGTTTTTCTTTCAGGAGGCAGCCATTTCCTGGTAAAACGATCTATCAGCGCTGTTGAAAATCTTTTGTCGGAGCACAAATTCATGCGGGTACACCGGTCTTACATTGTTTCGCTCAGCAAAATCTCGGGCTATAATGCCCTTTCATTGAAGTTAGGCCAAAATAAAATTCCTGTTGGCAGGCTCTATAAGCAATCGGTAATGGAAAGATTGCAGAACGTTCAATAATGTTTCCACGACCCGATATAAATTTGCCTTGTGGAAAATGATAAACCAATCATTCTTTTCGATGGTGTTTGCAATTTTTGCAATGGTGTTGTCAACTTTTTAATTAAGCAGGACAAAGAAAAAAAGTTACGTTTTGCAGCCTTGCAATCAGAAGCCGGCAAAAAAATGCTGGTACAATATGGGTTTCCTGCCGGTTACCGGCAATCGTTCCTATTTATTAACAAAGGCATCACTTCCCGCAAGTCAACGGCGGCCTTAAAATTATTTAATCAACTTCCGTGGTATTGGAAATGGATGCAAATATTTTGGATCGTTCCTAAGTTTCTGCGTGATGCGGTATATGAATTTGTCTCAAAACACCGCTATCAATGGTTTGGAAAAAAAAACCAGTGCATAGTGCCTACGGCAGATACAAAAAGCAGGTTTTTATAAGGGGCTTTTTAAGCAACATCTTCAATTGAGGCATATCTTTCTTTCAGCTTCTGCAGTTCTTTCTTTTTATGTTTTAACTGGCTACTGTTACCTTTTATAACAAATAGATATTGAATTCCAATCCATGCTATCCAGTTGAACAAAAATTTAAACCAACTAAAATTTGCAAAATATGGCATCACCGATTTCCTATCGATAAAAATGCCAGCCAAAAAATCTATAGCATAAAATAGCAGCGTATAAAACAAAGCCGAACGAAGTATATACCACGTGTCTTTGGTTTGCATTGCTTTTCAAAAAAAGCAATTTGATCCTGGGTTTGCCTTAACCGTCGTTCTTGTAAAGGGGTTAAGTTCATAGTGTTATTTCCCCTACAAGGTATAATACACATTTACCACTCATTAAAACCCGATCGCCTTTTAATTCACATTGTAAATCGCCACCTCTTGGTGAAAGTTGTTTGCAGAACAATTTCACTTTGCCCAGCTTTTCGCTCCAGTAAGGTACAATGTTGCAATGCGCCGAACCGGTAACCGGGTCTTCGGGAATGCCTGCGCCGGGATAAAAACATCTTGATACAACATCAGCCGATTGCCCTTTGGCAGTTACAACCACTCCTATTGTGTCCAACTCTTTCATCAGTGTATAATAGGGTTCAATGTTTTTCACTGCTTCTTCATCAGGCAAAACGATAAAATAATCCCTCGAACGCAGTACTTCTACAACCGTGCTAACGCCTACTGACAACAATAGCTTATCCGGCACAGTGCAAGGCTGAGGCTTGCGTGAAGGGAAATCTAATGTATAAACGCCATCTGCCGCAAAAGCTTTTAACACGCCTGCTTTTTGTGTTGAAAAATTGATCTCCGCCAAATGCGGCTCCAAAAAATTTTTAATGACATAAGCCGAAGCTAACGTAGCGTGGCCGCATAAATCAATTTCATATTCAGGCGTAAACCAGCGCAGGTAATAGCCTTCCTCTGTTTTTACAAAAAAGGCTGTTTCACTTAAATTATTTTCCATAGCAATTTTCTGCATCAGTTCATCTTCCGGCCACTCTTCTAATGGAATAACAGCAGCAGGATTGCCCTGGAAAATTTTTTCTGCAAAAGCATCAACATGATAAACAGTAAGATTCATAAAAATTATTTTAGAGGAATTCGCGGCAGCGATAACCGGAAACGCACAGCCACTATACGAATAGCAAAGATCAAAAGAATACAGCCAACTTTGGAAACGTCGCCGCCAGCGCCGGTTTTAGACAGTATATAATAAACAATACCACCAATAATGCAGGCCAATGCATAAATCTCTTTTTGAAAGATCAACGGCACTTTGTTCAGCAGCACATCGCGAAGCACACCGCCAAAACAAGCGGATATTGTTCCTAATGCCACACAAATACCGGGACTAAAGTTATGTTTCATTCCTACTTCAAGACCGATAATAGTGAACAATCCAAGGCCTAATGCATCAAACAAAAATAAAGGTGTATTCAGGTGTTTGAGGTACGAGCCAAAAAGCATGGTAACAATGGCTGTTATAAATATCAGCCACACGGTGCCGCCGGTCTGCAACCAATTAACCGGAAGATTTCCTACCAGCACATCTCTCACCGTTCCGCCGCCAATAGCCGTTACAAATGAAATGATAAGGATACCAAAGGGATCGAGCTTCTTTTCCATAGCAGAAAAAACACCCGATATCGCAAAGGCAAATGTGCCGAGAATATCAATAAGGTTAAGAAAATTGGAGTACATGCAGGTTTAAAGATAAAGGGAATAGGTTTGAATTGATACGTTCTCAGTTAAGCAAAAGGGGCGACATCAATTATTTAGAACTTTCATTTCCAACTCAACCTTTCAACCTATGAATAATTCAACTATCCTATTCGGCCATCATTTCTTTGATCACTGCTTCTACTTCTTCAGCATTGGGCTTGCTGAAATAATCACCATCGCTGCCATAGGCTGCCCGATGAGCTTTTGAAGTAATGGTTCTTGGTGCTACATCCAGCCAGCGATAACCTTTCTGCTCTTCCATTACTTTGTTGAACATATAAGCTGCGGCACCGCCCGGCACATCTTCATCAACAAACACAATGCGATTTGTTTTTTTCAACGATGCTACAATTGCATGGTGACTATCAAAAGGCAAAAGTGTTTGCACATCTATAATCTCGCAACTGATGTTTTGCTTTTCCAGCATTTTTGCTGCATCCATCACTACACGCAATGTAGAACCGTAACTAACAACGGTTACATCAGTTCCTTCTTTTATAATTTCGGGAATGCCTAATGGCACGCTAAATTCTAAAAGATTATTGGGCAATTTTTCTTTTAAACGATAACCATTCAAACATTCTATAACAATGGCAGGGTCGTTTCCTTGCAGTAATGTGTTATACATGCCGGCTGCCTGCGTCATATTTCTTGGAACACATACGTACATACCCCGCAGTGCATTAATAACCACACCCATTGGCGAGCCGCTGTGCCAAATCCCTTCCAAACGATGGCCTCTTGTGCGCACAATAATAGGGCAGCTTTGCTGGCCTTTGGTACGATAATGCAAGGTAGCCGCATCGTCGCTTAAAGGTTGCAAGCCATACAACAAATAATCAAGGTATTGTATTTCAGCTATAGGCCGCAAGCCACGCATAGCTAATCCAATGCCCTGCCCCATAATAGTGAGCTCACGAATACCGGTATCAAAAATCCTTTCTTGTCCATACTTAGCCTGCAGACCGGCAAAGCCCTGGTTTACGTCGCCAATGTAGCCAAGGTCTTCACCAAAGGCTACTACTTTTGGGTTGCTGGCAAAAAGCCCGTCGAAATAGCGGTTCAATACTTCAAAGCCATTTACAATAGGTGCATTATCGGCATAAACTGCAGGAACCCCTTTCACATTCAATGCACTTTTTGGGCCTTCGTTATATAAATCAGAACTAAAAAGTTCATCATTCTGTTTTTGGAGATCACCGTAATAATCTTTCAGCCAATAGCCTGCATCATTAGTACTAACAACGTCAATGGCTGCATTCAATATACGCATCACATCGCGACGCAATGGTTCTTTGATGGATGCTAATTCTTTTGATAAAGCATTTAGTTCGTTAGCATGATCAGCAATTTTTGTTGCTACATCATTAATTAAATCAACACAACGGCTCACCTGGTTGCGTATAGGTTGCAGATAAGCTTCCCATGCGTGTAGCCTGGCCGTTCGAACTTGCTCTTTGGCTTGTCTTTCAATATCGTCTAACTCTTCGTCGGTAGCCAGTACATTAGCCAATATCCATTCTCTCATTTTTCTCATTCCATCCCACTGCCTTTCCCAATCCAGTCTTTCGGGTGCTTTATAGCGTTCGTGGCTGCCCGACGTGGAATGACCCTGCGGCTGCGTAATCTCTTCTACATGAAACAAGGTAGGCGTATGTGTTTCCCTGGCCAGGCGAATGCCTTCTTCAAATGTTTCGCACATGCCCGCATAATCCCAGCCCTTTACTTTGTAAATATGAATGCCATTTGTTCCATCTTCTTTTTGCATGCCGCTCAAAGCTTCAGAAATAGAGCTTTTAGTTGTTTGATATTTTTTAGGAACAGAAATGCCATAGCCGTCATCCCAAACAAAAACTACCAATGGCACCTGCAATACGCCTGCGGCATTAATGGTTTCCCAAAACTGGCCTTCGGATGTGGAAGCATCGCCTATGGTGCAAAAACACACTTCGTTACCATTGTTAGAAAGATTGGGGAATTGCTGCAGCTCTCTTATATTTCTAAATGATTTGGAAGCAAAAGCCAATCCTAAGGCCCTGGTCATTTGACCTGCGGTTGGGGCTATGTCGGAAGAAATGTTTTTTCTTTCTGCCAGGTTCATCCAATTGCCCTGCTCATCTACAAAAGGAGTAGCGAAGTGAGAAACCATTTGCCTGCCTGCACTGAAAGGTTCATTCTTTACATCAGGATCGGCGTAAAGCTGTGCAAAAAACTGTTCAATAGTTGACAGTTCGCTGGCAAACATAAAAGTTTGATCCCTATAATAACCTGACCGGAAATCTCCCGGCTGGAAAAACTTGGCCATAGCCACCTGTGCCACTTCCTTACCATCGCCAAAAATGCCAAACTTGGCTTTACCCGTTAACACTTCTTTACGGCCTAAAAGGCTGGCCTCACGGCTTACGCAAACCCATCGGTAGTCCTGAAGAACTTCGGTTCTAAAGCTGTCAAACGACAGTTGCTCCAAAGAGTGCTGCTGGGCTTCGAATGTATTTTCCATGTGACAAAAATAGGGTTTAAGGTTTCATCGTTAAAAAAACACAAATTGTAGTTTGGGTTGCACTTTACAAAGGGATTATATTATTTTTGGGTTCAATAGCTTTCTTATGAAAAAGATACTGATTCTTTTCTTTTCGCTGCTAAGCCTTTCTGCCCCGAAAGCACAGGATGTAAAAGAAGCCATTGACCTGAAAGAAATTGAGTACGACTTCGGCAGCATACCGCAAGGCAAGCCTGTTTATCATTATTTTGATGTAACCAATAAAACAGCAGCACCGCTGAAATTAGAAAATGTAACAGCCAGTTGTGGATGCACCACGCCTGAATGGAACCGCGAACCTATTGCGGCCGGTGCTACCGATAAGATAAAAGTGGGTTATAACGCAGCAGCCGAAGGCCATTTTGAAAAATTTATTACGGTTACATACAACGGAAATCAGACAAAACAAATCAAGATAAAGGGAACTGTTTGGAAGGCTCCTGCCGGATCGGCTCCGTCCAACGCTTCTGTCAATTTTTTAAAACAACAAATACAATAAGAAATGAAAAAGCTTCTTTTATTAGCCGCCGTATTTTCCGCAGGCTTTACTGCCATGGCTCAGCAAAAAGCTGACGAAGTAATTAAAGTAAGTACTGAAAAGTACGATTTCGGAAAGATCAAGCAAAGCGTTCCGGTAACAACGTATTTCACTATTACCAACACCAGTGACAAACCGATCACTATTGAAAACGCATGGGCTGGTTGCGGTTGCACCACACCTGAATTTTCGAAAGAGCCTATTGCACCGGGTGGTGTTTCTAAATTAAAAGTGGGTTACAACGCGGCCGCTATGGGTCATTTTGATAAAGCAGTAAATGTAAAAATTGCAGGTTATCAACAACCCAAAATTGTGAACATTACCGGCGAAGTTGTAGATGCTACCGCATATGATGCTTACAGAAAAACTGACGAATATAAAAAGGCAGAAATAGAAAAAGCTAAACAAGCCAAAGACGAAGCCAAGGCTGCCAAAAAAGCTGCAAAGAAAGGCGGAACAAAATAATTTTTTGAGTTCAAACATATTGATGATCCCTCGCTGCGGCGGGGGATTTTTTATTGTAATAAGCCAACCACTGCTGTTATTGAACTGCCTGTTATAAAATATCTCCTACGCATAAATACGAACTCACTACTCATTGATCATTTCCCCACAATCTGCGGTTATCTTTGCGCCATGTTACAAATTTCTGAACGTGGCCAGCAAATGCCACCCTCTCCTATTCGCAAATTGGTTCCTTATGCAGAAGCAGCCAGGAAAAAAGGCATCAAGGTCTTTCATCTTAACATTGGTCAGCCCGACATAGAAACGCCGCCGAGTATTTTAGACGCCGTTCGCAATGCTGAGATAAAAGTTTTAGAATATAGCCATAGTGCCGGCAACGAAAGTTATCGCCGCAAACTGGTGCAGTATTACAAAAGCGTTGGTATTGATGTAACGCCGGAACAGATCATTATTACTACTGGCGGTTCGGAAGCCATTATGTTTGGTTTCTTCACTTGTTTAAATCCTGGCGATGAAGTAATTATTCCCGAGCCTTTTTATGCCAACTACAATGGATTTGCTGTTGCAGCAGGAGTGAAAGTAGTTCCCATTACAGCGCATATTGAAAATGGCTTTGCCCTGCCCCCCATTGCCGAATTTGAAAAAGTGATCACCCCAAAAACCAAAGCCATCATTGTTTGCAGCCCTAATAATCCAACGGGTTATTTATACAGCAGGCAGGAAATGGAAGACCTGAAAACTATTTGCCTTCAGCATAACTTATTTCTTTTCTCCGATGAAGCTTATCGTGAATTTTCTTATTCCAGTGAATATGTAAGCGCCATGCACCTGACAGGACTTGATGAAAATGTAGTATTGATGGATACAGTGAGCAAACGATATAGTGCTTGCGGCGCAAGGCTTGGTGCCTTTGTTACAAAAAACAAATCTGTTTACGATGCTGCCATGAAATTTGCACAGGCAAGGTTAAGCCCTCCCGGCTTAGCACAAATTTTAGGAGAAGCCGCCGTTGATCTTCCTTCATCTTATTTTGATGCGCCTAAAGCAGAATATTTATCACGCAGAGATTTGCTCGTGAAAAGATTGAATGCCATGCACGGTGTATATTGTCCTAACCCTGGTGGTGCTTTTTATGCTATGGCCCAAGTGCCCATTGATGATTCGGATAAATTTTGCCAGTGGCTGCTGGAATCGTTTTCTTATAATAACAGAACAGTAATGCTGGCACCGGCCACAGGCTTTTATGGCACAGCGGGCCTGGGTAAAAATGAAGTTCGCTTAGCGTATGTTTTGAACCTAAAAGACTTGAACGATGCTATGGATTGCCTGGAAAAAGCCTTAAAGGAATATCCCGGGAGAACAGACGTAAAAGAGAAAACGATGGCGGCGGCGTCCTGAAGATGCAAGGCAAATCAAAGCTTGTGTAGTCGCTTTACGATGACATTGAATAATTGAACTTTGCGGATATGCTTTCCGCAAAGTTCAATATCAGTAAAACGGCGTGATCTTTCTTTTTCTTATCTGTGGTAACCCACCAGCAACATCAAGCTATTATCCTTCATCTTTTATATTAAATAGCCGGTATAAAAGGTACAGCAGGCATAGCCGGCGAAGCAGGCGCCGTAGCACCCAAAGCACCCAGGGCACTGCCTTTTAACGTAGAGCCTAATTGATCAGCAACCAGCTTAGTAATGCCCGATGTTCTTTTGCGCTGTTTCGAAATAATATAGCCAATGGCAAACAAGGCTGCGGCTACTGCCATTTTCTTTAGCAGGATACCTTTACGTGAAGGAATATGTGTAGGTATGCCATCGGCATTAAAAGTAGCTGCTTCTTTTACATAGCGGCCCGTTGCCGGTATGCCCAGCTTCCAGAACTCTCTTGCCAGCTTGTGCAGTTCTTTTCTCGCCACATCGCCGTACATGGCATGACCATGACCCGTAGCAATAACATTAGGTTCCAGCGCTGCCAGTTCTTTTACCGAACGGGCTGCTGCGCCCCAGTCGGGAGTAAAATATTTAGGAGGACCGCAAACAAATCTTTTTTGCGTAGCCACTGCCAGCAGCGACTCCTGCATGGTGGTCACAAACGCATCTCCGGCTACCAACACACCATCTTTCTCCCTAAACAAACTAATATGCCCGGGTGTATGG
>JBQCJM010000373.1:0-6114 GCA_051952715.1 Flavisolibacter sp.
TGTTTGGCATGATGAGCAAGAGTATGAACCCTCACATACTAGACCCGGAGACCTTGAAAGAAATTTGTGAGATTCGCCTGGTACTTGAGATGGGTCTGGCTGATTTGATCTATCAACGCATCAAAAAAGAAGATATTGAAGAACTCAACCGGATTGTAAGTAATGAACCACCGGCTACGCAATATCACTTGTTCAATATAGAACATGAAATTGCTTTTCATGGCAAACTATACGAGATCACCGGGAACAATACACTGAAAAAGTTTCAGAAAATGTTGCTGCCTGTTTTTGATTATGTGCACAATAGCGGGCTGTTGAAAAAGCAGCCAATGCTGCGCACCTTCGTATCGCATAAAGGCCTGGTAGATATTTTAGAGGATGGGTCTCCGGAACTGTTTCGCAATGCTATGCGCAACCACCTTGAAAATCATTTTGCACGGCTATTTGAATAAAAAGGCTTGGGATTCTAGTTTTGCGAAGTCGTTTCAAACACGGTTTGCAATATTTCAAAAAGACAGAAATATAAAGTAAGCCTTCAGAAATTCAAAACCTTTGAAGGCTTGTAATATTTATGCTAACTAAAATTGAGCAGGCTTTGTAAATGACTTTCTTTCTTAACCAGATCTTCTAACAAAACAGATTGATTTTTTGCACGAACAAAATTGTGATCCTCATACCTGGCGCCATAATAAACATCATCATTAATATAATCGGTTAAAAAACGCAAGGCCTGCATGTAGATCATAAACTTACCAGCGTAAAAAAAATAAGATCTTTCTGTTGCCGTCAGTTCATCTTTCATTTCGCTATAATACCCCTGAACAATGGCTTTGTAAAAATCATCTCTTACTACAATTTTCGAAAAATCGCTTTCTTCTTCACTCACCGGCGACAAGTAGGTACGCATCATATCTCCTACATCGCTAATGAAATAACCGGGCATCACCGTATCTAAATCAATCACACACAAACCATTTTCATTTGCATCAAATAGTACATTACTGATCTTGGTATCGTGATGGGTTACTCTTAATTTGAAAGCATTGCTATGTTTTATATTCCGGTATTCTGTAACTATATCTGAATAGCCTATTAGTGAACCAATCAAATTTTCTGATTGTTTGATGCGCTGCTTATTGCCTTTTTCAAGAGCTTGTAAAAATTGCTCATAACGCAATTCAAGATCATGAAAGCAGGGAATGGTGATTTTTAATTTGCTAACATCGAGCCCCGACAATAATTTGGTGAATCTTCCAAATTGCACGGAAGCTTCATAAGCCTGTTCGGGTGTTTCTGCAACATCTTTGGAATGCGAACCGGCTACAAAAGGAAACAGTCGAAAAAAACCTTCATCCTTCAAATAAATCATCTCGGCACCTTCGGTAGTAGTAAGCGGTGCTACAAAACAGTAATCGGGACAATGCTGTTGCAAATAATCTGCTATGAGCCTGATGTTGTATGCAATGCTATCGGGTCTTTCAAACACAGCATGATTGACACGTTGCAAAATATATTGCCTTTCAGGCGTTGTAACCTTCCATGTGCTGTTGATCAGCCCACTTCCAAACGCTTCCATTTTTACCGTTTCTTCTTTCAGCCCATAAGCAGGCAAAACCGATTGCGACATTCTTACAAATTATTACTTAAAAATTTTGCCTTTAAGGCTTTATTGATAGATGTTTGTTGCTTAGCCATTTATTGTCAATTTTTATTGTCGTCTATACTATCGCTAAACAATAATACTTCATTTAAAATTCGTTATTCAAAGCAAATACCGGTTTGCGATACATCCATTGGCCACCTGTAAAATCAGGAAACTCCACTGTTTCATTTCCTAATTCAATAGACTTTTCGCTTAATGGTGTGATGGCGCTCCACGCAGCAGCATCATACACATCCATCGGTGTTGGTGTTTTGCGCTTGATAGATTCGATGAAAGAATGAATTACAAAAAAGTCCATACCGCCATGCCCTGCTCCGGCAGTTTCCTTGCTCCATCTTTGCCACAACGGATGGTCGTATTTTTCAAACCAATCCTGCGCATTATCCCATGCATCGTTTTGCTTTGATTTATCCTGTATGTAAATGCTTTTATTCACATCCATCCACAAACCCTCGGTACCCTGTACTCTAAAGCCCAAAGAATAAGGTCTTGGAGAATTTGTATCGTGTTGTAATAAAATTGTTTCTCCATTAACACAATTGATAGAAGTAGTTACTACATCGCCCAACTTAAAATTCACTTTGGCATTAGGATGATTTTCGCCGCCATTTTTTACAATGTGGTTGTGCAAACCTCTTGCTTTGGAAGAGAAAGAACACAGGGAAAGAAAACGATTGCCCCGGTTGATGTTGATGTAGTGTGCAATAGGTCCGATGCCATGTGTGGGGTATAGATCGCCATTGCGATGCACAGAGTGTTCCGTTCTCCAATGCGCTTCAGAATAGCCTTTTTCTCCAAACTCCACGCCATGACCATACGTATGTACACCATCGTTAAATTTCACTTCGCGCAGGTCGTGCTGATAGCCGCCCTGCAAATGGATCAATTCTCCAAATAATCCCTGGCGCACCATGTTCAATACAGCCATCACATCGCGGCGGTAGCAAACATTTTCCAACATCATTACATTGGCGTTGTATTTCTCAGCCGCTTTCACTACATCCCAGTGATCTTGCAACGTAATACCCAATATTACTTCTGTAGCTACGTATTTCAAACCTGCTTCCAGGGAACCAATCACCATTGGCTTATGCCATTCCCACGGCGTTGCTATTATTACGCCATCAAGTTTTTCTTTTTCAAGCATTTTTTTCCAGGCATACATATCACCCGTATAAACCTGAGGCATTTTTTTACCGCTTTTCGAGATCAGGTTTTTAGTACCGTTAAGCGCCTTTTCTTCTACCTCACAAATGGCTACCAGGTCCACGTCATCTCTGCGCAGCAAAAGATCAACATGGCCAATACCACGGGCACCCGTGCCAATAACCGCTATTCTTACTTTCGCATCGGCTTTAGCTCTTCCAAATAGACTTCCTGAGGGAAGAATGGCCATTCCTGCAACAGCCAGACCGGTATTCTTTACAAATTCTTTTCTATTCATTTTTACGTTATTATTTTTTGGTTTTCGGTATAATTTTTCTAAGGATGTTTTCATAAGCGTTGGCATAGGCCATCATTCCAATGTCATTTTGATGAGGCCCATTTACTGTTCCTTTGCACCATAGAAAATTAATAAACAGATCTGGCTTACATAAACGTGAAATTAAAACAATAAGCAGTTGATGAATGATGCAAACGGTTGTGCAATATGAGAGTCTTAATTAATTAAAAGCCAGTGGTTCTAAAATCAGATCACTGGCTTTATGAATTGCTTATAATTTTACAAACTCTGTTTCGTATTGCGACAACCAGGAAGTTCCTTCTAAACCCCATGATGAAGCTACAGGTATGCGAAGCCAGTAGAAAACAGTTGGCACCACATCTACAGATTTTACCAGCAAGCTTGTAGAACCGGAACTAGTGTTTGCCGCAATTGTGCAAGGTAATTCTGCAACTCCCAACCACTGATAGCTCCCTTGTAGAATAAAATCTTTTTTACCGGGCAATTTGTTCTTGAGACGGCCACCATAGCCATCGCTACCAGGCCAGTAACCAACGAGGTTAGCATATTTCGGATGCTGCGTTATGTCTGTAAGGCAAAGATTATTTAATACTTCATCATCGGTTAGCGCCGTATTAAATATTCTAACGTCCGATGCGAAAAATGTTACTGCTCCCATACTTGGATCTGCTCCCCATCCGAGCATTAAAGGTGCTGCGGACTCAATGCTTCCGTACGCAGAACCTAAATTAACTGTTGAGGTTACATCCGCAACTCTTGCTCCATCGGTAAAACGCTTAACCCATTTGCCGCCTGCACTGTCGTAAATAACAACGGTTAATGTATGCCATTGATTATCGAAAACGTTGGGTGAAGACGCTTGTATTCTTCTTTCACCACTGGTTGTAGATCTTACAGAAATAGCCCAACTGGAACCGCTGGTAAACATAGACCATCCGGATGTGGAAGGCCACTTAACCATTTTTGAAAAAAAGTGAGGATATGCTCCGGGACCAGGACCTTTAATTTTAATTTGAATGGTTTGTTGTCCGGTTCCGGCGTTGTATAGTCCGCCATCATCTAATACCTGGGCTTTTATGGTTGCATCATCCCTACCCTTAAATTGCACGCCTGCAAAAGAGCCGTTCCTGATTAACTCTGTAGACTTCATGTTTTCATTGTAATAAAATGAAATCACGTTGGCTTCTTTTTCCGTAGGGCCACCATAAGAGTTGCCATCACCGCCATGAGTACCAGTAATGATCACCAGCCATTCTTCTTTTTTATTGTACTCTGGCCTTGCCTTCAAGGTTGTCATCAATTCACCTATATATCCATCTACTTTCAATACTGCATCCTTGTAATCAGTTGATGAAAACCCACTTGCTCTTCCTGCTATGGCTGTACCATTAAATTGAACAACCATAATATCCGAATTTCCATTTTTGAGTCGCGTAACTGCTGAATCTTTCACGGCAGCATCATCAACACTCACTACCTGGTCTTCTACTTCAGTTGCCAGCCTGCTATTCAAATCTTTCCATGAAGAAATGAAAGATGTTTTAGTATCGGGCCTTGATGAACTAAGCAGGTAATTAAAAAACGAAGGATAAAAAGGTGGTGCAGTATGTTCCGATCCACCCGCGGGTTGTGAATAAAGAAATGAGCTATCGCGGATCTGGTGTTTAAAATATGATGTTCCGCTGATCAACGTTTTCCATGAAGCTGCATCGGTAGTAACTTCATCTGAAACTGCTTCGTAGCTGTACTTGCTATGTGCCTGCAAACCGGTAAGTACAGGCGGTTGAATGGTTTTATACTCGCTACCTACAGCGCCATCAATAGCAATGATCAATACCTTTCTGCTACTAGGTTCCACCGTATCTGTATTATCCTCAAAATAAGGAGGCGGATCGTAATAACGTTTACAGGAAGGCGCTATTAACGTCAATAACGTTAATATCACAACAGTGTCTATTAATATTCTATTTTTTTTCATCCGCATAGCTTTAGTTTTTAATTATTGCCGGATGAAGCCCCTTCCGATTTATGAGTTCATTGGGGCATCATCCGTTAACTTTCTTATTTATCCAACCACCTAAAGGCAGTATTTCATGTAAACATTTTTTATTGATGATAAACGTCTACTTCGGCAAGCGCCGCAAATTGGTTGTTAGCAAATATGTCTGCAGTAGAAGGCACCGTGAGCCTGAAATACCTGCAGGTAACCGAAGCTGGCAAACTTTTGGCCTGCGGCGGTTTAGTTTGTGTTAACGCAAAAGGGCTATTACTTACCGGTGTCCACACTGTACCATCCGTACTGGTTTCTACTACTATGTTTTTAATATTTGTTGAAAGGCTTTGACGCTGAACAAATACAAAGCCTTTAATAGGCAAAGCTTGTCCCATGTCATAAGTTAATACATGGGGTGGTGTGGCTCCGCCTAATGACCATTCGGAATGCCAGTAGGTACTAATGTTTCCATCAATACTGGCAGTAGCATACCCGCTGACAGCGCCTTCGCCACCAGCTTCCTGAGAACTAAAGCTAACATGCCAATTTCCTTTATAGTATGGATCGGGATTACGTAATACATCTACTTCGCCCAAGGCTGCAAACTGGCTGCCATCATAAACATCTGCCGTAGAAGGCACAGTCATCCGGAAAAACCGACAGGTAATGGGAGACGGTAGTCCTTTTGTTTGACTTTCTTTTATACTTGCCAGCGAGAATGGGCTGCCTGCTACCGCTGTCCAGGTGGTGCCGTCGTTACTCGTTTCCACTTTTAGGTTCATAATGTTCCTGGTAAGTGATTGACGCTGCGTAAACACAAAACCATTTATTGATAAAGATTTACCCATATCAACTACCAGGAAATGCGGTGGCGCCGGAGCATTAGAAGACCATCTTGAATGCCAGAAGGTATTAATATCACCATCGATAATGGCAGCGGCATAACCGTTAACAGGACCTTCGCCACCAGCTTCCTGCGAGCTGAACGAAGAA
>JBQCJM010000374.1:0-2792 GCA_051952715.1 Flavisolibacter sp.
AGATCAAAAAGAAGGACGAAGAGTTTACGTTATCGTTAAAAAAGACCCAGGATATTCTTGCTTCTCTGGGCAAAATAAAATCAGACAAGCAACTATTGGTTGGATTTGCACTTGAAACCAATAACGAACAGGAAAACGCTTTGAAGAAGCTTAAAGACAAGAACGCAGACATGATCATTTTAAACTCGTTGAATGACAAAGGCGCCGGTTTTGGACATGATACAAACAAAGTAAGGTTTTACTTTAAAAATGGAATGCAACAAGATGTTGAACTGAAGACTAAAAAGGCGTTAGCAAAAGACATTGTTGACTCCATAATAAGATTAGTATAATGAGAAAACTATTTTATATTTTTTTAATCATGCTGTGGGTTCAATCCGTACGAGGGCAGGAACTTCAGGCGAGGTTAACTATAATGACGGATCGTGTGGGTACACAGGCACAGAAAAAAGCATTTCAAACCCTGCAAACTGCACTTACCAATTTTTTAAATAATCGTAAATGGACAACTGACACATACCAGCCGCAGGAAAAAATTAAGTGTAATTTTCAGTTGTCTATTGATCAGGACATGGGACAAAATGTTTATAAGGCATCTCTCACTGTTCAGGCGGCAAGGCCGGTTTATAATAGCACTTACGAGTCGCCAATAATTAATTTTCAGGATCAGGATATTATTTTTAAGTACATTGAATTTCAGCCGGTTGAATTTAATGAGAACCGGATACAGGGCAACGATCCAATGACTGCTAACCTTACGGCAGTTTTGGCTTATTACATCAATATTATTTTGGGAATGGATTACGATTCGTTTGCCCCCAAAGGCGGTGATCCTTATTTTCAAAAGGCGCAATACATCGTCAACAATGCGCCTGAATCAAGCCAGATCAGTGGTTGGAAAGCTTTTGATGGATTGCGCAACAGGTTTAAGTTGGTGGAAGGCCTCACAGACAATCGTTTCAATTTGGTTCACGATGCTATTTATTCTTATTACAGAAAAGGACTTGACCAGTTTTATGAAAACGATGGTGCTGGCAGAACAGGCATGCTAAAAGCTTTGAATTATTTGAACACAATTAATACTGAAAATCCGGGCTCAATGGTGCTCCAATTTTTCTTCCAGGGAAAAAGCAACGAATTTGTAAAAGCTTTCAGTCGGGCAGATCAAAAAACCAAAGTACAAGCCAGGGAAATTTTATCAAAACTGGATATTACAAATGCGAACGCTTATAACGAATTGAAATGAACCGTTTTCTTTTTTGCTCACTTACTTGTGTGTTGCTAATTAGCTGTTCCGGTTCAAAAGTTCCAAAGGATGTACTACCTCCGCAAAAAATGCAGGCTGTTCTTTGGGATGCTATGTTAGCAGATGAAATGGCTGATTATTACGTGAGAAAAGATTCTTCGCTTAACGCTTTATCAAAACACATAGAACTGTATCAACAGGTTTTTTACATACATAAAATTTCAAAGGACGATTTTAAAAAAAGCCTTCATTATTACGAGGCACATCCCGATCTGCTAAAACCCATATTTGATTCTCTTCAAAAAAAATCCGAAAAAATTACTGCTGGCATGAAGCCAGTTGTTGCTGATTAGCATTAAGGCAAATTATTGTGAATAGTTTTTGTGCCAGGCTGCATGCTGCTATCAAGCGTCTGTTGCGTCGCACTCTTGTACCTTCGGTAAACTTCCTCAGCAAACAGGTAGCTACTTAGCAAATCAACTCGTAATGGCTAATTTTCAAATTGCTATTTTTGAAGTCTTAATTGCTTCTTATGAATAAGGTTTTCAAAAACGCAGACGACGCTTTGCACGATGTTAAGGATGGCGCTACTATAATGCTGGGCGGTTTTGGCCTTTGCGGCATTCCCGAAAACTCAATCAACGCTTTAGTGAAAAAAGGAGTGAAAGATCTCACCTGCATTTCTAACAACGCAGGGGTAGACGATTTTGGCTTAGGCCTGTTATTGCAAACCAAACAGGTCAAAAAGATGATGAGTTCCTATGTGGGAGAAAATGCAGAATTTGAAAGACAATTATTGGAAGGTGAGCTGGAGGTTGATCTCATTCCACAGGGCACGTTGGCTACCCGCATTCAAATGGCTGGAATGGGTATTCCGGCTTTTTATACGCCTACAGGCTACGGTACAGAAGTAGGTGAGGGAAAAGAAGTGCGTGAGTTCAACGGAAAAAAATACCTGATGGAAGAGGCACTTCATGCAGACTTTGCTATAGTAAAAGCATGGAAGGGCGACAGCTACGGTAATTTGGTTTTTAGAAAAACTACACGAAATTTTTCCACTTCCATGGCAAAGGCAGGAACAATAACCATTGCTGAAGTAGAGCATTTGGTTGAATCCGGCGAATTGGACCCTGATAATATTCATGTAGCAAGCGTATATGTTCATCGCATTTTTCAGGGCAGCAATTATGAAAAAAGAATTGAACGTAAAACAGTGAGAATGGAACAATAATTCTTTCATATCAGTAAGTCACTGCATTTAACAACAAATCGCAAACTATAAACTACAAACTAAATGGCCCTCGATAAATACGGTATCGCTAAGCGAATTGCGCAGGAATTAAAAGATGGCATGTATGTAAATCTTGGCATTGGTATACCTACATTGGTTTCTAACTATATTCCGCAAGGCATCTCTATTATGCTGCAAAGTGAAAACGGCATGTTAGGTATGGGTCCTTATCCTTTGGAAGATGAACTGGATGCAGACCTGATCAACGCCGGAAAAGAAACGGTGACCTTGCTGCCTGGCGGTGCTTTTTTTGAC
>JBQCJM010000375.1:0-7488 GCA_051952715.1 Flavisolibacter sp.
ATACTTATTTGCAAAAACATACTGACCTTGTTTTAAAATATCCGCTGACCAATGAAGAAGCAATCCAAAAGAAAGAATACAAAGTAGTGGTTGATTGCATCAACTCTACGGGTGCTTTAATTGTTCCCGAATTGCTAAAGCAGTTGGGTGTTGCAGAAGTAATTGTGTTGAATGGAGAAGTGAATGGAAAATTTGCACACAATCCTGAGCCTCTGCCAGAGCATTTAACCGCGTTGAGTAATGAAGTGGTTAAACAAAAGGCTGATTTTGGTATTGCTGTAGATCCGGATGTGGACCGCCTTTGCTTTGTGTGCGAAGATGGCAGCATGTTTGGCGAAGAGTATACTTTGGTGGCCGTGGCTGATTATATTTTAAGCAATAAAGTGGGCAACACGGTTAGCAATATGAGCAGCACCAAGGCTTTGAAAGAAATTACACAAAAGCATGGCGGCGAATATTTTCCTTCTGCTGTTGGCGAAGTGAACGTGGTGAAGAAGATGAAAGAAATGAACGCCGTTATTGGTGGCGAAGGCAACGGCGGTATCATCGTTCCGGATTTTCATTATGGCCGCGATGCACTCATTGGCATTGCTTTGTTTTTATCGCATTTTGCCAATTTTAAAAAAGGGCTGAAATCTTTCCGCGGCAACTATCCCGATTATTTTATTTCGAAGAATAAAATTGAACTGGAGAACGGCATCGACGTAAAAGCCATTTTCGATAAAATAAAAAAGAAGTACAAGAATAACCCGATCAATACCGAAGACGGACTAAAAATTGAATTTGATACGGACTGGGTGCATTTGCGTACTTCCAATACAGAGCCTATCATTCGCATTTATGCCGAGAGCAATTTTGAAACTACGGCTAACAATATTGCCAAAAGATTGATGCAGGATATTAAGGAGTGCAGCTAACGACGGGGATTGGTTCCCGAATTGATTAGAAGTAGTTATTTTGTACTGAGCTTAACGCTACTATTTGGCTTTGCTTGCGTCGCACTCTTGTGCTGTATGATGACTATTGAGCACTGAATAAAACGAAACTTCATGTACGAAACAACCTTAGAAAACGTAAAGTCAGGTTCTTCATCGAAAAACATTGACAACAGGATTTACTTCGACAACGCCGCTACAACGGCACTGTCAAAAGAAGTATTGGAAGCCATGCTGCCCTATATGACCGAACACTTCGGCAATCCTTCTTCTATTTATTCTTATGGAAGAGAAACAAGACTGGCTGTTGAAAACGCCAGAAAATCTGTAGCAAAGATCCTTGGCGTTAAGCCCGGTTCAATTTTCTTTACCAGCGGCGGCACCGAAAGCAACAACACCGCTATTGCGGCTTCGCTTCGCGACCTGGGCTGCACACACATCATCACTTCGCCTATCGAGCACCATGCCGTGCTGCACACGGTAGAGCACTATGGCCATAGCAACCATGTTTCTGTCAGCTTTGTCAGCCTGAAAGATGACGGTCATATTGACCTTGCCAGTTTGGAAAAACAGTTGTCAGAACAAACTGAAGCCGGTAAAAAATGCCTCGTTAGCCTGATGCATGCCAACAATGAAATTGGCGTATTGCTGCCCATTAAAAAAGTGGGAGAGCTGTGCAAAAAATACAATGCTGTTTTTCATTCCGATTGTGTGCAAACGGTAGGACATTATCCTATTAACCTCGCTGATATTTATGTGCATTTTATATCGGCAGCAGGGCATAAGTTTCATGGACCCAAAGGCGTTGGTATTTTGTACGTGAATGAAGACATCAACATCCAGCCTTTTATTTTTGGGGGCGGACAGGAACGTAACATGCGTGCCGGTACAGAAAATGTGTATGGCATTGTGGGTTTTGCAAAGGCGCTGGAAATTGCCATGCGGGATTATGAAAAAGAAAGTGCTTATATCAAAGAATTGAAATTGTACATGGCCGACCAGTTAAAACAACACATTAAAGGTGTAAGTTTTAACTGTGGTGCCGATGCTTTATATACGGTGTTAAGTGTTTGTTTCCCTAAAACGGAGAAATCGGAATTCCTGTTGATGAATCTTGACATCAATAATATTTGCGCTTCCGGGGGCAGTGCCTGCAGCAGTGGCGCCGATGCCGGCTCGCATGTAATGAAAGCGCTGAAAAAAGCAGATGATTTTGTTACTGTGCGTTTTTCCTTTAGCAAATACAATACAAAAGAGGAAGTGGACAGGGTAGTGGAGAAGATAAGAGAGTTGTTATGAATTATTGTGAGACGTGAAAACGGGAAATATGAGACCTTTCACTTCTGACGTTTCACGCCTCACTAAAATGAAATAAAAAAGGCTACTCATTGAAGTAGCCTTTTTCGTTATTATTATTTACCTATCACCTGCGCCATGGTTTTACCAATATCGGCAGGGCTTTGTACTACATAAATGCCGCATTCTTCCATGATCTTCATTTTGGCAGCGGCTGTATCTTCAGCACCACCAACAATAGCGCCGGCATGTCCCATACGACGTCCGGGAGGGGCGGTCTGTCCGGCAATAAACCCTACTACCGGTTTTTTATTTCCCGTTTCTTTAATCCACCTGGCAGCTTCGGCTTCCATGCCGCCACCAATTTCACCAATCATTACGATTGCTTCCGTTTCAGGATCGTTCATGAATAATTCAACGGCCTCTTTGGTAGGCGTGCCAATGATTGGATCCCCGCCAATACCTACTGCGGTTGAAATGCCAAGGCCTGCTTTTGCTACCTGGTCGGCTGCCTCGTAAGTAAGGGTGCCTGATTTGGATACAATACCAATCCTTCCCTTCTTGAACACAAAGCCGGGCATGATGCCAACTTTACATTCATCAGCGGTAATAACACCGGGACAGTTAGGCCCGATCAATCTTGTGTTTTTCCCTTGCAAAAAATTTTTCACTTTCACCATGTCCTGCACGGGTATGCCTTCAGTGATACAAACAATTAACGCTACGCCAGCGTCAGCCGATTCCATAATGGCATCAGCAGCAAATGCAGGCGGGACAAAAATGATGGAAACGTCAGCGCCGGTTTCTTTTACACAACTCTCTACGGTGTTGAACACTCTTCTGTCTAAATGCGTAGTGCCGCCCTTACCGGGTGTAACACCACCTACTAACTGGGTTCCATACTCAATCATTTGCGAAGCGTGGAAAGTGCCTTCCGTGCCTGTAAAGCCCTGCACCAGCACTTTTGAATTCTTATTGACGAGGATACTCATTACTATAATTTAAAAGTTGGGCAAAAGTAAGCGTTTTAGGTTTGAGGTTTGGTGTTTGAGGTTTGGTGTTTATTTCAATACGAAGTTTTATTCGCTAGTAACTATAGTTGATTTAGTGAATAACAAGTTTTTCTTTAAACCATGTATAAGTTTTTAAAGGTTTTTCATCTTCTACTGCCTTATATCTTAATCCTTCTGGAAAGCTAGTAATATACTCGACATTAACCTTAGACGATTTGCCGTAAAAAACCATATCATACTGGTCTAACTTTAAAAGGGTAGAATCGAGTTTTTTGTTTACATATTCCTTAAGAACTTCATCGATTTTAATGGTTGGATATGTCTCAATTAGGAAATAATCTGTCCTTGAGGTCACTTCAACGTTACCATGTTTTATATTATCACTCTCATTTAACATAGTAAGTGGTATAATCTTTTCTGTTTGTGAATTACATCTGATACTTATAAATCCCAATAGAATAAATAAGTATTTTTTCATTATGCTTTCTTTTGAATTTCTGAATAAAAAGCAACCTACTTTAAAAAGTTAAAAGAGAACAATAGTACGGTCAAATAAGTTAGCCTTGTGCTTAGCCACTTCCCCTTTAGGGGATTGAGGGGGCCTTAATAGGCCCACTTCACCAGTGTGGCTCCCCAGGTAAATCCACCGCCAAAAGCTGCCAGCACAATGTTGTCACCTTTGTTCAATTCCTGTCTCCATTCCCATAAGCACAAAGGAATGGTAGCCGCCGTAGTATTGCCAAAACGTTGAATATTCAACATCACTTTATCATGCGAGAGCCCCATACGGTCGGCAGTGGCATCAATAATTCTTTTATTGGCCTGGTGCGGCACCAGCCAGGCAATGTCATCGCCGGTAAGATTATTTCTTTCCAGCAATTCGGCGCTAACATCGGCCATGCCTTTTACAGCAAACTTGAAAACCGACTGTCCTTCCTGGTAAACAAAATGTTCTTTATTGGCAACTGTTTCAGCTGAAGCAGGCTTTAAAGAACCGCCGGCTTTCATGTGCAGGTACTGGCGGCCGCTGCCATCGCTTTTTAAAATGCTGTCGAGCACACCGAAACCTTCAGTGTTTGGTTCCAGCAAAACGGCTCCGGCACCGTCGCCAAAAATGATGCAGGTTTGCCTGTCGCTGTAGTCGATAATAGCACTCATTTTATCAACGCCTACTACTACTACTTTTTTATAGCGGCGGCTTTCAATTAAAGCGGCGCCTGTTGTTAATCCGTACAAAAAACCTGAGCAGGCTGCACCCAGGTCAAACCCCCAGGCATTTTTAGCACCCACTTTATCGCTGATGATATTGGCCGTGGCGGGAAAAACCATATCAGGAGTAACGGTAGCACAAATAATGCAATCAATTTCTTCGGGGTTAATGCCTCTTTTTTCACACAATTGCAAAACTGCCGGCACAGCAAGGTCGGAAGAAGCTTTGCCGGGTTCTTTTAAAATTCTTCTTTCTTCAATACCTGTTCTTGTCCTGATCCATTCGTCATTAGTATCTACCATTTTCTCTAAATCAAAATTGGTCAGTTTCGTTTCCGGCACAAAGCCACCAACGGCTGTAATAGCTGCTGTTATTTTTTGCTGCATCATTTTCTGAATTTAAAGGAGGCGAAGATACGGAGGGCTTGGAATATCGAACAAGCAACGAGGAATGACGAACAAGAAATAAAGTGGTGCAGTTTTTTCCTTGTATAAATATTCAATGCTCAATGTTCAGAGAAAGAACATGAATTTGCTGCCGTCCTTTTCTTCTTTTGATAATTGAATATTGAGTATTGAACATTTCTTCTCAAAAGAAGAAAAGGTTGCCCCCTTACTTCATCATTCAATATTCCTTGTCCCTTGTTCTTCTGTTCATCTCTTACCTTGTTCAATATTCTTTTTGCTATTTTGCAGCCATGATCGCTTTTTTAAATGGAGATTTTGTAAAGAAAACTCCTTCTTATGTTTTTGTGGATGTGAATGGCGTAGGTTACGAAGTACAAATAAGCCTCAACACCTATTCCCGCATCGAGCAAATGGAACAAGGCATATTGCAAACCCATCTTATTGTTCGGGAAGATGCCCATATCTTATTTGGTTTTTTCGATTTGGCAGAAAAAGAAATGTTTCTGCAGCTAATTACCATCTCCGGCGTAGGCGCCAATACAGCAAGAGTTATGCTTTCCTACATGAAGCCGGAAGAACTCAGCCGGGCTATCGTCCAGGGTAATACAAGGGCTTTGGAAGCCATAAAAGGCATTGGCAAAAAAACAGCTGAAAGAATTGTTGTAGAACTAAGAGACAAGTTGGCTAAGCAACCTATTGATACTGATGTAAATATTTCTTCCTTTAAGGGCAATACTTTACAGACCGATGCGTTAAATGCACTAATTGCTTTAGGCATCAACCGCCAGGCTGCTGACCAGGCCATTCAAAAGGTTTTGGCGCAAGACCCCGGCGCAGGCGTAGAACTGCTGATCAAAAAAGCGTTGCAAATCCTTTGATTACCCTTATTGACTAACTAATTGTGGAGAAAAGACTTGGCTTCAAATTCTACCTATAAGTTTTGTTCGCTGGTAGTTACCATCGTTTTGTCCGTCTTACTACAGGCGAACAGTGCCTTTTCGCAACAACCCGCCAGTGCTTCTGATACAACGCATTACCCGATCAAAGACCGCCGCGGCGATCCTTACAATTATCCCAGCCGTAATCCATTTAATTTAAAAGATACCGGTTTTGTAAAGCGTACCATTGAATACGATCCCAAAACCAAACAATATTACATCATTGAAAAAATAGGAAGCCAATACTACCGCAGCCCGGCCACTTTTTCAATGGACGAGTTTTTAAGAATGCAGGCCCAACAGGATGAGAATGATTATTTCCGGAAAAGAGCAGACCTGCTCTCCAACCTTAACCGCCGCAACTTTAAACCAAAGTTTGGCTTTTCGAAAGATTGGGTCAACCGCATTACCGGTAACGGGAAAGTAGAAATCAGGCCATCGGGTTACGTGGATATGTCGGCCGGTTACCAGGGGCAGAACATAAAAAATCCAACGCTACCCGAACGGGCAAGGAAAACCGGTGGTTTCGATTTTAACCAAAATGCACAGCTGCAGGTAGATGCCAAGATCGGCGACAAGATCAACCTGCCGATCAACTATAATACCCTTGCTAATTTTGATTTTGAGAACCAGTTAAAATTGGATTACCACGGCAAGGAAGATGAGATACTGAAAGAGTTTCAAATGGGTAATGTCAGCTTTTCTTCCAAAGGAACGCTGATACCCGGCGCCCAGTCGCTTTTTGGGGTTAAAACACAGTTGCAGTTTGGAAAATTATTTGTTTCGGGCATTTTAGCCAACCAGCGTTCGCAGCGGCAGTCGCTTGGTTTGCAAGGAGGTTCGGCTACACAATCATTCAGTGTTCGTGCCGATGAATATGAAGAGAACCGCCATTTTTTAATGGCACAGTATTTCCGGAACAATTACAATAAGGCTATGAAAGACCTGCCCGTGGTGCGGTCGAATGTACAAATATTGAGGGTAGAAGTATGGGTAACCAATAGAACCGGCGCTACCACAGACACAAGGGATGTAGTAGCTTTTATGGATTTGGGAGAGAATAAGCCATTTAGAAATACTTTAGGTGGTTCGCTGGATTCTTTGCCACGCAACGGCGCCAATGATCTTTACAGTATCATTTCAGGCAATCCCGCTATTCGCAACTCCAGTACTGTTCAAAGTTCGTTGACAGGTTTGGGTTTTCAGCCCGTGCAGGATTTTGAAAAAACCTTTGCCCGTAAGCTGCTGCCTACAGATTATTACTTTAATCCGCAAATTGGTTTTCTTTCTCTTAATCAACCTTTGCAGCCCGATGAGGTTTTAGGCGTAGCCTTTCAATACACTTACAATGGACAGGTGTACCAGGTGGGTGAATTTTCACAGGATATTCCACCAGATAGCAGTGGTAATTCGCAAAAAGTTTTATTCCTGAAATTATTGAAAGCCACATCGCAGCGCACTAACCTGCCTATTTGGGACCTGATGATGAAAAACGTGTACAGCGTAGGCTTTGGCCAGTTGGAAAGAAACGATTTCAGGCTGGATGTTACTTACGAAGAACCCAGTGCCGGCGACAAAAGGTATTTGCCGCCAAGTAGCGGTATGATAGATCAATACAAAGGCGTCCCGATCATTCAATTAGATAATCTGGACAGGTTGAATAACCAGAATGACCCGCAGCCTGATGGC
>JBQCJM010000376.1:0-2643 GCA_051952715.1 Flavisolibacter sp.
TTAACAGAATTTGGGATTTGATATACTTAATCCCAGGCGAGTCTCCTGCAAGGGCCGCGGCGTGAAATTAAATATAAGATGCATCTTCCAGGACGCAGAATCTTTTGATACGCCGGGTCCTCGATGGGAGATTCGGCTGAAACGTGATTCCTCCATGAGAGAATCGGCTGGGATAAGAAGGGGGACTTATCCCTTCTGCCTATCAGCACTTCCGTCTTCCGTTCTCAATTATATATTCTTTTCTCCCTCATCTTTTAATGATATTCTTTCTGAATAGTTTCTAAAAGATTTTTTGCTTTTACCTGTATTTGCGTGAATAAATATTCATGGTAGATGGCCAGTTTATTAAAAGCAAGAAGTTTGTTATAATATTCTCCAATGAACTTCGGGTCGTTATTCAGCAGGCTATAAGAAGAATCTTTATTAAAATTGCCAAATCGGATTTGGGTATAATCTGCAATTTTTTCTTCTGCAAGTTTCGACACATTCATCAGGTCTTTAACATCCTTTTCCTGTGTCAATATATACTTCATATCAAGATCATAAGACATTATCCGGTTTTCGATTTTCTTGTCCCTGATCAAACGGAAATTCCCGGAACTTTTCAATTCTTCCACTGTCTTATCATCATATTTAAAAAGGTCGAAATGCCAGAAATCCTTAGACAACGATTTATAAAAGTCTTTTACATCAACAGGACGTGCTTTCAGTGATTGTTGAATAACAACCACATCCTTATTTGCTAATGACCATTCATCAACCGCCTGGGAAATTGCCGAAGTATCTGCTTTCAGGTCAGACAAAAGACTTTCCATGTATTCTTTTTCTATTGCTTTGTCAGTTATTTTTTCGCGAATATTTTCTGCAAAAAATCCAAGCGTTACGGCAAGAAATATCATTACAAATTCCAATAAATATTCTTTGAATTTTTTCTTTTCTACGTGTGGATGGTGATGTACTTCCATTCTTTTCATTTAAGATGATGCTTACTCTTGTAAAAGTTGATAAGATTGGTTGCCATTTGCCGCAAACCAGTCAACAAAACACTTTGTGCTTTTGTAACTCTTAAATACAATTGTAACTGGTTAAACCACTTGTTTAATAACTTTCTGTCATCTGAAAACAATAAAGGTCCGCTCAAAGAACTACTGCCGCTATCAGAGCCGGAAAGAGAAGAAACATTCTCCAGCGGTGAGACTACTTTAAAGTTGGCCAATTCATTCAGTGTGTTACGGACGTTGTCCTGTGCTTCCTGGTAGATGGTCATTTCAAAATCATGAACTTCCCTGTACATTTTTTCATAGGAAAGAATACTATTAGCATCATCCTTAGCCAACAACCTGAAACCGCCTGCGTTGGCAAGTTGTGTTATGGTACGATCATTTGCCAGGAAAGGCCTGTTGACTTTTGAAAATTTGATCAACCCACCCATACAGGTTGTTGCCTTGAGATTATTGGTAACCGTATCGTAGCATTGATCCATATTGCTCAATGCAGCTATTTTTTCTGCATCAAAGCCAATGATGTCATTCAACCTTGCCGTATCCGATTCAAGGTCTTCCACCAGTGATTGAATATATTGTTCGCTTTTCGCATGTTCGTTAATATGTTCCCTTAAGCTTTCTGCAAAAAAACCAAGCGTTACGGCAAGGAATATCATTAAGAATTCAAGAAAATATTCTTTGAAATTTTTCTTTTCTACATGAGGATGATGATGGACTTCCATTTTTTCAGTTTGCAGTTTTGAATTTTCGGATGGTGATACTGGAGGACGTTATAATTCCACCTACTCTTTTCAGCGGAACTTTGTATTGATCTATTCTTTCATTTTTGGTGAGCACGTTATGGTAGACTTGCGGTTTTAAAGTCATTTTTTATTCGGCTCATCTCTTTAACAATTTTTAAAAGATGCGTACACAAAATTTCTTAAAGCCGCCATCTGGCTTCAAAAACGTTTCAATAAAAATAAAATTCAGAGAAGGTTAACCCCGGTGCAGTTTGGGTGGAATCCCAAATTGTATCGACATTATTCAGCGGGACGGAAAAGATTTGAATACGGAAAGCTAAACAAAATATTTTATCCGTAAACGAAAATCTTCTTGTGAGGATGATGTAATAGCTTGAAACTTAAAGATTGCCAACTTTCGGAAGGTTGGCAACCCTGTACACCGAAGGAAAATAGGAATGCATAATAAAAGCACTTTATCCAGATAGGCAAGAAGCATTTGAGCATCAAGGCCTTTGTGCTCCTTTGTGTTCTTTGAGCCTTCGTGCGCAAAAACAATCTTCCCGCCAGGGAAGTACGCAAAAGAATTTTGAAATAACTGATTCATACAATGAAATTGAACTTCCCAAAAGTCTCAGGAATATCATATACAACTTTTGGAAAGTCTGGAGAACGTACCCCGGAGTTGGGAGTCTGAAATTGAACTTTCCAAAAGTTTAGCGTCACCATTAGAGTCAATTGATAAGACAGAACCAATAGCGCTTTATTTTGAACCACGTACCGGGCATCTATCACTCCTGCCGGCACAAACGCCTCCTTATTCACCTGCACCCAGGTATCGTATTCCAATCTTTTATAGATGAGCCGGGCGGCAGTCACCACAAGGCTTTGCGGACGCGTGCCCACATGAAACTCCA
>JBQCJM010000377.1:0-2524 GCA_051952715.1 Flavisolibacter sp.
TGGATGACCATTGATCACGATAATTAATACCAAGGCGAAAATCACCGTCGGGGATGAAGCCTGTATTAGCAGGATTGGTAGTTAACGGCGAGTTAAAGAATTGGGAAAAATGAAGATCCTGTCCAAAGGCAAAGGGCATAAGGCATAAGCTGAAAGCTAAAGTCGCTATGTTTTTCAAACGCTTCATTTTCAAAATTTCAAATTTGTACATCAGCACCTTCACTTCATTATCTGATTAACGTTATATCTCCTTTTTTAGTTGCTTTGGTCCCATCGGTAAATTCTACATCCACCGTGTATGCATACACATCCATTGGTAACAATTTACCGTTATATTTTCCATCCCAACCGATATGCTTGTCATTTGTTTCAAAAACCTTTTGTCCCCAACGTGCCCAGATCGTAAATTTCATCTTTGCAAAACCAAAGCCACGCACAAACACTTTACTATTTACATCACCGCTCAACGGCGTAAAAGCATTAGGAACATCTAATGCAGGCTCAATTAAAGTTGTCACTTGCTTGCAAACCGTATCGGCACAGCCAGCGGGATTAATAGCTATGAGGCAAGCGTTATAAACAGCCGTGGCATTATACTCATGTTGAATCACTGTTCTTGATGTAGTAATCAGCGAATCGCCATCGCCAAACAGCCATTTAAAATTAACAGCATCGGCGCTGGAAAGATTGGTGAATGATATAGGCATATTTACCGTTGGCGGTTGAGGTGCAGCAGTAAAATCTGCAACCGGAATATCGTAAACAGTGATCGTGAATGTTTTTTTATCAACCTTGTTACAAGTAGCTGAATCAACGGCTGTCAGGCTAATGGTATAGGTTCCGGCGGTTGCATATAAATGCACCGGACTTACATCTGTTGAGGTGCTTCCGTCGCCAAAATCCCAGGTAAACTGAGAACCACCAACTGAAGTATTGCTGAAAAGCGCATTGTAAGGTGCGCAACCTGTGGGAGGTATTTCAAAATTGGCTTTCACCTGCGATGCCACCCTTAATTGTTTTACAATACTGTCAGGGGAATTACAATAGGAAGTATCGCTCAGAATGAGTTTTACATTATAGGTACCCGGAGCAGTATAATTATGTGTAATTGTTGCGTTATCTGTTGTAATTCTTGGCGTGTTATCACCAAAATCCCAGGTAAAGGTTTTGGGTCCAAAAGGATAGCCTGCCGGAGCTACGGAAATATTATCAAACTGGTAAACCAATGAAGTACAATTAGCCGGATCTGATTTTTTATAGTTAAAGTCAGGGAGAGCCTGGTTGTTACCTACTTTAATATTGAGATAGGACGTATCACGAATGTTACAAGTGCTTGAATCGATCGCTACCAGCATTACTCTAAAAGTGCCGATGGAGTTATAAATGTGTGTGTAATTAGGAGCAGTGGAAGTAACCTGAGGAGAGCCATCTCCAAAATTCCACTCGTAGCTTACAGCCTTTAGTGCAGTATCTTTAAAATCAACTGTAAGTGGTACGCAACCAGCCGTATCTTTTGCAACACCCATAATAAAAGATTCCACACCAGAGCCTACACCGGCAAAATCAAAAGCAATTTTTACCATGGCAAGATTGCAGTTTGCACTTGCAGGCTTCTGTGTTCCATTGGTAGTTGGATAAGGAAGGTTATTACTGCAGTTAGCACAAATGGCCTGGTAAATCACTCCATTTTTGTCGAAACGGCTGGTACCCCCATCCACGTGATCACTTATAGTTTGTGGAGAGTTTTGACCATAAAAAGTTCCATACAATTGAGACTTGGCATTCTTTTCCAAAACAAAGAAATAAAAATCTTGTCCCAGATGAGTTGTCGTATTGATGTCAGGTGTGGATTTTATGGCATCTGGCGTAACAGGAAGCCCCTGCACGCCAGCATTTTGATATTTAGGATCAATAGTTCCCCCCCATCCCGACACATATACGTTTTCACAGCGGTCAACGAGAAACGCTACAGGAGAAATATCAGGATGAGCACTACCCTTTCCAAACGCAGTAGAATACACATAAGCCGAAAGGTCAGGCTGCATTTTTGAGATGAATTGTTTACCACCTGGCTGGCTCCATGTAGCATTTAAGATAGGCCATGTGCCTGTTGTTTGTCCCATTACGTACGGAAAGCCAAAGCGATCGAATTGAATGCCATATACCTGGTCAATTCCAGAAGTACCCAAATATGTGGTTTTTAAAATTGCAGATCCATCGTTACTGATAATAGACACAAAACCATCCACGCCGCCGTTATAAGAGGGGCCAATCGTTCCTGCCCCGGAACCTGGAAGGTCATTGCTTTCTGTTCCTCCGGCTACATAAATATTATTGTTGAGGGGATTTAACGAAATGACATAAGCTGCGTCATTTCCATCGCCTCCTAAATAGGTGCTAAACAATTGTGTTGATAGATTTGAAGAAAACTTAAGCACTACCCCGTCTTGCGAATTTTGTCCACCTTTATTGGTTGACTGAAACCCACCGAGCACCGGAAAGTTGGAAGATTGTGTACATGAAG
>JBQCJM010000378.1:0-9543 GCA_051952715.1 Flavisolibacter sp.
ATCAATTTTTGAATGCGATTTCAAAAAACCGATCACTTCATTTGTGGTTCTTGTAATTTTTTCCAGTCGTGCGGGTAAGGTTCTCAATCCGCGAAGAAGCAGCCATGCGTTGAAAGGTGCAATACCACTGCCTACATTTAGGTACTCGCTGTCAAAAATCTTTTTCATCATGTGCTTCGAACCAGACAGCACACCACCCAGGGTATCACTATGGCCACTGATGTATTTGGTAGCGGTTTGCATGCTCAGGTCAATGCCTAACTCAATAGGTTTTTGAAAAAGTGGTGTGCAGTAGCTGTTGTCAATCATGGTCACGATGTTTCTTGCTTGTGCTAAAGCCACTACTTCTTTTAAGTTTTGCAATTCATAAGTCCATGAGTTGGGCGATTCAAGGTAGATGAATGTTGTATAAGGCTTTAAGGCTTCTTCAAAATTTTTGGTATCCCGGCCATCGACATAGGTTGTAGTAATGCCAAAGCGTGGCAGGATCACATCAAACATGCGCTGTGCCCAAGTATAAGGACTGCGAACAGAAACAATATGATCGCCGCCTTTGATATTAGCTAAAATACCGGCAAAGATGGCAGCAGCGCCGCTGCCAAATACAAGACAATCTTCTGCGCCATCAAGCGCCGCTAGTTTTTTTCGAAGAATGTCAGTTGTAGGATTTAATCCGCGGCTGTATAAATAACCGCCCATTTCATCTTCAAAAGCTTTGCGCAGATCGGCTACTTTTTTAAAAGCGAAATTGCTGGTTTGCACAATGGGTGGCGCAATAGCATTGAAATAATTCTCTCTTTCTTCTGCTAATTCGTTTATGATGTAGGAAAGATTTTCATCAGGAAGCATGTGCATCTTTTTTTAGTTGGGTTACTAGGAAATAAATCAGCAGGAAAGCTGCAAAAACAGCAATACCTGTCCAGGCAAGGTCTGGCGTATTGATCCAAATACTAATGCCCACAAAAATATAGGCAGCAATAAAGATCAGCGGTAGTAAAGGAAAGAATTTCATTTTATAAATGCCGGTGCCATCCAAATGTTTTGTTCGCTTACGCAAAATAAAAATGGTAGCTGCCGATGTGGCCATACCGATAGAGTCTAAAAAAATAGTAAAACCCAGGATTTTATCAAATGTTTTCGCAAAAAACAAAACAATAATACCGATAGCCGCAAAAGCTGTTAGACTAATGGTGAGCACATCTTTTTTTTCATCTTTCTTTTTAAAAGAAGCCGGCAGAATTCCATCTTCACTCATGGCGTACATTACTCTTGGATTGCTTAAAAGCAACACGTTTACATAAGCCAGCACGGCAACAAATAATAGTATGGAAGAAACCATGCGGCCTGTTGGACCAAACATTTTTTCGGCCACAATAGAGGCAATGCCTCTCGACGTTTTCAAATTCTCGAAACCAATTGCATTGTAATAGGCATAACTTACAGCCAGATATAAAGTAATAATGATAATAAGGCCGATAAAAATCCCCTTGGGAATCGTACGTCTTGGCCTTTCCACTTCTTCTCCAAAATTGATGGTTTGCTGATATCCTCCGTAAGTGAATGAAACGGCGATCAAAGCCACACCAAAAGATTTGATATAATCCGCCCAATCATATTGATGTTTAATTGTTACAACTGTCATTTCATTGCCTGATATAAAAAATATAGAACTGATTAACAGTACCAACATCCCGATTTTAATGATCATTAAAATATTTTGCGCCAGGGAGCTCATACGCAAACCCAGGAGATTGACACCATAAAAAACTATGATCGGTATCATGGCAATAGCAGATTTGGTAAAGAGTCCTGGTTCTGTTTTAAAAACCACCTGCGAAATGTATTCACTACCAATTAATGATACACCGGCCATGGAAGCAGCGTTAGAAATCAGAATGATACAGTTGATGGCAAAGGCAATAGAAGGATGGTAACACTCTGCAAACACTTTATAATAGCCGCCTGTCACCGGAAAGCGGGAACCAATTTCGGCATAGGTTAGTGCGCCGCACAAAGCAATCAATCCGCCGGCAAACCAGGCTATAAAAAACACAGAAGGTGTAATAGCCGCATTGGCCGCGTCGGAAGAGGTACGGAAGATGCCCATCCCAATCACCAATCCCACAACGATCATGGTCAGGTCAAACAGTTTAAGTTTTGGTCTTTCTGTCATGCGATGAAGATAGCAAGAGTTTTGACTTTGCAGTTCCAGGTTTTTGTAGGCAGCTTCCGAATTTCTTTCCACCTTTTCCTTGCTACATATATCTCAGTTTACTTAAGTTTTAGAATGACAAGTTGCTGGAAGGGATGGATAATAAGAATGATAAAAGATACAACTGCCGGTGAGTAATCTAGTTTTTTAACACTTAAAGATTGCATAATAAAAAGAGGAAGTAGCCTTGCTCTTCCTCTTTTTAAATAGTTGTTATGCCATTGGCAGTTATGAGCCTCTTTGTGAACCGCCGGTCATAGGCTTTTTGGCAAATCCGCCACCAGCCTTAGTATTTTTATTGGTCATAAATTTAGAACCTTGTGCTGCATGCTTAGGTGCAGTACTTTTTTTGTCGTTTTTCTTTCCTTTAGGTGTTAGTAATCCCATAGTGTATTGTTTTGCTCAAATTTAGCTTTAATACCAATTGGATGTACTATTCATCAATTAAAAAACGGCATTAAAAAATAAGTGCAATCCAAAAGGGCTGCACTTATTTTAAACATTTGCAAGCACTATATACCATCGTCTACTGTACCCCTTCTGCCTGCAATTAAGCTTAATACAAAAAGAATTAAAAAGATAAAGAACAGGATTTTAGCTATACCGGCTGCACCGGCCGCAATACCACCAAAACCAAATACTGCCGCTATGATGGCTATTACTAAAAAGATGATTGTCCAGCGTAACATAGTTTTAATTTTTAAGTGAACTAATATTGGCAATAGTTCATAAAGTATGCCAGCACACCCAACGTTCCCCAATGTGAGGAAGAAATAAAGCAGCCTTTTCTATATTTTGTTATGCTTCGTCCTGGTAATAAATTTTGTAGAATTTACGACCATCCATATCCACACCTTTTTCTATTAAATCGGTACGGCCATGGATATAGATGTGGAAGTTCTTGTCCAGCTTTACTACGCTTTTAAAAACCCGCGACTGTTTTTTTACCGCCTGGGGAGAAATATCGAAAGAAGAAGCGATGTCAAAATCGTTTGCTTCTACATAACGGGAACCAAAATTTCTAAACGAACCAATGACGGCTTCATTAGCAAATACTTCTGTTTGGAACTCTTCAATATCAAACGAATCTTTGCTTTTAAAATAATCAATGGAGCGGTTTAATAATTCCACCTGTTCTGTTTTCGGAATTTTTAGTTCTGTATCTAATTGCTCTGTAATAAACTGTTTGGTGAGTGTAAGAAAATGATTGGTGTGATGAAATTCGTTTTGCTGCGGCGTTAGTCCCAGAAAACTTTCTTTCCAGTATTGGGCTTCTTCACCGCGGTTTTGATTGTCAAAGATCATTACATCATAACCTTCGTCTTCCCTGCTATTAATGATCAGGCAACCCTTGTCAATCTTTGTCATTTCAACACCTTCTTTCATTGATAGTTGAAATTGATTTGACCTTTGCTGTACATCCATGTACAAAGCTTTGTTCTCGGTTTTAAAGATGCCAATGCCTTTGTGCATACGACTTTCTACAGGTAAGCCTTCAAAATAAGCCACGTACAATTCACCCCCTTTTACTTTAGGATGCGTAGATGCTTCGTATAAATGTTTAGCAATAGCAACCGATACCTGCGGCAACTGTGCAGCATCATTAAATAATTGCCGGCAAAAGCTGTATACTTCATTAAACTGCAAGGAAGAAGTATGATGGAAAGAATATTGCTCGGGAATAGTTTTAAATTTATGAAGGAACCCATCCTGCAGCAACTTCATAGTTTCTGTATCCAGTTCCAAACCGTCGCCTGAAATATGCAGCGGTTCTAAATTATTTTTACTGCCCACGTAATGTACCATCAGTCCTTTCAGGCAGGGTGTATCTATGTTCATTGTTATCATAGGTTCAATTTTAATGGGCGGCAATGTAGGCGAAAGGTTTGAAAGTTTGTTTTACTGAAGTTTTTAAAGTTACCTTGCTGGCTGTTTCTAATGATTAGAAACATACTTCAACCCGATGATGGAACCAATTAAAGTGGCAATAAAAAATATTCTCCACAAGCTTGCCGGTTCTTTAAAAAACAAAATGCCAATAATGGCGGTACCGGCAGCGCCAATGCCCGTCCATACGGCATAAGCAGTTCCCATGGGCAAAGTTTGTGTGGCCTTGTATAAAAGCCACATGCTTAAGCTTACCGAAACAATAAAACCAAGCAGCCACAAAAAATACACACTTCCGGTAGATTCTTTTGCCTTGGTTAAGCAGGTTGTAAATCCTACTTCAAACAAACCAGCCAGTACAAGTATCAGCCACGCCATGGAAAAAAATTTGGGCGAAAATAAGTAATGATAGATTTTAAAGTAACGCTAATCGCTTAGCAAGTGATACTACTAAGAATAAGCCTTCTTATAAGAAATAATTTTTTATAAACACCAGCTTGTGCTGTTAATTCGTTCAGTGCAGCAAATTAGAAATAGACTTTTTTACGGAGCAATACACTTCATTAATTGTTGTTTCGCATACTTCAGGAGGAATGCCGGTAAGCATCATGGAAGCTGCATAGGCCAAAACGGTATTTACACCTCTTACATCAATACGATGAAGCCTGAACCTTTGATATTTTCTTATACCTGTTTCCATCTGCACTGTATTAAGAAAAAACGTGCCAAAATCAACTTTTCCAAATAGCAAATTTTTTGAAAAACGAAGACTGGCATACATCTTTACTGCTTAGCCCGGTGCAGATGCTGAAGTGTCTTCTGCAGCATTTGCTTCACTTTCTTTTTTTTGCTGTAGCCGCCGGAAAATGCGTGTCCATTTCTTTTGCCAGATTAACCCGCTATATTCAGTTGGCACTTCATCACCAAGCAAGCGCCCCCAGGGTTTAAGATCATCTATACGGTCGAAAATTATTTTTAAAACACCAATAAACGGTATGGATAGAAACATACCTGATATGCCCCATAATAAACCGCCCAATAAAACAATTACGATGGAGATAAGCGCATTTATCTGCACCTTTTTTGACACAATTCTCGGCACCAGTATATTATTGTCTATAAATTGAATAATTGCGTAAGCACCAATAACAAGCAATTGTGCGGTATATCCATCTCTTGTTATTGTCACCATAAGCACAGGTAAGGCAATAGCCACAATGCCGCCAATGTAAGGAAGAATATTCAGGATGCCGCCAATTACACCAATGACAATGGCAGAAGGAACGCCTATTAACAAAAGCGCAATGCTATTTAGCAAACAAACAATGGCCGTTTCAATCAATAAGCCTATCATAAAGCTTTGAACAGCCGATTTTGTTTCACTTAAGATTTCTGCTACCCGCAACGAATTCTCCTCTTTAAAAACCTGGAAAAGAAAATCAAGTATCAGCGGCTTATAATACAGTAACATAAATACATAGGTAGGAATCAGCACCACTACGCCAAGACTTGCCACAACAGTTCCCAATGTGTTTGTGATCATATCGCCACCGCCATTATTAAAACCATTAGTAACACTCTCTACCTGTTTATCTACACTAATGCCCATTTTGGCTTTTGACCAGTGCTGCACTTCATGCAGCAGCGTAATCATCTTTTGCTTCAGCAGCGGCAGGCTATTGACAAAACCGGCAATTTGTGTGGAAAGAAAATAGAACAAGGCCAATAGCAACAAAACCGCTATTAAGATCGTTAAAACGATAGCAGGCACTTTTGGCACTCCCTTCTGCAGTCGCACATACAGGCGATTCAATAGTATGGCAAAAAGAATGGCAAACGCCAGCGGTACAAATACAGACGCTAAAACGTATAAAATAAATACAAACAGTACAAGGCCTAATAATACAGCCGGCGCTTTTATGTAAAAAGGATAAAGATCTGTTTCTTGTCTGTGCTCCATTGTGGCTGTTTGTGCATAGACTGCAAAAGCAATACCAATGGAAGAGGTTGTTTTATTCAACTTTCCCCGACCTTTTATCAAACTCTTTACAAACATTATATTACCTTTATCATGTTACTCTATTACGACTTGATAAATTTCTCCCCTATTCCGTAGAAGCTCATCTGGTCCTAATGATGAGAAAAGCTCCCATACAAGAGCTTAATTTTTTTAATTAAAAGGATTTTATTTCATGTTATTTGAACAACTAGGTCTCATAGAGCCTATACTAAAGGCTCTTAAGAGGGAAGGTTATACTGAACCTACACCCATACAACAACAAGCCATACCTGTAGTGTTACAAGGAAAAGACATTTTGGGTTTAGCACAAACCGGCACTGGTAAAACCGCAGCCTTTGCCATACCTATGCTGCAATTATTTTTTAAAGAACAAAATCAAACAAGAGGTTACAGGCATATACGGTCGCTGATTTTAACGCCTACCAGAGAACTGGCAGTACAGATAAGTGAAAGCTTTGCATCGTACGGCCATTATACAGGTATTAAACACGAAGTGATTTTTGGTGGTGTATCGCAACATGCACAAACCATTGCTCTACGCAACGGAACCGATATTTTAATTGCTACACCGGGCAGGTTACTCGATCTCATGAACCAGGGTTACATTCACCTTGATCATCTTGAAATGTTTGTACTCGATGAAGCTGACCGCATGCTGGACATGGGTTTCATTCACGATGTAAAAAAGCTGATCAGGCAACTGCCCAGGCAAAAACAGACTTTGTTATTTTCTGCTACTATGCCTCCTCAGATTGCAGAATTAGCAGCTTCTTTATTGCACTCACCAGTTCGTGTGGAAGTTGCCCCGGTTTCTTCCACAGCAGAAAAAATAGAACAGTCGGTTTATTTTGTTGATAAAAAACAAAAACAGTCGTTACTGGTGCACCTGCTTAATGAAAAAAATATACATCGAACGCTGGTATTTACCCGTACCAAGCATGGTGCTGACCGCATTGCTAAAGATTTGAAAAAAGCGAATATTGCTGCCGATGCCATTCATGGCAATAAATCACAGGCAGCCCGGCAAAATGCATTGAACAATTTTAAAAGAGGAAAACTAAAAGTGCTGGTAGCTACAGACATTGCGGCCCGGGGTATTGACGTAGATGCGTTAGAACATGTGATCAATTTCGATTTACCTGATGTTGCCGAAACTTATGTACACCGCATTGGCCGCACGGGCCGGGCTGGCGCCAGTGGCATGGCATTCTCATTTTGCGATGGCCGTGAAGAAATGAGCAACTTAAAAAGCATCAACAAATTGATTGGCAAAAAAATTCCTGCAATAGAACATCCTTTCGAAGTAAAAGAAAGCAGTACCGTTGTGTCGTCTTCTGTCAAAACACAACAAAACGGTTTTGAAAGAAAAAACAAAATGAAAGTTGCCTGAAAAATGGTTGTATAATTATTGAAAGCCTCACTTAGTTGAGGCTTTTTCTTTTCAAAGATTGCAGAGTTACACACAAAAATTACTTCTCTATATTTGAATGGCGCTTCCTTATTTACAGCACTATTTTTATGAACAGAATTGACCGCTTGTTTGGCATACTTACATTGCTGCAGTCAAAGAAATATGTAACAGCCGAAGCCATTGCAGATAGATTCAACATTAGCATTCGCACAGTTTACCGCGATGTTAAGGCCTTATCAGAGCAAGGCATTCCGGTGAGTTTTGAGCAACACCGGGGTTATTTTATTGTTCCCGGTTATTTTTTACCACCCGTTTCTTTTACATCGGAGCAGGCAGCCGCTTTATTATTAATGGAAACCATGGTGCAGGGCTTTGCTGATAAATCTATTCAGTTACATTACTCAGCAGCACTCAATAAAATAAAGGCCGTATTACGAACGACAGAAAAAGAAGCACTCGAAAGACTTACGCAAAACATACGGTTTCAATTACCCGGATGCATAAAAAATGATTTTGAATATCTATCTCACATCCAAACAGCTATTTCTTCCAAAACCATTTTGCAGATCAGTTATCACAATAAAAAAGAGGAGGTAAGTCAACGACGAATAGAACCATTGGGACTGATATTTTATGCCTTTAACTGGCACCTTGTAGGCTGGTGTCATGTTCGGAAAGATTATCGCGACTTTAAAGTGAACAGAATTTTACAAATAAAAAATACCACTGAACCTTTTCTCAAAAAAGATCATATAGCATTAAACGATTACATGCAATTGCTCCCGGTGAATTACTGAAAATTTTTAGAAGCCATTTTTCAGACTGCCATAGGGTTGTCACTCCCCATATTTTTCTTTGTATTCACAAAAACAAAAACTATGAACATCATTCAATTGCTTTCACAAGAACTGGAAAAAGAAGCGGTCACAACACGCAAAATGCTGGAAAGAGTTCCATCGGATAAATTTGACTGGAAACCACACGAAAAAAGCATGACACTGAAAAGACTATCCACCCATGTTGCCGAATTACCTGGCTGGATTTCAATGGCGTTAACAACCGACGAACTGGACTTTGCAAATAATCCTTATCAGCCCGTAGAGATAAACAATACAAAAGAGTTATTGGCGTATTTTGAACGGTCTCTGGAAGATGGTAAAAAATCTTTAGCATCTGCAACGGAAACCGATTTACTGCCCAATTGGACATTGCGCAATGGCGACCAGGTTTACAGTGTTTCTACAAAATATGAAGTTATTCGCATGAGTTTAGGACAAATGATACATCACCGGGCACAACTGGGAGTTTATTTGCGCCTGTTAAATATTCCTATCCCTGGAAGTTATGGCCCCAGCGCAGATGAGATGAACTTTTAATTTCCCCGCACCCAGGCTCAACATTTTTGTAATGAAATGTTGAGTCTGTTTTTTTACAGGCTCTTCAAAGTAACGTTGTTGCTCAGGGTAAGATTTTTGATTGTGTAGCGGTATGAAAAGCAAAGCCAGTATCAAATCGCATCCGCTGCATCCTATTTTAGTATCGCTGCCTATTGCCTTTTTTATAGGCGCTTTTATCTTTGACCTGCTATCGTTAATAACAGGCAATAATAGCTTTTGGCAAACAGGATATTATTCAGCTATAGCTGGCATTATAGGTGCTGTACTAGCCGCTGTGCCCGGTGCCATTGACTATTTTTTTACTGTTCCTCCAAAAAGCTCTGCTAAAAAACGAGCTACCAAACATGCACTTATTAATGTCGTTAACCTGGTTCTTTTTATCATTATTGTTTTCTACAGGCAAAAAGAAAATGCAAATACTTCTATTGTGGTAGTTGCAGAAGCTATTGGAGTTATTCTTTTATCCATTGCAGGATGGATGGGCGGCACACTGGTTCATCGCAATCAAATAGGCATTGATCATCGCTACGCAGAAGCAGGTAAGTGGAAAGAAGCATATTTTGAGACAGACAATCAAAAAATACAAGTTGCCGATGCAAAGGAATTAAAGCTGAAT
>JBQCJM010000379.1:0-14164 GCA_051952715.1 Flavisolibacter sp.
AAAAATCAATTTCTTTTATGCCTGCTCTTCAACTGATGCGTACAGACGAAAGAACGAACCAGAAAGCAGAGATGGTGCTGTTCTTAAATGGTAAGCAATTGGGAACAATTGGTAATGGTGAAAAAAAAGATTTTAATATCCCCGCAGGCTTTCACAAATTAAGCTGCAGGATAGATTCATCAGGCAGTAAGAATTTTTCTTTTCAATTAAAAGAGGGTGAAGTAAAAACCTTAGTGCTCTCTAATAATAATGATGTTAACAAGTTTGGCCCTTTCGGTTCGGGGGCAATTGCAATTGATCTGATAGTTAACGGTCTATTACTGGTCTATTACTTTGTTATAGGTCATAACAGGTATATAAGCATAAAAGAATTGAAAGGATTTTGAATTATTAACGTACTCACTTGTAATATGTCATAGCAAAAAGTATTGAAAATTCATGTATAAAAAAACCACTCTCATTTGAGAGTGGTTTTTTTATAAGCAAATGATTCTTATTAAAAGTCTTTCTTCTTTTCCTCTGCTTTTTGCATTGGATTAATGCCCTGGCTTTGTCCACGCACTGCACCTTGCCTGGTTTTGAAAACCGAGAAGCGGGAAGGCTCCTTCGGTACATCGCCCCAGGTGTTGTTGCTTTCGTCAATATCAGCCGTTTCACGCATAGGATCTAAACGAATGCCGGTTACTTCTTTGTCTTTCATAAAGAACTTGGTAACCTTGCCCTCGTTCAAACGCCATATCTGCGCCGGAATGCGGTCAATTTCTTTACTGCCATCTTTGAATGTCCACTCTACAATAATACGAATTACCAGGCCGCCTTTATTGCTGAAGCTTAATTCGTAAAAATATTTGCTGGCAACATTTTGTTGTTCTGCATTGGTCATTTCTTCCACATTAGGGCCAGAAGATGCCACTGCATACTTTGTAGTATCATAAGGCTCAATGCCACGGTCGTATCTCCAATAGAAATCACGCAGCGATGTATCCGCATCTGTCAAAAAGGTAATGTTCTTATCCTGGCGGTTTCTAATCTTTGAAATGTCTTCAAAAGAATTTACCTGTGGCTTAGGCAATGATTGCATACCATCGTTGTCGCCATTTCTGCGGCCCATTCTTCCGCCTGTTGGTGCTGTGTTGCTGGCTACTGCTTTTGCAAATTTTACAGAATCCAGAGAAATATCGCAGGCATCTGTGCTATAAAACCATCCTCTCCAAAACCAGTCAAGGTCTTCGCCACTTGCATCTTCCATAGTGCGAAACAGATCGGCAGGCGTTGGATGCTTGAAAGCCCAGCGGCGTGCATATTCTTTAAATGAATAATCGAACAATTCGCGGCCCATGATCGTTTCACGTAAAATGTTCAAGCCGGTTGCAGGTTTGCTATACGCATTTGGACCAAAACCTATGATGTTTTCAGAGTTGGTCATAATAGGTTCCAACTGGTCTTTCGGCAACTTCATATAATCGGTGATGGTGAAGGCCGGCCCGCGACGTGAAGGAAACTTATTGTCATACAATTCTTCTGTCAGGTATTCAACAAAGGTGTTCAAACCTTCATCCATCCAGCTCCATTGGCGTTCGTCGCTGTTTACGATCATAGGGAAGAAATTGTGCCCCACTTCATGAATGATCACACCGAGCATACCGTACTTAGTGCTTTCGCTATAAGTGCCGTCTTTTTCGGTGCGGCCATAGTTAAAGCAGATCATGGGGTACTCCATACCATTAGCAGCTTCCACACTTTGTGCTACTGGATAAGGATAAGGAATAGTGAATTTGGAGTATGATTTAATGGTATGCGCTACAGCTTTAGTAGAGAATTTGCGGTACAAGCCATAAGCCTCCTTGCCATAATAGCTCATACACATGATCTTCTTGCCTTCAACAGTGGCTGGCATTGCATCCCAAATAAATTTGCGTGATGAACCCCACGCAAAATCACGAACATTGTCGGCTTTGAATATCCATGTTTTGGTTTTGCCACTCTTTTGTTTTTCAGCTGCTTTGGCTTCATCTAATGTTACAACTTCTAAAGGTTCTTTAGAAGTTTGCGCTTTTTGCCAGCGGGCATATTGTGCAGGTGATAATACCTGTTGATAGTTTTGACATTCGCCTGTTGCACCAATTACGTGATCGGCAGGTACCGTCATTTGTACTTTAAAATTGCCAAACGTCAGCGCAAACTCACCGCGGCCAGTGAACTGGTGGTTTTGCCAACCCTGGAAATCGCTGTACACGCAAAGGCGTGGGTACCACTGCGTCATAGTGAACAAGTAGTTGCCATCTTCAGGAAAATATTCGTAACCACCGCGGCCACCCATGCTCATACGGTCAGAAATTTTGTAATTCCAATCGCAATTGAAAACAAATTTTTGCCCGGGTTTTAAAGGCGCAGGCAGTTCTACACGCATCATAGTTTTGTTGACCGTGTATTTTAAAGCTTTGCCTGTAACATCAGTAAGCTTTGTGATGTTGTCGCCATAGCCATTGTCTTTTTCTTTGTCTTCTAATGCCTCAATTTGTTGCAGCGTGGCGCCACGGGGCATGCTGCTGCTGCTTTGATAATTGGCGTTCTTTGTAGTCGAATGTTCATTCTCATCTAACTGTAGCCACAGGTAAGTTAGTACGTCCGGCGAGTTGTTGTAGTAAGTAACAGTTTCGCTACCGGTAAGTTTCAACGCCTTTTCATCAAGCGTAGCCTTGATGTCGTAATCGCAGCGCTGCTGCCAATATTTTGGGCCTGGTGCACCACTGGCCGTACGGTATTCATTAGGCGTAGGCAGAATGGTGGACAATTGCTCAAACTTGTTGGCATGATTAGAACCTGGATTGTTCTGTGTGTTCTGTGCAAAAGCAGTGGACAGCAGTCCTACCGATGCAAAGAACAAGAGGCCTTTCTTCATGTGCATATTTGATTTATTGTGTTTAATTAAGCGATTAAAGAGTAAAAGAGATCAAGAGCCTGATGCAGCTTTTTCTTTTACCCCTGGTTTTATTTTGCTATCAATTTTCTTATTAAAAGCCCACAGCTTTGCTGAATAGGATTTCTATTGGTACAAGTGTGCGACGCAACGAAAGATAATGCGTTTACAATAGCTGATTACATCATCTTTCTCATTTTTTAAAAGAACTATAGTATTTGTTTTGTTTTCAATTTTTATTGCAAGTTCCTTGCTTTTATGCTTTGATGGGAAACGCTCTACAGCCATTTGCAAGGCCAACGCCATTACCGCCGAAGATAAGAATATCACCCAATCTCTGCGATTGATTTTTATAATACCTACCAGCAATTGCGCCAATAAAAGAATAAGAAAAACGATGAATATTTGTCCTAACTCTAACCCAACGCTAAAACTGAACATAGACAAGGCAAAACTTTGGTCGCCGGCAATGAGCATACGCAGGGTGTTGGCAAAAGCCAGTCCGTGTATAAGGCCAAAAAATAACGCTAAAAAATAGTTGATGCGTACAGCTTTAGGTGTAAAAGTTTTGACAAAAAGATTGGAAAGTGCTGTACATACAATAGTGCAGGGAATAAAAAATTCAACCCATTTGGAAGGAACTTCAATAATATTTAAGCTACTTAAAGCAAGCGTTATGGTATGGCCAATAGTGAACGCAGTAACAAGAATAAGCACCTGCCGCCAGTCCTTAAGCATATAAATAGCTGCTAAAGCTGCAATGAAAAAGATATGATCCAGTGCTTCAACGGTAATAATATGTTCCCAGCCGATGCTAAAGTAAAAACTAAAATCGTTCATGTGCGTGTGTGGAGATGGCAGATGATGGATAGATGGTAGCGGTGGTACTAAGTGCAAAAATGCATGGTAGCAAACCTACTGTCATCTGTCAACAATCAACTATCATCAATTCTTTAACCTTTTGTACTATTGAGGCTTCAAAATAAATCAGACTTTTGTAACTATAAAAATTTATATGCCGATGGCGACTATACTGTATAAGTGGTTTCTTGTTTCGGGCTTATTTTTTATGGCCGGATTTTCCAAGCCCGGCGAAATTATTTTGCATAAAAACGGTCCGGTACCTACAGAAGTGTTCCATCCATTTTATATTTCTATTACTGAGATCAATCACAACGCTAAAGATAAAACCTTAGAGATAAGCTGTAAAATGTTTGCAGAAGATTTGGAAGAGACATTAAATAAAAATTACAAAACAGAAGTTGACCTTTCGCTGGCAAAAGATAAAGCGGCCTTAGATAAATTTATTCCTGATTATGTCAACAGGCACTTTTCACTTGTGGTAGATGGCAAACCTGTTAAGCTGAATTATGTTGGCTATGAAAAAGATAAAGAATCGGCTTATAGTTATTTCCAGGTAGATAATGTGCCTTCGTTAAAAAGGCTTGATGTCAATAATTCGTTGCTACACGATTTTAACCAGGATCAAATCAATATCGTACACGTGGTGGTAAATGGAAAAAGGCAAAGCACAAAGCTGGATTTTCCATCGAAGCAGGCGAGTTTTAGTTTTTAAAACGTATCAATAATCTGCAAATAACTGTTCTGTAAATCCATATTCTGCCATACGCAAAATATAACTCAAGTCGTCTGCGCCAGTGGCATCAAGCCATATCTGCACAAAGCCCGTTCCTTTTACTTCGCTAAATTTTTTTACCCAGGCAGAAGCCAGCCCGTTTTCATCTTTTCCTAATACAATATCTACGTTTTCTACGGCAAGACTTAACGGTGCTGTCCACGATTTTCTTAATCCCCATTTTTTGCCTTCTTCCGTGGCAAATGCGGGTTGTGTGCCTTTGTACGAACGCAAATCATTAGGCCCGTATTTGATATTGATAACACTGTCGGGCAATAAAAAGTTTCTTTCAATATTTTTTGTTGCAGGATCAACTTGAAAGATCAGCGGGTTAGGACCCATTACTACTATTTTGCCACCATTATCTAAATAGCTGCGCAATAATGAATGTTCGTATCCATCGGTAATGGCTTTAGGGAAAAAGTTGGAGGCAAATACAATAACACTGTTCAATGCAGAATCTTTTTTAGAAAGCCAGGTAACAAGCGATTGGCTATTTAAAACCGTGTAGCCGTTATTTACAAGATATTCTTTCAGCCTTTGATCAGTGCCATAGCGGAAATATAAATTAGTACCAGCTTCCCAGAAAACAAATTTTTTTAAACTGCTTTTAGCAGCTGGATAATAATATTTTGCCGGCTGCAAGGCGTATAACCAACCTTTATCGGTGCCAAAAAATAATTGCTCATCACAAATGACTGGCGAGGAGAAAATGACACCTTCACATTGAAAGCCATTTAATTTTTTTCCTGTTATTAAATCAATACAATATAAAACTTCATCGTGGCTGCCAATATATACTTTGTTATTTTCAATAACTGGCGAAGACCAGACAATTGAGATGGTTTTATATTTCCATAACTGTACGCCTGTATTCAAGTTGACAGCCTGAACAAAATGACCATCCGAAGTGCCGGTAACTACAATAGAATCTTTTATGGCAACGGAACTGATTATCCATGAAACGTCATGATTGACACGCCAGGTTTCTTTACCTGTCTTTTCATCTATGGCGTATAAAAAGCCGTCTCTTCCACCAACAATTACTTTGTTGTTAGCAACAACCGGAGAAGCAATGACAGCCCTTCTGTCGAAACCAAAATCTTCATTTTTTAATCCATGGCCCTCAATCGTAAATCGCCATAGCTCTTTGCCATTGTTTACATCAAGTGCATATACAGTGCCTTCCACATCGCCGAAGAACACCTTGTTACCTGCAATAGCAGGTGTGCTTCTTACAACCGTTCCTGTTTTATATTTCCAGTTTAATTTTCCCGATGTTGGATTGATGTTATAAACAAAACCATCTTTTCCCCCGATCAATAAATTTTTGCCTGTAATTGCAGGTGAAGAATAGTAATAGTCAAATGCCCATTCATAATTAAGGCTTGTATTAAAATCAAATTTCCAGGCCGGTTCACCTGTTGTGGCATTAATTGCGTAAAGTGTTTGTTTGTTATTGCTAAAAAAAATTTGACCGTTATATAACGCAGGAGAAGAATTGATGGCAAAGCCTGTTTTATATTGCCAAATTTGTTTGCCGTTTTTTCTATCAAGTGCATAAAGAACGCCATTGCTGGCGCCGAAGAAAACAAGGTCCTTATTACAAACTGCGGTTGACCTGATCGGTGCGTCAGCATTGAACTTCCAGGCTTCATCGCCAAAAACAGAATTATTGTTTGTTTGTAACGTCGATGCATGGTCCGGCGTATTGCGAAACATGCTTGTTTGTGCAGAGGCAGAAGTGCACAAAAAAAGCAGGATAGAACAAATGGAAATTGTTTTCATTTTCGAATGTAAATGATATCGCACTTACCTCGTAAAATAGGCAGGAATAGACAAATGTGCGAGGGCTGGTTAAGCTTAGAAGATCAACATATAAAGCAAAATTTCAAAATCACCAGCAGAAATTTTTTATAGTCAAATTCACTCTTCTTCTTCCATTTCTACTTTAATTTCTTCGCTTGGAACTACCATTACTTTATCAATCCGGTGGCCGTCCATATCCATCACTTCAATATCAAAACCTCTCCATTTTAATTTGTCGCCTGTTTTTGGAATGCGTTCCAACTCTTGTAATATGCAGCCGGCCAGGGTATCGAATGTATATTCTTCATCGCTGGCCCAATCAGCTTTGCCAAAGTGATTTAAAAAATCATAAAAAGGAATTTGTGCATCTACCAGGTAGCTCCCATCTTCGCGTTCAACAATTTCATAATCGTGGATACCGGTTTGGGGTATGTCGCCAACAATGGCTTCCAAAATGTCATTCAGTGTAATCATGCCCTGCAGGCTTCCATATTCATCTACAATAAAACAAGAGTGGCTCTTCATTTCTTTAAATTTTTCCATCACCTGGTAAGCCGTATTGTTTTCAGGTACAAACATGGCGGGTTGTACTACATCTTTAAATAAAGTAAAATCATCAATGATATAAAGATCTTTGATAGAAACCATGCCCTTGATATTGTCAATTTCACCATCGCAAATAGGATAAACAGAATGTGGCTCCTGCACAATTTTTTCCCTGATCTTTTCTTCGTTGTCATTTACATCAAACCAAATAATATCGCTCCGGTGCGTCATTAAGGAAGTGATGTTCCTGTCGCCCAAATGAAAAATGCGTTCGATCATTTCTTTTTCTTCTTCTTCAACAGAGCCCGACTCGGTTCCTTCGTTAATGATGGCTTTAATTTCTTCTTCGGTTACGGTTTCGTCTTTGGTACGCTTAATGTTGAAAACAGTAAAGAAAAGATTGCTGGTTTTGTTCAACAACCAAACGATGGGGTGTGTCAGCTTTGCAAAGCCGTGCATGATAGGTGCTACAATTTTTGCAATGCGTTCTGCATTTAACAGGCCAATACGTTTGGGGATCAGCTCTCCGAAAACAATGGAAAGAAACGTAACAATAATAACCACAATAGTGGTGGCTATTGTGGCCGCGTAAGGTTTTAATACGGTGATCTTTTCAATAGAAGGCTGCAGGTAAACGCTGAATCTTTCTCCCGAATACACACCCGTTAAAATAGCAATGAGGGTAATACCGATTTGTGCAGCAGATAAAAATATTTCGGGGTTCTTAGATAGCTTCAATGCCCCTTCTGCCTTTTTATCGCCTTTCTCGGCCATCGTTTCCAACCGTGGTTTGCGTGCCGATACCAAAGCTATTTCCGACATCACAAACAAAGCGTTCAATATAATTAAACCGAACAGTATTAAAATTTCCATTTACAAATCTTGATTATCGAAATTAAGGGTTCCCCATTTTTTCTGGTATATCCATGAGGTCAAAAGTCCTGCCATTACACCAACAATGCCTCCGCTGAGAACATCAATTGGGTAATGAACGCCAACATACACCTGTGCGTAAATAATGAGGAATGCCCACAGATAAGTAAGATAAATCCATTTTCCTGCATAACGGTACAGGGTAACGCTGGCAAAAGTGGCCATGCCAAAGTGATTGGCGCCATGCGACGAAGTAAAACTGGAACTCTGCGGGCAATAGTTAACCAGGATGCGGATGGTGTCTGCCAGGCTTGCATCCTGGCAGGGGCGCAGGCGAAAAATATGGGTCTTAATGATGTGGCTGCTCAATATGTCGGTCAAAGCAACTGTTGTAAGCATCAACAAAATAAACCAACCACTTTTTTTTATGTTGAGCAATGCAAAAACCAACAGAAACAAATACAGCGGAAGCCAAAAATTTGCCTGTCTCACCAGCGGCATCAGCACATCAAACAAAGAGTTGTTCCATTTGTTATTGATCACATTAAAAAGGTGCCTGTCTGCCTCCAATATTTGCTGCATGCATTTTAACTTAAGCCGTAAAACTAATTAATTAAATTTGACGCTTTTCATAGTTATGCAAAAGCCACCACGCCTTATTCGATGGATCAGCAGCGTTGTAGTTATTTTTCTTTTATTGCTTGGTTTTTTTCGCTTATTTTTTTATTTCTGGTATAGGCCTGCCCATTATAGTTTTCCAGCCGATGCTTTTTTTATGGGCTTACGGTTAGATCTGCGTGTTGTTGGCATTTTAGGTTTGCTGATGCTACTGTTGTGTGCTGTGCCTTTCATCAATCCTTTTAAAAATTATGGGGCCAAAAAATTCTGGAACATTATTCTGCCGCTGATATTGTTGGTGGTGCTGTTTTTTTACATCGTTGATTTTTTTCACTACGATTATTTACATCAACGCCTCAATGCTTCAGCATTGAATTATTTACATGATGCAGGCATTTCGCTGAACATGGTTTGGCAAACTTATCCTGTTATCAAAAGTTTGCTGCTGATCATTGTATTGGTGGCGGTGGTTGCTTTTTTGTTTTCATTATTGTTACGCAGGTTTCAGCGGCAGCCTGCAATGGTGAGCAAGCGCCAAAAACTTTGGACGATACCTTTTGTAGTTTTATTGGGTATTGGTGTGTGGGGCACATTAAGCCAGTTTGCTTTGCGGTGGAGCGATGTATTCAGTTTGAAGGAAGCTTTTAAGGCACAATTGGCATTAAATCCCTTACAGAGTTTTGCCAGTACGCTTTCTTTTAGAAACTCAACTTACGATGCCCAAAAAGCAAAGGAAAATTATGCGCTAATGGCGAATTACCTTGGCGTGAAAGTGTACGACACCACGCATTTGAATTATGAAAGAGACATTACACCGCATGGCCTCATTGATTCATCGCAGCAACCCAATGTGATAGTAGTGATCTGCGAAAGTTTCAGTGCTTATAAAAGCAGCATGTGGGGCAATCCTTTAAATGCTACGCCTTTCTTCGATTCACTGAGTCGTGCAGGTATTTTCTTCGATCATTGTTTTACGCCAAGCTATGGAACCGCAAGAGGTGTATGGGGTGTTATCACCAGCATTCCCGATGTAGAAGCGCCGAAAACTGCCAGCCGCAACCCCGCCATTATTGACCAGAACACTATCATCAATGCTTTTACCAACTACAATAAATTTTATTTTTTGGGTGGCAGTGCTAGTTGGGCTAATATTCGTGGTTTGCTGAAGTACAATATTGAAGGCCTGAAATTATACGAGCAGGAAGATTATGCTGCTGATAAACTGAATGTGTGGGGCGTGAGTGATAAAAATCTTTTTTTAAGTGCCGATGAAATTTTTGCAAAGCAGCAAAAACCTTTTTTTGCTGTAATTCAAACTGCAGACAACCATCCGCCCTATACCATTCCCGATGAAGATAAAAATGAGTTTAAAAAGCGTACGGTTTCCGAAGATTCGTTGAAGAAATACGGATTTAAATCCAATGATGAATTTAATGCTTTCCGCTACAGTGATTATTGTTTTAAAAAATTTATAAACGCAGCACAAAAGCAACCTTATTTTAAAAACACGGTATTTGTTTTTGTTGGCGACCACGGCATACAGGGAGATGCTAATGCCATGTTTCCAAAGGTATGGACAGAGCAAAGCCTGGCATCGCACCACGTTCCGCTTTTATTTTATTCACCTTTGTTACAGCCTGCACGCCACAGTAACTTTTGTTCGCAAACCGATGTGTTGCCTTCGGTAGCCGGTTTGTTATCAAGGCCTTTTCGCAACAACAGTATGGGCAAAAACCTTTTCGATTCTTCTTTAATGAAAGACAGCTTTCGCTATTCCAGCGCCTTTGTTACAGAGCCCGATGAACATAAAATCGGCATGCTGGCAGGTGATTATTATCTGCGCAAAACCATTGGCAGCCCTGCGTTTCAATTGTTCTCCGTTGTTAATAATGATCCTGTGCCGCAAGGAAAGGTTTATGACAGTGTAGGTCAAAAGCTGAGTAGGTATACCGATGCCTTTTTTGAAACAACAAGGTATTTGTTGTATAACAATAAAAAGAAGTAGGTGTTTGGAGTTCGGGGTTGTCTTATTGTAAGTTAGTGCCGTTATTAAAATCTGCACGAATCGAGCCAACAACGACTCAAAAGTAAAACAAAGACTGAACTAAGAAACTCAAAACCCCAAACCCAAAACTCAAAAACCCTCAACAGAACCTTAAACTTCCACCGTTCACCGATTAATTGTTTGCAGGGCAGCAAAAAATGAGTTTTTTTGCATTTCACTTTCGGTTAAAACGCTTTACAATCAATGCTCTTACGGTTCCGATTGCCCAAAACCCTGGCCTGGATGCTTAACCTGCTCATCATCTTTTTGCTGATGTTCACATTATACAGGTTCATCACCTTTGTAGTGTTTAAGCCGGAAGGAAAATTATTGAGCGATCATCTTTCTTCTTTTTTCCTGGGCATTCGTTACGACCTGCGCTGGATCAGCATTATTTTATTGCCCATTGTTTTATCCGGTTTTTTCCCAAATTTTTCACCTTTTTATTCCGATAAAACAAAACGCTTTTGGACCTGGTACCTGGCACTGGCTACTTTTTTCGTGATCTTTTTTTTCGCCGCCGATTTTGGTTGTTTCTCCTATAATAAAACACGCCTCAATGCCAGTGCCCTCAACTTTGCAGAAGATCCAAAAATTTCTGCTGCCATGCTCTGGCAATCGTACCCGCTTTTCTGGATGGTGGGCGGATTGGTACTTTCCGTTCTGCTGATACGACTGATGTTTCAAAAACTGCACGGGTATGTAGCGGTAAAAACATCAGAAACAAAACACCAGAAAGTATGGACTGCTGTTGCTGCCTTGTTGTTAGGCATTGCAACTTATGGCGGGCTTACTGCACAACCTTTGCAATGGAACGCAGCATTCCGTTACAACGATAGCTTTAAGTCGTACCTGGCATTAAATCCGCTGCAAAACTTTTTTACAACGCTTAAATTTCGCAAGCCTGAGTTCAGCACCTCAAAAGCAAAAGAGTTTTTTCCAGTAATGGCCGATTGGATGCAATTGAACAACAAAGATTTTTCGTACAAGCGGGTAGTGGCGCCATCTTCCGCTTCGCTAAAAACCAATCCCAATGTTGTTTTGGTGTTATGCGAATCGTTCAGCATGTACAAAAGCAGCATGAGCGGCAATGCATTAAACACAACGCCTTTCTTCAAATCTATGACTGATAGCGGTGTTTTGTTTGAACGTTGCTTTACGCCGCATTTTTCTACGGCAAGAGGTTTGTTTGCTACACTTACCGGCATTCCCGATGTGCAACTTTCCAAATTCTCTACACGCAATCCGCAGGCCTTGGATCAACATACTATCATCAATGATTTTAAAGGTTACCAAAAATTTTATTTCCTGGGTGGAAGTCCAAGCTTCAACAATTTTGAAGGTCTTGTAAAAAATATTGACAGTGTGCAATTGATCACCGAAGGCAAGTTCAAATCAAAGCCGGTGAATGTATGGGGCATTAGCGATAAAGATCTTTTTGCAGAAGCTAACAACACTTTTGCGCAACAAACACAACCTTTTTTTGCCATTATTCAAACGGCAGACAATCACCGTCCGTTTACCATACCCGAGCAGGATTCTGATTTCGAGAAAAAAATAGTGGCGCCTGAACAACTGGCTACATGGGGCTTTGAGTCAGTGGAAGAATACAATGCCTTCCGCTATTTTGATTATTGCGTAGCACATTTTATGAATGCAGCAAAAAAGGAAAAATATTTTGACAATACCATTTTTGTTTTTGTTGGCGACCATGGCGTATCAGGCAATGCCAAAGCTGTTTATCCTGCCGTATGGACGGATGAACGCCTGACTGAAGAACACGTGCCTTTATTATTTTACGCACCCAAATATTTACAGGCGCAAAAAAGGGAAGAAGCGGTTTCACAAATTGACGTGCTGCCTACCATTGCGGGACTGGCGGGGCAAACTTACACCAACACTACTTTGGGCCGGGATGTTTTGCATAACCCAAAAGAAAACCATTATGCCTTCACCATTTTGCACGATGAAGGACAGATAGGAATTATCACCGATAATTTTTATTTCACTAAAAATCTCAATTTTAAAAATGAGGAATTGCACTGGCTCAACGGTCATGTTTCCTATTCCCCAAAACAGGTTGATTCCATCAAACGCAAGATGACCGAAGTTACTACTGCCTTTTATGAAACAGCCAGGTATATGCTGGTGCATAATAAGAAAGGTGAGTAGCAGATTGTCAGTAGTAAAACGTGTAACTTAATTGCAGCTTCCCCGGAGTTTTGCTCTAATTCCTGTTATCTCTTTCGTGACATAATGATCATCCTCGGCGTCTTCCTTACATCGTAATCGTTCAACTGGTAATCGCCAAAAACCTGCTCCACCTGCATGTTTTGAAAAGAAAGCATATCGGTAAAATCGCCAAGGCTGAATTTGGCCACTTTTTCTGTGTATTCGGCAGGCTTTGTTAAGGAAGGATCGGTAATGATGACTTTTTTATAAAAGAAATCTTCATCGTGCCAGCGGTGGATTTCGTATTCTGTTTCACCTATTTTTTTTATTTCGTTATGCACCAGCCTTTCTTCCACATAATGCACATTCAAATAATCAATGACCAGCTTACCGCCGGGCTTTAAAGCCTGTGCGATGGTACGCATGGCATCGTCGTGTTCTCGCCTTGTATAAAAATACCCGAAGGAGGTAAAAAAGTTAAAAGCATAATCGAAATAATTGATCCAGGCGGGCAGGCGCATATCATGCTGGAAAAAATGCAGCTTCTCCGTTTCAAACTGTTTGGCGTAGCCAATGCTGTCTGCCGAAATATCAATGCCGGTTACATCAAATCCTTTGGCAGCTAAGAACCTGCTATGTCTTCCACGGCCGCAAGCCACGTCGAGCATAAAACTTTCGGCTTTTGTTTGCAGATAAGCTAAAAGCCTTTCAATAAATTGCCGGGCTTCTTTTTCATCTCTTTCAAAATAAAGCTTGTGGTAAAAAGGCGAGTTAAACCAGTGCTTGTACCAATCCTGCGCTGACATTCAAAATTTTTTACAAAACTAATGCCGCAGCCCTTACAACTTGCAGCCGTGAAGGCTTAAAACCGTATTTTTGCAGCCCAAAATCCAGGACGGCTTTACAACCGATTTTGGACGGGTTCACAATAAAATTCAGTTTCTGTGGCATTGATCAAGAGCATTTCAGGCATCAGGGGTACCATTGGTGGAAGACCAGGAGAATCTTTAACCGCTATTGATGTAGTAAAATTTACAGCCGCTTACGGCAATATTATCGCCGAAAGAAGAGAGGATAAATCTTTCCCTACAAAAATTGTGGTGGGCCGCGATGGCCGCATTTCAGGAAACATGGTAAGCCAGTTGGTGGTCAATACTTTGGTAAGTTTGGGAATTGATGTTATTGATCTTGGACTCTCTACTACACCTACGGTAGAAATTGCCACAAAAAAAGAAGGCGCAAATGGCGGCATCATCATCACTGCCAGCCATAATCCCAAAGAATGGAATGCACTCAAACTTTTGAATGGTGAAGGAGAGTTTATTGATGCGGACGTAGGCGCAGAAGTTTTAAGCCGTGCCAAATCGGAAGAACTGGGCTTTGCCCTCGTTGACAAATTGGGAATTGTAAAAGCAGATGATACTTATTTGCAAAAACATACTGACCTTGTTTTAAAATATCCGCTGACCAATGAAGAAGCAATCCAAAAGAAAGAATACAAAGTAGTGGTTGATTGCATCAACTCTACGGGTGCTTTAATTGTTCC
>JBQCJM010000380.1:0-17468 GCA_051952715.1 Flavisolibacter sp.
ATTTCTTTCACCGCTTCTGCCAGTCCTTCCATGCTCATGTCATCGATCATTTCCGATTGCCCGCTTCCCGGCAGGTCGGGAATAAGTAAATGATAACCGGTAAAAACATCGAATTGATTCTTCCAAATGGTGCTGTCTTCTCCAAAGCCATGAAGCAGTACAATAATTTGTCCACTGCCTGCACTGCGGTAAAAAAGTTTTTTGCCTTTAAGAAAGATCTCTTTTTCCTGCATAAACTTTTTGTTTTGATAATATCCAGCTCCTGTATATGATCAGCAATAGAACGGGGATAAGTGCATTGTTCAATTGTTGTGGCAGAAAAAACCAAGCCACCGCTAACGCCGTACTTATCCAAAAAACCACTGTAAAATAGGTTTTGATCCAGCCGGAGTTTTTATGAATTAGAAAGGCTATAACAAAGTGTGGAGGTAAAGCCCAAAGCAAATTGAAATTGTCGCGGCAAACGGTATGATCTGTACCAAACCACATGAATAATAAGATCAGGCCTGCCAGCCCTAGAATGAAAAAAAATAAAAAATCAAAAATGTTCAGCGTTGTACGAGCCCATTTTGTTTTTACAAATGAAAGCGCTACGATTAAAACCAACAATAAAGAAAATATAACTCCCGGCGTAAACAAAGAAGCTTCACTTAACGAAGAGGGCATTTGCAAAACAGGCTGCGGTGGCGTTACCAGGGGATGGCTGTTTACTATGGCGCTGTCAAATCCTTTCATCAGCCAATCGGGTAAAAACATGGCTTGCTGGTTGGAAACTTTTTTATCGAGTTTTACGCCTAATAAAATATCGATACCCAGTTTACTCCAGTGTTCATTCCCTTTATTCAAATAACTATGTATAAGATCACGGAAGGTAGGTCTTGCGGCGGGCAAGACATTTTTAAAAATTACGGGTGCATTTGTATTGCGGGCTACAATATCCCTGGCCCTCGTAGTGCAGTTATCAAATAAAAAATCATAACGGTAATGGCGGTTCTGTTCCAGCGCATTTATTTGAAGAGCCGTGTATAGTCTTTGTTTCTCTTCGCAACTTACTTGTAATTCCTGTTCTACAATGCTGCGACTTTCTAACTGGTAAGTGTATAAAAAATCTTGAAAATTTTCTACGGATAATGAGTACAAAAGTTTGCCCCTGATAAATTTTGAGTAGAAGTCAGGGCCGAATTCAAAAGTGCCGTAGTTATAAACAGCATCGATACCTGTTGTACTGTCCTGAACCCGCAATGCTGTATGTCCGAAAGTAGAATACAGTTCTTCACCCGGTGCACAAGTGAGCAAGGTAATGCGCAGGGGACATGTGTTCTGGGAAAAGACAGAAGGAAGAATGTATAAAACAAAAAGTAAGACGAAGGAAACTTTTTTCAATGGCGCTGTATTGTTAAAGCAAGATAAATATCTGAACTGTGATTTTGTGGGATTTATGAGATTATTGAGAAATAAAAAAGAGGCTTTTCTAGCGATAGCCTCTCTTTTAAATAAACATTGAAAAGTAAGTAAGGTTGTTCTAAGTGCCCTCTTTAAGAAAATTACTTGCTGCTATAGTTCGGCGCTTCCCTTGTAATTTCTACATCATGCGCATGGCTTTCACGCATGCCCGCATTAGTGATCTTTACAAAAGTTGCCTGTTTTAATTCTGCAATGTTTTTGGCACCGCAATAACCCATGCCGGCACGTAAGCCCCCCACATACTGATACACAATTTCTTTCAACAAACCTTTATAAGCCACACGGCCTTCAATGCCTTCCGGTACGTATTTTTTTACATCGGCTTCAGGATCCTGGAAATAACGGTCACTACTACACGTAGACATAGCGCCTAAAGAGCCCATGCCCCGGTATTCTTTGAATTTTCTTCCTTCATAAATGATAGTATCACCAGGACTTTCTTCTGTGCCTGCAAAAATGCTTCCCATCATTACACAATCGGCACCCGCTGCCAATGCTTTTACCATGTCGCCTGTATAGCGAATACCCCCATCTGCAATTAGCGGAATTCCTTTTTTTGCTAAAGCAGCATTAGCCTGCATGATTGCTGTCAATTGCGGCACACCAGCACCAGCCACAATTCTTGTAGTACAAATAGAGCCAGGGCCAATACCCACCTTTACGGCGTCGGCGCCTGCTTCAACCAGTGCCTCTGCGCCCTCTGTCGTAGCAATGTTTCCGGCAATGACGTTGAGTTTTTTGAAATTCTTTTTTACATTTTTCAACGCATCAATTATTCCTTTGGAATGGCCGTGAGCACTGTCCAATACAACCACATCTACACCTACACTTTGCAGTGCGGCTACGCGGTCTAATATATCTTGCGTAACGCCAATGGCAGCACCCACTAATAAACGACCAAGAGAATCTTTTACAGCGTTGGGGAAAGAAGTTACCTGCAAAATGTCGCGATAAGTAATTAATCCAATGAGTTTACCATCATTGTTTACAACGGGTAATTTTTCGACTTTGGTTTGTCGTAAGATACTTTCGGCTTTTTTTAGATCAGTGCCTTCAGGTGCAATGATCAATTTTTCTTTTGTCATTACCTCGCTCACCGGACGTTTCATATCTTCTTCAAAACGGAGATCGCGGTTGGTAAGAATGCCGGCCAGTTTTCCACTACCATCAACAATGGGAATGCCGCCAATTTTATTGTCACGCATCAGGCGCAAAGCATCGCCAATAGTAGCATCAACAGGCAGTGTAATGGGGTCAATGATCATTCCACTTTCGCTACGTTTTACACGGCGCACCTGGTCGGCCTGCTTTTCAATGCTCATGTTTTTGTGCAAAATGCCAATGCCGCCTTCCCGTGCCAAAGCAATAGCCAAAGAAGCTTCAGTAACGGTGTCCATAGCTGCGGAAAGCATGGGAACATTAAGGGTTATGTCTTTAGTTAATTTGGTTTTGATGTCAACATCGCGGGGTAGAATTTCCGAAAACGCCGGAACCAGCAATACATCGTCGAACGTTAAACCTTCAATGAAATTTTTTGTAGTGGAGTTTGTTGCCATGTGCAAAGATAGACCGCCGATGAATATGATTGAAAACGGATTAACAGGATTTTTAGATTTTGACCAAAACCTGATTACAAAAGTTTATACATTTTTCCTGGCATGCTTCCCACCACGCCCTGCAATTCCAAATTCAAAATAGCAGCAGCAACCGCACTGCTATTTAAGCCGCTACTCAGGTTAATTTCGTCAATATGCACTGCTTCTTTTTGTTGCAACAGATGAACAATTTGTTTTTCTTCGGCAGACAGTTCAATGAAAAGTTCTTTTTGTTTTTTTTGCTTTGCTTTCTTTTCCGTCCAGCCCATTACCTCCAACAATTCATTGGCATCAGTGAGCAAAATGGCCTTATTGTTTTTAATAAGGTGGTTGCAGCCGCTGCTTTTGTTATCTGTAGTGCGGCCTGGAACAGCAAATACATCACGGTTATAGGCATCGGCTAATTTAGCGGTGATCATACTGCCACCTTTGATGTTGGTTTCTATTACAACTGTTGCGTCGCATAAGCCCGCAACAATTCTGTTGCGCAAGGGGAAATTATGCTTGTCAGGTTTGGTACCGCTAAAAAATTCACTTAACAATCCGCCATCGTGTTTGATCATGTCTTTGGCCAGATTGGTATTGACGGAAGGATAAATTTTATCCAGTCCATGGCCTACCACGCCAACGGTAGGCAAATTATTTTTTAGTGCAGCTTTATGTGCAAATGCATCAATGCCCAGCGCCAGGCCGCTAACAATTAATACTTGTTGTTCGGATAAATCTTTTACGAAATTTTCAGTGAACTGTTTGCCGTAATCGGTATAATTTCTGGTGCCAACTATACCTACAATCTTTGAAACATTCAGATCGGCTGTGCCTTTAAAAAACAAAATAGTAGGAGAGTCGTAGCAGTTCAATAATCGCTGTGGATAAGCGGCATCGGTTAAGAAAAAGGTTTTGATCTTATATTTTTCGATGAACTTTATTTCTTCTTCTGCCAGGTGAAAATCATCAAATTCCTTAATTGATTTTGCTCTTACCAATCCAATACCTTCAATTTTATCCAATTCACTTTGTTTTGCTTTGAAGACAGAAGAAGCGCTGCCAAAGTGTTGCAGCAATAATTTGGCTTGTACATCACCAATATTGGGAATAAGTGTCAGCGCTAATTGGTAAAGCAGTTCATTAGTCATAAGTGGCGGCAGATAGGTTGGTTTCTCTAATATAACCATCATCTACCATCTGTCAACCGTTATTACTTAGAAATTATTTTTAGTTCCGTTCTTCTGTTTTGTGCACGGCCTTCTTCCGTATGGTTATCTGCAATGGGCATGGTAGCGCCAAAACCTTTGGCGATTAATCTTGTTAATGAAATGCCTTTGCTGTTCAAATAGCTGACAACTGATTTGGCACGGTTCTCAGAAAGTTTTTGGTTATCTGTAGCAGCACCTACATTATCCGTATGTCCCTCAATCTGAATTTTTACTGCCGGGTTATCCTGCAACAATTGAACAACCTTATCCAATTCAATTTGGGATTCTGGTTTCAACTCATACTTGTTTACATCAAAGAAAATATTGCGTAATACAATGGCTGCATTGACCTCAATCGGCTGCAATGGAATATTTTTTTCGTAAGTAGAATCCGGTGCTTTTTCTTTTAGAGAATAGTTGTCCGAATAAAATAAATAGCCTCTGCGATTAACGTTGAAAGCATAATCTTTTCCAACAGGCAGCGTAATTAAATAATTGCCTGTTTCATCGGTTTGCACACGTGAAATGGTTTGTTTTGAGGCAAGGTCAATCAGTTCAACTGTTGATGGCAAGCCGGCTGACGTTTGTTTATCAAATACTTTTCCTTTCACCCATAAAGTTCTTGCAGGACGCACATCTTCACGCAGCTCAAAACTATAAATATCCAACCCGCCTTTGCTGTCGTTCCTGTCGCTTGCATAATAGGCAGTTTTGCCATCGGCTGCAATAAACAAAGTGCCTTCATGTTCAATGGTATTGATTGGATAGCCCAGATTCTCAGGTTTTCCCCATTTGCCATCACTTCCTTTGCGTACTACAAAAAGATCTTCTTCGCCATAACCTTGCAAGCCTGTTGAAGTAAAATATAAAGTTTGATTATCAGCATGAATAAATGGCGCCGATTCATCACCAACTGTGTTGATCTCAGGACCTAAATTTTCAGGTTCGCTCCATTTGCCATTTTGCTGCAAATGCGAAACATAAATATCGCTGCCGCCATAACCGCCAAACCTTCTGCTGGCAAAATATAAATCTCTTTTATCGGGAGAAAGACAGGGCTGCGATTCCCACTGATCAGAATTGATTCTATTGCCTAAGTTAATGGCTTCGCTCCAGCCATCATTGGTTAGATAAGAAATATACAAATCGCAACTGCCAAAACCATCGGGCCTGTTGCAGCCTGTAAATACCAGCCAGTTTCCATCCTGCGAAATATTTTGCGCTCCTTCATTTTGCGGTGTGTTGATGCTGCCATTCAAACGAAAAGCTTTGTCCCAGCCATTGCCATTTTTTTTAGCTGCAAAAAAATCTTCGTTGAAATTGTTGAGCCTGCGGGTAAAAATTAAGCTGCTGCCATCAATGGGCATAGAGGGAAAATATTCCGATTCTGAGGAGTTGACATTGTCGCCTAGGTTTTGTGGCGCAAAAACATAATTATTAGGATGACTCTTTGCATAATCAACGGCAAACTGGAAACTTTGGCGGCGATATTCAGCTGCTTTTTTTGTATTGCTATTTAGATTTTGTTTTGATAAAAGTGCATTGATTGCGTTAAGGGCTTTTTCAAAATTGCCCATGCCTGCTACATTGATGGAGTAGGGGAGGCGAAAATCGGAAGTGTAATTCGAATCAATGGCAAATGCTTTTTCATAATAAGCGGTGCTTTGCTGATAATTTTTTATTTGCCCGTACACGCCGGCTAATGACAAATAAGCTTCGATATAATTGGGGTCTTTTTGAATAGACTGCTGCAATAGTTCTATAGCGTCATTGAACTGATTGCCCTGCGCTTTTTCAATGCCCTGGTTATAAATTTCAATTGCTTTTTTATTGATTTTAGATGGATCGTATTGGGCAAGTAAAGCGTTAGAAATAAGAAGGGCAAGAGAAAAAATTATAAGACACAGGTTTTTCATCTGATGAAGTTAAAAACAATTCTTATAGAATGAAACCTGAATAGAGTTTTAACATAAATCAGTTCACAATAAAAATGCTTACACAGCTATGGAACGTTGATGTATTTATGTATTTGCAATGATAGCTGCCATTGCGGATGTGCTTTTATGTAGTCAATGATCAAAGGCGTAATGATTGAAGCTTTGCTCCATTCGGGTTGCAGGTACAATTTACATTGCGGTGAAACCTGTGCCGCCCATTTCTCGGCCCAGGCAAAATCCGATTTATTGAACACAACGATTTTTAATTCGTTTGCGTGAGAAACTACTTCTGGTAACGGTGCTTTAAATTTTTTTGGTGAAAGTGTGATCCAATCCAACTGGCCGGATAAAGGAGAGCTACCCGACGTTTCAATATGCGTTCTTAAACCTGCACGGTGCAATTGCTTTGTGAGTGCAGTTAAATCATGCATCAGCGGTTCGCCGCCGGTGATCACAACAATTTCAGCAGGTGTTTTTTTAACTGTAAATATCAAATCTTCAATCTTGTACAAAGGATGTTTGCCTGCATCCCAACTGTCTTTTACGTCACACCATACGCAGCCTACATCGCAGCCGCCCAGCCGTATAAAATAAGCTGCCTTGCCCTGGTGAAACCCTTCGCCCTGTAAGGTATAAAAGTGTTCCATTATGGGAAGCATTGCAACAACCTTATCTGTTATACCAGTTATCAAGTTCAAATCAATAGCGGTGATCAATAATGTTTTAAATAATAACCAATCGGCTTTATTAATTGGCCAAGCTGTCGACTTTCTCCTCATAGTGCTTCAAAGCACATGCCTTAAAAGTGTTTTTCATAAGAGCTGCAATAGTCATAGGACCAACGCCACCCGGCACAGGCGTGATATAAGAACATTTAGATGCTACTTTCTCATAATCCACATCGCCGCGAATACGATAGCCTGATTTTTTTGAAGCATCGGCAACTCTTGTAATGCCCACGTCAATAATCACAGCGCCTTCTTTTACCATGTCTTCGGTTACAAAACCAGGTTTACCTAAAGCCGCAACAATAATATCAGCCGACAAACAAAACTCTTTCAGGTTTTTTGTATGCGAATGACAAATAGTAACGGTACAATTACCCTGATTGTCATTGCCACTTAACAAAATACTCATGGGCCTCCCCACAATATTGCTTCTACCCACAACTACAGCATGTTTTCCCTTTGTTTCAATTTTATAATGTTCCAGTAAAAGCATGATACCGTAAGGCGTAGCCGGAATAAACGTTGGTTGCCCTAAAACCATTTTACCTACGTTGCTCGGGTGAAATCCATCTACATCTTTGGCAGGATCAATGGCATTAATGACCTCCTCGGGAGAAATATGTTCGGGTAATGGAAGCTGTACTAAAATGCCATCCACGTCAGGATCGGCGTTTAATTCGGCTATTATATCTAAAAGTTTGAGAGAAGAAATGGAGTCCTCAAGCCGTATCAGTGTTGACTTAAAGCCAACCTCTTCGCAGGCTTTTACCTTGGAGGCTACATAGGTTTCGCTGGCGCCATTATTCCCAACAAGTACAGCCACTAAATGCGGCACTTGTTTGCCCCTCGCAGCCAGCTGGGCTACTTCTAACTTCAATGAATCTTTAATCGCCTGAGATGCTTCTTTGCCGTTTAAAATTTGCATGGCGCAAAAGTAAGAAAGAGGCCATTGGCAAAACAAACTTTATCATTTATCTTAACAAGAAACTAATTGTGTGAGAAAGTGCTTGCTTTACTGTACTTGCTTTTTTCTTAATTGTCTTGCATTGTATGCGCAAACAATTAAAATGCCTGTCACCTCAGCATTCATGCGCATAAATACTTACAGCACTTTACATGCTGATGCATTTTCTTTCGGGGGCAACCAGGCGGCTTTAGCCGGCATCAAAAGCGTATCGGCCGGTGTGTACAGCGAGAAAAGATTTTTACAAAAGGAACTGAGTATGTACACAGCGGCTGTTGCTTTACCAACAACATCAGGAAACTTTGGATTGAAAGCAGATTATTTTGGCGATATCTCTTACAATGAAACGGGCTTAGGATTGGCCTATGCAAAAAAGTTGGGAGAAAAGATAGATGTTGGCGTTCAGTTCAATTATTATTCTTTTAAAGCTGCAGGTTATGGCAAAGCATCGGCTATTAATGCTGAAGGTGGCATGATCTTGCATCTCACCGATCAATTAAATGTCGGTTTGCACGTGTATAATCCAACAGGTGTAGCTGTCGGGAAAACGGGGGAAGAAAAGTTGCCGGCTATTTATGCCGCAGGATTGGGTTACGATGTTTCTTCAAAATTTTTTTTTGGTGCAGAAATAGAAAAAATAGAAGATCAGCCTGTAAATGTGAATGCTGGTGTGCAATATTATTTTGATGAAAAATTATTGGCCAGTGGGGGTATTGCTTCTGCTACATCAGTTTATTATTTAGGATTTGGTATAGAAATTAAGCATATGCAACTTCATGCAGTGGCTTCCATTCATCCGCAATTAGGCATCACTCCCGGACTGATGTTGTTGTTTAACGCAAACCATAACAGCAAACAACAGTAGTGAAAAAGCTTTTTTATATACTAGGTTTTGTTTTTATACCTCACTTTGTCTTTGCGCAGGAGGTGCCGGTAAAAACCCAGCAGCAATTAGAAAATCTGGCTGACGCTACTGAAAATGAAGACCTGGAAGACGACAGCTATTTACAGCAATTGAAGTATTTAAGAGAGCATCCACTCGATTTGAACACTGCTACAGTAGGAGCGTTACAAACGCTGCGTTTCCTCACAGACCTGCAGATTGATAATTTTATTGCTTACAGAAATTTTTTAGGAAAATTTATTGACGTTTATGAGTTGCAGGCGGTTCCCACTTTTGATTTATTAACCATTAATAAATTGCTTCCTTACATAACACTAAGCGCTGCTGTTGCAGTGAAGGAAAATTTTTTATCCCGGTTCAAGAATGGGGAAAACAGTTTGTTATTCAGGGTGTCGAGGGTTTTGGAAAAATCGAGAGGCTATGATACCTCTTTGCCTAATCATTATTTAGGCGACAGAAATCATTTGCTTTTGCGTTATCGTTATCAATACAAAGATTTATTACAATATGGTTTTGTAGCCGATAAAGATGCAGGCGAACAATTTTTTAAAGGAGCGCAAAAACAGGGTTTCGATTTTTATTCGTTTCATTTTTTTGTAAGACGGTTGGGTATAATTAAATCTTTAGCCATTGGCGATTATACAGTGAATTTGGGACAGGGCCTCATTCAGTGGCAATCGCTAGGCTTCGGGAAGAGCTCGGAGATCATGAGCATTAAAAGGCAATCGTCAGTGTTACTGCCTTATCGTTCTCCCGGAGAATTTAATTTCAACAGGGGGCTTGCCGCAACTGTTCAATTAAAAAATATAGAAGCCACAACTTTTGTTTCGTATAAAAAGTTTAGTGGTAATGTGGTTGACACTTCAGAAGCTTTTTCCAGTTTTTTAAATTCAGGATTGAACAGAACCTTTAATGAGATTGCAGACCGAAATGCTGTTAGCGATTTTTCGCTTGGAGGAAATTTGACCTATCTAAGATCAAATGTGAAAATCGGTTTCAATTTTGTGTCGCATCAATTTTCTAAAGCGCTGCAAAAACGAGACGAGCCGTATAATTATTTTTCGTTCAGCGGAAATAAATTATGGAACGCCAGTGTTGATTATTCTTACACACATAAAAACGTTCACTTCTTTGGTGAGGCAGCTGTGGACAAAGATTTGAATAAAGGCTTTATCAATGGCGCATTAATCAGTGTAGCCTCTAAAGTTGATATTTCGGTTTTACACCGGTTCATTCAAAAAGAATATCAAACAATTTTTGGAAACGCTTTTACTGAAAATACTTTGCCTGTTAATGAAACGGGGACTTATGCCGGAGTTATTATCAGGCCCGCGACCGGCTGGACACTCAACGCTTATACCGATTTTTTCAAATTTCCCTGGCTTCGCTATCGTGTAGATGCACCAGGCGCAGGTAAAGAATTTTTATTGCAATTAGATTATCAGCCAAATAGGCAAGTGCAGGTTTATGCTTTATACCGTACCAAAACCAAGCCTTTAAATGAAACAGGCAGTGTAACAAATTATCCGCTGGACAGAACAAAACAAAACTTCCGCCTGCATGTGGCAACACAACTTAATGCAGCCTTTGCAATGAAAGCCCGTGTTGAATTGTTATGGTATGATAAGAAAGCCAATGATGCGGAAGAAGGTTTTCTAAGTTTTGTTGAAGGTGCTTATAAGTTTAGAAAATTTCAAACAAACCTGCGATTGCAATATTTTGAAACTAATGGTTATAACAGCCGTATCTATGCTTACGAAAGTGATGTATTGTATGGATATAGCGTTCCGGCTTTTTTTGACAAAGGTTTTCGTTATTATGCCAACCTCAACTATGACCTGACAAAACAAATTACTTGCTGGTTGCGTTGGGCACAAACCATCTACAAAAACAGAACATCGGTTGGAAGTGCATTAGATGAGATTGAGGGAAATAAAAAGTCAGAAATAAAAATTCAAATCATGTATAATTTCTAATTGCTGAGTATACTTTTTCCGGTTAATTTTAAATTGTTGTTAAAAAAAAATTTACCTTGGGGCAGCTTTTTAAAAAGGTTCCCTGTCTAATTAAAGCTTATGGTATAAAACTGCTTTTGAGGACGGTCTCAAAACTACTTCTTAAATTTTTAGACGCTCATTTTTAATACCGTAATTACTACTTAACGACTCCAAAATTTCTGCTCAAGAGCCCACTGCTGCTGCTTTAGACTTTTTTAATTTTTAAACTACACATTCATGAGAAGAGTTCTATCGGTATTGCCGGTGTTCCTGCTGTTTGGATTGCTGGCATACGCACAAAACCGAACTGTAACCGGCCGTGTTACAGACGCACAAGGAAAAGCAGTACCGTTTGCTTCAATTTCTTTAAAAGGCACCACCACCGGGGTGGCTGCAGATGAAAACGGAAATTTTTCCATTCAGGCACCGCCAAACGCTACACTGGTTTTCAGCGCTGCGGGGTTTACAAATTCAGAAGTAAATATTGGCACACAAACTTCTGTTACGGCTACACTCACAAGCCAATCTAATTTAAGCGAGGTTGTGGTAACTGCCCTGGGTATCAGGCGAAGCAGAAATACCCTTCCTTATGCGGCGCAGCAGGTAACCAGCGAAGAAGTAACGAAAACACGTACAGATAATTTTGCTAATTCCTTATCGGGTAAAGTCGCTGGTTTGCAAATCAAAACCAATAACAACCTTGGCGGATCAACGAATATTATTTTACGTGGTTATAAATCTATCACTGGTAACAACCAGGCTTTGATCGTTGTGGATGGCGTTCCCGTAAACAACAGCAATTCTAACTCATCCTCCCAACTGCAGGGTTTCGCAGGGTATGATTATGGTAATGCCGGGGCTGATATAAACCCCGATGATATTGAGTCGGTGAATGTTTTAAAAGGGGCTGCTGCTTCTGCACTTTATGGAAGCCGTGCTGGTAATGGTGTTATTGTAATTACCACCAAAAAAGGCAGAAAAGGATTGGGCATTAGCGTCAACTTAGGAGGCTCAACAGGCTGGATGGATAAGAGCACCTGGATCAATTATCAGCATGAATATGGCTCTGGTTATTATGACCCTGATTATTATACATATTCTGATGCGCCGCCTTCACCGGACAGCCACTTTTTATATTTTGATGCTAATGGCGATGGCGTGGATGATTTAGTAGTACCTACAACAGAAGATGCTTCCTTTGGGGCTAAGTTCGATCCTAATCTTTTAGTGTACCAGTGGGATGCTTTTGATCCCACATCGCCCAATTATGGCAAGGCTACACCTTGGGTGGCTGCTGCACATGATCCAACCTCTTTCTTTCAAAAACCCTTGTCATCAAGTGCCAGCATTTTTGTTGAAGGTGGTGGTGATAGGGCAACGTTTAAACTAGGTTACAGCCGCAACTATGACAGAGGCATATTACCTAATAGCAAGCTTACAAAAAACCTTGTGAACCTACAGGCAGATTATAAGATCACCGATAGATTAACTGCAACAGGTTCCGTTAATTTTTCAAGAGTTGATGGTTTAGGAAGATATGGCAATGGTTATGATAATAATAACATGGCTACCAATTTTAGGGAATGGTGGGAAATGAACGTAGACGTGCAGGAACAAAAAGATGCCTATTTCAGAACGCATAAAAATACTACGTGGAATATGGCGGGACCTCCCGAAGATGTTGGCCCTATTTATTGGGATAATCCTTACTACACTCGTTATCAAAGCTACGAATCCGATTTCAGGAACCGGTTTATATCTTATGTTACGCTAAATTATAAAGCTACAGATTGGCTGAACTTTTTGGGCCGTGTTTCTCTGGACACTTACGATGCAGTTCAAGAGGAGCGCCAGGGCTTTGAATCCATCAATATCGGCGGATACAGCCGTTATAATCAAAACTTCAGGGAATTAAACTATGATTTGATTGCTAATCTTGATAGAGATGTTTCAAATGATTTAAACGTGAAAGCTTTAATAGGTACCAATCTTAACCATAACTACTTCAATTCCATATTTGCAACAACCAATGGCGGTATAATTATACCCGGCATTTATGATTTGGCAAATTCTATTAACCCTATTGAAGCACCATCTGAGCAGGATCAGCAAGTGGAAGTAGGAGGTGTTTTTGCAGGTGCAACACTTACTTACAAAGACATGTTGATTTTAGATGCTACAGCCAGAAGAGACCAATCTTCTACCTTACCAAAAGGCAACAATGCTTACTTCTATCCTTCAGTTTCGGCTGGTTTTGTATTTTCAAAACTGCTTCCGAGTGCTAACTGGTTAAGCTTCGGAAAGCTAAGGCTTAATTATGCACAAGTAGGCAGTAGTGCACCGTTTGATTATTTGATCGATTCTTATACGCAACCAACGCCTTTTAATGGCATTCCTTTATTTTCTGTAAACAGCACACAAAAAAATCCTAATCTCAAACCTGAAAGAACGAAGAGTTATGAAGCAGGTATTGAAATGTCAATGTTCAAAAACAGGGTTGGATTTGATGTTACTTATTTTAAAACAAATACCATTGACCAGATTATACCAGTTACCATATCAGGCGCTACAGGATATACAACCCAAATCATCAATGCAGGTAATGTAGAAAATAAAGGCTTCGAAGTGGCTTTGAATTTAGTGCCGGTTAAGCTTAGGGATTTTACATGGAACATGAATATTAACTGGACGAAGATCAACAATAAAGTATTAAGTCTTACAGGAGGTACACAAAACATTTTGCTGGGAACGTTCCAGGGTGGTGTTACCCTAAATGCTGTCGTGGGCGAACCCTATGGTGTTTTAAAGGGCAGCGAATTTGTTTATACCGATGGGCAAAAAACGGTTGATGGTGACGGTTATTACGAGGTAACACAATCAACCAACAACATAATTGGTAACGTAACTCCCGATTGGACTGGTGGTATAAATAATAGATTTAGCTATAAAAATATTTCTGTAGGTTTTTTAGTTGACTTCAAGCATGGCGGCGATGTTTATTCTGTTGACCAATGGTATGGTCAAGGCACCGGATTAACGGCCAATACGGCTGGGTTAAACGACTTGGGAAATCCTAAAAGAGATGATCCTGCTAATGGAGGAGGTGTTATTTTCCCAGGAGTAACAGAAGATGGAAAGGTAAATACCATTCATGCCCTTGTAACAGGTTTAAGAGGTTATGGCTATAATAATTTTCCTAATGCCGGCTACATCTACGATGCTGGTTATGTTAAGCTTCGCGAAGCCAACTTAACATATTCTCTTCCTTCAAAAATGTTTTCCGGCTCAAATGTCATCAGAGGAATTGATCTTTCCCTGTATGGAAGAAATTTGTGGATCATCCACAAAAACCTACCGGACGCAGATCCCGAAGAAGGGCCAAGTTCAGGAAATATACAGGGAGTTCAGGTAGGTAGTTATCCTACTTATAGAACCGTAGGTTTTAATATTAATGTGAAATTTTAAATTCCCTTTTATGAAAATTCGACTTCAGCAATATATCAAATACTTGATCCCTTTCCTTGTGTTAGGCGCCTGTAAAAAGAATATGACAGATTTGAATCACAATCCGAAAGTAGCCACAACAGTTCAGGGGGAAATGCTTTTCACCAATGCAGAAAAAGCATTTGCCGATGTAATGACAACGCCAAATGTAAACACCGGCATTTTTGAATTGATCTCGCAATATTGGGCGGAGACTACTTATCCGCAGGAAAGCCAGTATGATTTAGGAAACCGTGATATTCCTTTAAACTGGTGGAATGTGCTGTATAGAGATGTGATCCAGGATTTTAATCAGAGCATTAATTTAATGCGGCAGCAGCAAACCGACCCAACTTTGCTGCCCGAACAAAAAGTGGGATATACAAACAAAATTGCAATTGCTAAAGTTTTAAGAGCTTACGCTTTCTCTGCTTTGGTAAATACATTTGGCGATATCCCTTACACGGAAGCCTTACAGGGCCGAGAGAATACTACACCAAAGTATGATGATCAAAAAACAGTATACTATGCTTTATTAGATACAATTGATGCTGCTATTCAGGAGATGGATGTATCAGGTAGTAGTTTCGGTAGTGCAGATCTTATTTATAGTGGTGATATGGAATCATGGTTCAAGTTTGCTAATTCTATTAAGCTAAAGTTAGGTATGGTTATAGCAGATTCAGACCCTGGCAAGGCTGCTTCTGTTGTGGAATCGGCTGCGCCAAATGTGTTTACATCAAATGATGATAATGCCTTGCTGCGTTATACAACTACGCCACCTAATGTAAACCCAATATGGACAAACCTTGTGCAAAGTGGCCGTAATGATTTTGTTGCGGCTAATACCATTATTGATACGATGAATGCCCGTAAAGACCCAAGGCGCGAATTCTTCTTTACAGATGCAGCCGGCTCAGGTAAATTCATCGGGGGAGTATATGGTGCCGGTAATGCATTTAAAAACTTTTCGCATCCTTCAGACAAAGTAGAAGCTGCTGATTTCCCTGCCATATTAATGGATTATGCAGAAGTGGAATTACTGTTAGCCGAAGGTGCGGCAAGAAGCATGAACGTGGGCGGCACTGCAGAAGAACATTATAATAATGGCGTTGCAGCATCCATAGAATTTTGGGGAGGCACAGCATCGGATGCCGCGGCTTATTTGGCCATGCCGGTGAATAAATTCGATGCTGTCAATTGGAAGAAAAGCATTGGCGTTCAGGCATGGATCAATTATTACACAAGGGGCTTTGATGCATGGATTGAACAAAGGCGGTTAGACTATCCGCAATTAAAGGCGCCCCCATCAGCTGTGACCGCCTATCCGGTCCGCTATACTTATCCGTCTACGGAAGAAAATCTGAATCCCAATTATGCAGAGGCGGCCAGTGCCATTGGTGGCGACGAGGTAACGACCAAGCTTTTTTGGGATAAGTTTTAAAACAGAACCTTTTCAAGGCTGCTTACTAAGCAGCCTTTTTGTTTAGGCTTTTTTTACCGTTCATAAAAAAATAAATTCTTTAAACATTTTTTAACCATTTATTAAAAAACCCTTAATTTGGCGCAGCATTTTTTATGGAAGGGCTGTCTCATATTGTTCAGTCACTTTCATAACTGAGACGGACTTAATGCTTTTTAACTATTAACTTAAAACGTTCACATGAGAAAAATTGTATCACTGCTAACAGTGCTGATGCTGTTCTGTGCATTGGCCTACGCTCAAACCCGGACTGTTACGGGTGTGGTTAGGGACGAAAGAGGAACGCCGGTTCCGTTTGCAACCATTACCGAAACAGGTACCAAGAAAGCAACTACTGCTGATGTAAATGGTAAATATTCAATTACCATTGGGCCAAACAGTAGCCTTACTATCACTTCTTCAGGTTTCCAAAATTTAACGGTTAAGCCAAGTGGAATGAACCAGGATGTAAGCCTGAAATCGAATGACACCCAATTGCAGGAGGTGGTTGTAACAGGTGCTTACAATACCAAAAGAACTGCACGCAGTACTTCTTTTAATGCTCAGGTTGTAACTTCCGAGCAATTAAACGTAATCAGGCAACCAAACCTGAACAATGCATTGGCAGGAAAAGTTTCCGGACTTCAAGTACGTGGTCAATCAGCTGCTGCTCTGGGCAGGACAGGGGACGTTCGTTTACGTGGTGAGTCTGGTTTAGGCGGTGGTGAAGGTATCATTTATGTTGTAGATGGAACGATCTTACCTAATGCCGACGATGTAAACATTGACGATGTCGAAAATATTACAGTTTTGCAGGGACCTTCCGCTGCAGCTCAGTTCGGTCCTCAGGGTGCTAATGGTGCAATTGTTATTACCTTAAAAAAAGCAAGAAAAAGTGCTCAGGGAATTGGTGTGGACTTAAACATCGGCGCCCAGTTTGATAAGGTATATATTTTGCCACAATATCAAAACTCTTATGCTGGCGGAGCATATGGAGATCTTCAAAAGTACACATGGCAACCTGGCCAACCAGAAGAATGGAAAGCCTTGGATGGAAAATATTATCCTGATTATTCTGACGACGCAAGCTGGGGCCCCCGTATGGTGGGTCAGGAATATATTCCTTGGTATGCTTGGTATGGTGGTCATAGCCGTTCATATCAAACTGCAGCCTTAACGCCGCAACCAGATAATGCAAGAGACTTTTATAATACAGGCGTGGTTCTGAATAATTCTGTAAGCTTTTCAAAAGCAACAGATGCAATGAATCTCCGCTTTTCTTATGGAAACGTTGATGTGAAAGGTTTGACCCCGACAACCTGGTTAAAAAAGAATACGTTGAATTTGAACACAAGCATTGATCTTAATAAACATTTTACAGTAGGGGCTAATATTAATTATATTAACCAGAAAGTAAATGGTGATATTAACGATGCTTACTCTAATCAGTCAACAGGCTCTTTCAATCAATGGTTCCATCGCGACTTGGATATGGACATTTTACGTGAGCTGAAAGACTTAAAAACACCACAAGGAATATATGCTAGTTGGAACCATTTAAATCCTACCAGTTATAATGCTTCTAATCCAAGAAGTTTCTATGCTGGTAACTACTGGTATAACTTCTTTACCTGGCTAGATCTGGCGCAATCTCTAAATCAAAGAGACAGGTTATATGGAGATTTGAGTTTAACATATAACATAACTAAGGACTTAAAGTTGCGTGGAACTTATAGAA
>JBQCJM010000381.1:0-4496 GCA_051952715.1 Flavisolibacter sp.
CGTTTGCACAGATTCCGGCGCTACTTCTTCTTCATCCGCGGCAGCCTCCTTGTGCTTGCAGGAGAGCAGGAAGAAAAAGACTAAGGTTAAGGCTAAGATTAAGGTTGAGGTTGAGGTTGAGGTTGAGGTTGAGGTTGAAGCATTCCATATTTTTTGAAATATGGAATGCCTGTTCAAGCTGTTTGCTACATCACTTCCTGTTCCTGTGTTTCTGCGGTTCATACATTATTTTAAAGATCACCGGTTCGCATTCCAGTAATTGATCTGGTTTACAATGCGCAACCGGCTGATATTGTTTTGCGTTAATAAATTTTGTGCACTCAAATAATTGTTGATAGCCAGCACGTAATCTTTCATGGTAATGTCGCCTGTCTGTAACAATTTACCATTGGCTTCAATCAGCGTATGTGAATAGGCAATTTGCTGGTTGATCTTGTTCACCAGCAAATCGGTGGCATATAATTGCTGCTTCAGCTGCGCCACCTGTTGGCGGTATTGATTGATAAAAAATTCTTTATTGGCCTGCCTCGTTCTTTCTTTTAGATCAACCTGTGCATATTTTAACCGCTTTTGATGACCATCGTAAATAGGAATGGTAAGACTAATGCCGGCGCTGAATCCAAAGTTTTTATACGGCGTCACCTGCAGGCTTGAATTATAACCGGCATCGGTATAAGCGCCGATCTTTGGCTTGTACTGGTAGTCGATCAAACTTCTTTCATTAGCCAAACGCAAACTGTCGGTAGTGAACCTTGTATAAAAAACCGAGTTATAAAATTGCGAGGTCAGCGTATCTGCAATTTGTGGTTTGTCAATCCGTTCAATGGTGGTATCAACAAGGCCCGATAAATAATTCAGGGTAAGATAATCGGTATTGTATTGAATTTGCGCCTGCAGATAAGTTAATTCCTGCTGCTGCATGGTAACATAAAATGTCAGGTAATCGGTTTGCTTATACACACTGGCTTCTGTCAGTTTCTTTAAAGCAGTTTCTTCTCTTTTCATCAGGTCGAACACTTCCTTATTAAAATCTACCGACAGTAGATCGCCATAAGCTGTTATGTATTGTTCGGTGATGGTTCTTACCAAATCCTGTTGCGATAATTGAATGGTATCGAGCAAGGCACGCCTTTGCAGGGCAATGGTTTGATATTGTAAACTGATATTATTTTTTGTAAGAAAGTTCCTGTTGGCCTGTATCAATGCCGCAACATTGGCAATGTTGGAAATGGCTTCATCGTAGCCCCAGCCATTAATAACTGGCGCATAGCTGTTACTGTTAATAAAATTTACCTGCGTATGCAGCGATGCTTTTAAAAGCTGGCTGTCTATCTGCGCTGCAAGAATTTGATTTTGATATTCTTTGACTACAGGACTGTTTTGCTTGCCCTGCTGTATAAAAAAGTTAAGGTCATGTGTTTGTGCGAAACAAATCAAATTGAAAACTGTTAATCCAACCGTGAGCAGGTACTTCATTCCGGTCTTACTTTTTTAAAAGGCTGTTTAAGACTTGTGCCAGGCTGTGAGATGGAAAACACTTGGCAGGTTTCCATATGTCAAAGCTAAGCGCTATGCTTGTTTTGTTTCAACAATTGTTCCCTAAGCCAATGCCTGGCAACCAAACTGCCATTCTGCTACTATTGAGGCTGCTGTATTCCGTGCAGCATTAATAACAAAACATCGAAACAATCTTCTTGCAAATCTGAAGCAGATTTTCCACACTTGAGGTTTCATTTATCATTAAATCACGTTGATCCTTCATTTTTTCCATAAATCAACTAATGGTTTTTACTGGCAACGAATTTGGATAAGCTATACTGAAGAATAGATCTTGGGAAGAAAGATCGTTAGAAATTATTAGCAATGAAAACCACGAAAGGAATTATTACAACAGTTTTAGTATTAGCAACCCTGGCGGGCTATTCTCAAAAAACCGACACTCTTGTAAAAAAGCTGGACAGCCTGAGCAAAAAAACAGACAGTGCCGGCGGCCAGCAAAACAATACAAACCCGGCGGCCTACACAGAAGCCACGCAACTCAATCCCAAAACCTATTTTGTTTTATTAGGCAGCGACCTGAAACAGGCCTTTACCAAGCCTTTTCACATGAAGAGCCGCGACTGGAAATACCTGGGTGCAGCTGCAGTAGTATTTGGCGGACTCACCTTTGCCGATCCACCCATTCAGCGGTTTGCGTTAAGACTGCGAAATGAAAATCCCGGCTTGCGCAACACCAGTAAGTATGTAACCAATTTTGGCGGCTTGTACGAGTTGTACACCCTAACTGCCTTTGGCGCCTATGGTTTTATTTTTAAGAACGAAAAAATAAAAACAACCACTTTGCTGGCCTCACAGGCATACATAACCGGCGCCGCCATTGAGAGTGTGTTAAAATATATATCAGGCCGCACAAGACCCACTTTCTACGATCCAAACGATATTGCCCGGCCTACCTTTAAAGGCCCGTTTGCTGTAAGCAAAGATTACCAGGGCACCCGCACCAATAGTTCTTTCCCGTCGGGGCATACAACCGTAGCTTTCGCCGCTGCTACCGTGTTTGCCATGGAATATACAAAGTACCCGTGGATACCCATTTTTGCTTACAGCGCCGCCACGCTGATCGGCATCAGCCGCATTACCGAAAACAAGCACTGGACAAGTGACGTGGTCATTGGCGCCGCACTGGGCTATTTAACCGGCAGGTTGGTGGTAAACAACTACCATCGCTTTGCTAAAATAAAAGCACCAGCACAGGCAAAAAAACTAAGCCTCAACCTGCAATATCATTTTGGCCACGTCATGCCGGGGGTGGTGTATAAGTTTTGAGTTTGGCGTTTCGGATGTCATCATGTTGTCTTTGCCTTTGAGTAAATAGCATTATCGATATTTTTCTTGGCAAACCCCGGGGACAATATTGAAACAAGAAAGAATTGACGATGTCTGGGTTTTTAAAATTACATCTATTCAACACCCTCTTTATCCAATTCAGGTGTTGCGATGATCTTACCGAAGAAATGATCTAAGCCATACTTTTTTCTTACATGCTCCGCCAAAACGACGCCTACCAAAATTCCAAAGAATGAAAGTAAAATAGAGAAAGGCCAACCCCCAGATGATTTTTTATATAATAAGAAACCAAAGAAGCCCATTACACCAGTTGGAATTATAAAAAGCCAAAACCAAAAAATCAACCCGATAAAAAATTTTAAAACCCTCATGGCATATTCTATTGTGTAAGCAATATATTAATCAATCCCTAAATCAATGCGGGCCTTCTTCGTCAGCTTTGTCTTCACCATTTCATAACTCTGGTGAATGTAATGCTTCCATTCTTCTTTATGCAATTGTGACCGATCGGTTACCAGCACCCATTTGGCCCTGGCCATATAAGGCGCCGGCATAAAACCATTGCTGGCACTAACCTCCTCAAATTCATCATCTTTCACTTTAAATGAACAGCTGAAGGGTGGCTCCAGGTTGGCCATGCAAAACATTTTACCACCTACTGAAAAAACAAGATTGCTGCCCCACTTCACGTCTTCGGTAGCCGCAGGCAATGAAAGGCAAATTTTTCTAAGGAAATCAATATCCATTTTCTGAAAACAAAAAATCCCGCCGAAAAGCGGGATCCAAATATTTCTGAACACAAAACCTCAAACTACACTACGCCTGCGGCTTCGGCTCTTTGGGTTTCTTTCCTGTTTTTGGAGTAAATATCGCCAGCATCCTTTTACCTTCCAGCTTAGGCATACTTTCCAACTGGCCGAAATCTTTCAAGCGATCGGCAAATTTCAACAGCAGCAACTCACCCCTGTCCTTAAACTGGATAGCACGGCCTTTAAACTGTACATAGGCTTTTACCTTGTTGCCTTCTTTCAAAAAGTTTTCGGCATGCTTCGATTTAAAATCAAAGTCATGATCATCGGTATTAGGCGTGAAGCGAATTTCCTTCATTTCGGTGGTCTTCGCCTTGGCCTTCATTTCCTTTTCTTTCTTCTTCTTATCGTAAAGGAACTTGTTGTAATCAATGATTTTACAAACGGGTGGATCGGCTTGTGGCGAAATCTCTACCAAGTCCAGTTCCTGGTCCTGCGCCATTTTTAAAGCCTCTTGTGTTGGATAAATACCAACGGTAACGTTGTCTCCAACTAAACGTACTTGCGGAACCCTGATGTGATGATTAATGCGGTGTTCGGCTTCTTTGCGTGGAACAAAACGTCCTCTTCCAAATCCGCCACCAGGTCTGAATCCTCCTCTGTTTGGTAATGCCATAATTAGTGGTCCACAGTTTACATTCGGCAGGCTGCAAACTTTGTGGCTTTACTTGTTTTTATTTTTTGTTATCTGCCGCGGGGCTAAGAGGTAAAGGAGCGAAAAAAGATAAAGAGCCTTTTCCTGTTTTATTTTCCTTTTAATTCTTAGCTTTTATTTTTTGTACCGGACTGCGTTACTACTGTTCAACTTTACTTGCGTCGCACTCTTGTACATTTTGTAAT
>JBQCJM010000382.1:0-11344 GCA_051952715.1 Flavisolibacter sp.
AGATCATAAAGCCTAAATCATGTGTGCCGCCATTGAACTTTTCTTTTTCAATATTGGCTGTAAACTTTTTTGCTTCTTCACACCACTGCTTTTTACCTGTGTGTCCGTATAACATCCATAACTCGCCGGGGAAAAAGCCACTTGTCCAGTCGTTAGACGAAACTAACTTTAGCTGTGTGCTGTCGAGGGTTCTTGGAGATACCCAATTCCCCCCGTTGTTTTTAGCATTTGGAATTTCTTTCAACATCAGCTGCATCTGCTTTTCTGCGTCGGAAAAAACTTTTGACAATTGAATGCCGGAATGAAAATCAGTTTTTGCAACAGGGGGTTGTGCATGCAATGAACCACAAAATACACCTACAAGGGTCGCAAAAGTTTTAAAGAATTGCACAGACGTCATAAATGTTTTATTTCAGGCAGCAGCCTTCGTTCTGCAAGTGTAATACAATGCCATTAAGCGTTAGCACTACTTATTTTACCGTGATGGTTTTTTTTAGTTTTATATCAACCGATGAATTTCCGATCATGATGTCAAAATCTCCAGGTTCAATAGTCCAGTTCATATTTTTATCAAGCAATGCCAGGTCATCTGGCTTCAATGTAAATTTCACGGTTTCCTTCTCGCCTGGTTGCAAGGCTATTCTTTCAAAGCCTCTCAACTGCGAGTCGTAAGTAGTAACGCTACTGATTTTATCTTTTAGATAAAGCTGTACAACCGCATCACCTTTGCGATTGCCGGTGTTGGTAACGTCTACAGAAACTTCAATGTCGCCTTGTGCAAATTGTGTTTGTTGGATAACTACGAGATTTGAATATTCAAACGTAGTATAGCTTAATCCAAAACCAAAAGGGTACAAAGGCCCGTTCACCCTGGTTCTTCCATAACCATTCGGGTCTGCTGATGAAGACTGGCCGGCCTGCGACCCGGGCTTGAAGGGAAAATTGAATTCGATCTGTCCTGTAGTTTTAGGCCAGGTAATGGAAAGTTTGCCACCGGGATTGTAATCGCCGAAGATAGCTTCTGCTATGGCTTTGCCACCTGAAGTACTTGGAAAACCTGCCTATAGAATAGAAGGAACAAAATGGTTTGCCCAATTGATGGTTAATGGTTGTCCATTTATCAGAACAAGAACAACAGGCTTGCCTGTTGCATACAATGCTTCAAGCAATTGCTGTTGCCTGCCCGGTAAATCGAGTGAACTTCTTGACAAACTTTCACCAACAGTGTTTTGGTCTTCGCCTAATACAGCAATAATAACATCAGCATTTTTTGCTGCGGCAACAGCCTTGTTAATTCTATCTTGTTCTTCTGCGGTTAATGGTGCTGCAATAATTTCTGTTCCGGGCCAGCCCGCATTCACTACTTCGCAGCCTTTTTCATAAACTACATTGGCTTTATTGCTTACTGCTTGTTTAATGCCGCTCAATACTGTTGTTGCAGGGTTGTTGGAGGGGCCATAACGGCTGATCATATATCCGCTAGCATCAGCAAGCGGACCTGTTACCAAAATATTTTTCAGATTGTTTTTATTTAGTGGAAGCAAATCATTTGTATTCTTCAACAATACCAAAGATTCCCTATTCAATTGCAAAGCCAGTGAATCATCTTTAGCGGTATGAACAATTTTATCCGCGTTTTTTGGATCGGCTACGTAAGGTGAATCGAATAATCCTAAGACAAATTTCACACGTAGAACATCTCTTACTCTTTCATCAACTTTTGCCATAGATAAATTGCCTTCTTTTACCAACTGGCGAACGTTGTTGATATATGCATCCGGCATTCTGAAATTTGTCCAAACGTTCAAACCTGCTTCCACAGCCATTCTTGTGGCATCTTTAAAATCTTCCGCCACATGATGTTTTTCGTATAAAAATTCTACGGCCCTGCTATCAGAAACAACATATCCTTCGAATCCAAACTTTTCCCGCAGCAATTCTGTCAAAAAATAATGACTGCCTGTTACAGGCATCCCGTCCCAATCGTTATAACTGCTCATCACTCCCAAAGGATGCGCCTCCTGGATCACTCTTCTGAAGGGATACAAATAGATTTGATGCATTTCTCTGGGCGCCACATGCGGATCAGTTCTGGCTTCGCCATCGCGGCCACCCTTGGGAACACTGTACACCGCAAAGTGTTTAAGTGTCGATGCCACACCATTTTCCTGGATACCTAAAGTCATTTGCTTGCCTAACTCCGCAATCAAAAACGGATCTTCACCATAGCATTCTACTACTCTCCCCCACCTTTGGTCTCTTGCAGGATCTAAAATAGGTGCATACACATTGGTGTAGCCAAGCGCCTTTGCTTCCCTGCCTACAGTTTGTCCTGCCTGCCGCACCAGTGCTTTATTCCATGTACTTCCTATGGAAATAGGTGCAGGCAATGGTGTGGCTCTGTCGTGTGTTAAACCGTGTATGCCTTCATTAGTAAAATCAACAGGGATGCCTAACCGTGTTTCTTCAACAAACCATTTTTGTATAGTGTTAATAGCATTGGCATGTTTGCTATAAGGAAAAGAATATTCTGTTTTGGCTTTTGGATTGTAAGGTAGACTGTTTAACTCTTCATCAATATTGGCAATGCCATCTTTCCAAATTTCATTTTTCCAGTTGGCTGTGGGCATTTCATCTTTCAGTACACGGGCATAGCCATAAAGTGTTGCCATCTGGCAAGACTTTTCTTCCAAAGTCATTTGAGAAAGAAGATCATTTACTCTCTTATCAATGGGCTGTTGCGGGTCTTCAAAAACATCTTTAGTACCATTTTTATTAAAATCAATCCAGCCATTATGGTAGATACTTTTTTGTGCAAAACAAAGAGTAACATTTAACAGGAAAGCAATTGACAAGAGTTTCTTCATGTTTCGGGTTTCATTTTTAATAGTTCTTATCAGGATATGAATACTTATGACTTACAAAATCAGAATCTTTGCGGCAACTTCAAGTTCTTCAACTGGCAAGTCTTGAGTAAAAATAATAAGAGACATTCATTGTATTCAAAGAAAGCAAGAATACAAATGCTTACTTGATGTCTATGGGTCTTTTAAAAGCTGTTGAAAAGGTGTCTACTTCGTATTTATCTGTTAAGTTATCTATCAGTTGAACTTCTACTCTTCTTGTCCCGGGAGTTGAATTGTTCAGCAATTTCACGTAAATGGTATCCGTTGCTCTTTTTGCCTGTGAAAAGGTTATTGAATATTTTCCATCTGCCGGTTGTATCACATTTCCATTCTTATCAACAATATTAAAATCCTGGCCAAGGATGGCAGGATTAGATATGCCTGTTGTAAAAACACCGTAATAGGCAATGGCATCATAATCTCTTGACGAAGCCGAATAAAATTGAACTGCAAATTTTAAAAGGTCTGTTTGGTCACGTTTTGCACTAACCACAGAATTATTGTTAGGAATATAAGCCGAATAGTAATGATTGGCGTACTCGGGCAAGCCGCCTTTGGTATAATCTCTTTTTTCACAGGCAGCCAACATTATAATGCTTGTTAGTAAAACCAGTAAATATTTTGTTGATTTCATTGTATACTATTTTGATGTTATTGCCAATTAGGGTTCTGCGTTACATTGCCGCCGCTTAAAGAAATTTCATTTAGCGGAACAGGGTAGAGATAATCTTTGTTTGCCTGGAATTTCCTGTTGGCCGCGGACTCTGTTATCAATATATTATCGCGTTTAATTTTAATGTGTTTGGATTGGTGCCTACCCAATCGGCCGCAGTGAATTTGGCGCCAAGCAACTCTTGCGGCAAAACAGTTTCTGCTGTTTTCCACCTGATCAAATCATCGTACCGGAATCCTTCAAGTGCCAGTTCCACGGTTCTTTCTCTCCTGATTTCTTCACGCATATCCAGGTTGTTGGCCGCAACAAATGCATTGGTAAGCAGTACAAACTTCTGGAATCATTTTCCATATTGTAATAGTTCTGGTTTCTCCATCCGATCACATCAAGCGTAAGGCCTTTTATTACATTTTTTACCTGCAGATTTAAGCTGCCTGTAAACGTTTCATAGTCTCTTGTTTCCAAACCTCCATTTTTTTCAATATCCACAGCGTTTATTTGCAAATCACCATTATAAAGTTGTCCTGTTATATCTTCCGGTGGTGTATATAAAGATTGTCTTGTACGGCTGCGGTATAAACGGTTTATGATTTGGTCAGTACCAAAGGCATTTTCGCGTACCAGTGAATTAATATAGCCTGCTGTCAGTTTTACTGTTACATAACGATTTAACTCAGCATTTATATTCAGCTTAAGATTATTCCTGGTGTTGTCATCGGGGCCATATCGCAATACGCCATCACGTTTATAATACGCACCCGAAACCAGGTAATTTAATTTTTGTTCGCCGCCACTTATAGATATAGAATGATTTTGCTGGTGATTGATCCTGTCCATTCCTTCTTTTACCCAATTATTATTGTCAAAATATTCCCAGCGGTCTTGTGTCGGATTGGGTCTGTAAGTGAAGTTGGGATTCTTTAACCATTCTATTTGTTCTGCATTAAACTCCGGTGCGCCTGTGGCGTTGAGACGGGCTTCATCAATCAACGTTTGTTCATCCCAGGAGTCAAGTCTTTGTGGCTGCCTTGCCGTAATATTAATGCCGTAATTACTGTTCAATGCTATTTTCGTCCTTCCGGGTGCGCCTTGTTTAGTTGTTACAAGAATAACGCCGCCTGCAGCTCTTGCACCATAAATGGCAGAAGCCGATGCGTCTTTTAACACAGAAATAGATTCAATATCACTTGGATCTAAAAGGTTAATATCTTGTTCTACTCCGTCCACCAGCACTAAAGCATCGGCACTATTGGCGGAGGTAAACCCACGAATTCTTATTCCATAGCCTTCACTACCAGGCTGTCCTGTGCCTCTCAAAACTGTAACACCCGGTAGAACACCCTGCAAGGCACCAGTTACATTAGCTACCGGCTTATTTGCCAGCTCTTTTCCTGAAACCTGTGCAACGGCGCCGCTAAGGTTTATTTTCTTTTGCGTTCCATATCCTACCACCACAACGCTTTCTAAAGCAGATGAATTCTCCTGCAACGAAACATTGATCACAGACCTTGCGCCAACCTTTTCATCCTTACTTGTAAAACCGGTGTAAGAAAAACTTAGCACACCATCATCATTAACAGACACTGCATACTTTCCTTTATTGTCTGTGACTGTTCCGATGGCGGTACCCTTTACAGTTACAGTGACGCCTTCAAGAGGTAGACCTCTTGCATCACTAACTGTTCCTTCCACCTTTTTAGACTGGGCGAAAAGAGAAAGGCTCATGAATTGAAACATGAAAAGAAGCGGAAACAATAAATGCCAATTTTTAAAAGGCAGGTCTCGAATACCTACGATAGGTTTAGTTCCCATACAGCAATCTTTTTAGCAGTTATGCATTTAATTTAGACGCCTGCAAACACCTTTTTAAAAACCTGTTTTTTTGAAAACCGAGTTATGTAACAGGACTTCGAAAAGGATGGATTACAATGAACACATTTGAAACCGCGGCATAAGTAACAAGCCATTTCACTTAAAAACATCTATGGTAAAAACGATTAAAAAAAATCAACAACCAGTTATCATTAAGCAATGGAATCGGTCTGTGTTCACAATGGAAAATTGTTTATTTTTTATTATCCACGACACAAAAGCAAAGCATTTATTTACGAAAACGTTTTCTATAAGATCAAAAAAACTAACTTGTAATAAAGTAGATAGAAACCATGAAAACCGTGAATTTGAAGGAACTGGCAGAGCAACTAAATCTTTCTGTTTCCACTGTTTCAAAAGCGTTGAACGACAGCTATGAAATTAATTTAGAAACAAAGAAGAGAGTACTGGAACTTGCCAATGCATTGCATTACCAACCTAACCCCTATGCAAGCAGTTTGCGTAAACAAAAAAGCAAAACCATTGCTGTTATCATTCCTGAAATAGCCAATAACTTTTTCACACTCGCCATCAATGGTATTGAGTCTATCGCACAAAAACATGGTTATCATGTATTGATCTACTTAACACACGAAGACTATAATAAAGAAGTAGAGATTACACAGTTATTGCAAAATGGCCGTGTTGACGGTATCCTTATGTCACTGTCTTCCAACAGCACTGACTATGCACATTTGCAGGAGTTGAATAAGAAGATGATCCCTCTTGTATTTTTTGATCGTGTGTCGGATGATTTTGCAACTGCAAGAGTGACAACAGACGATTATGAAAGCGGTTATAGAGCAACTGAACATTTAATTGAACAGGGATGTAAACGAATAGCACACCTTACGATTTCAAAAAATTTATCGATAGGCAAAAAAAGAATGCAGGGCTATATTGATGCGCTGAGCAAACATCAAATTCCATTGCGGGATGACTTGATCGTTCGATGTACGGATGATGCAGGTGTAAATTTTGTTCTGATCAAACAACTGCTTCAAAGAAAAGACAGGCCTGATGGTATTTTTGCATCGGTTGAAAAACTGGCAATCAATTGCTACCAGGTATGTGCAGAACTTGCGCTTACTATTCCAGATGATGTAAAACTTATCAGCTTTTCCAATCTTGAAACAGCCGCTTTCCTTTGTCCTTCGCTTACTACCATTACACAACCTGCTTTTGATATTGGGAAAGAAGCTGCTTACATTTTGTTCGATGCCATTAAATCAAAAAAGATACATAACCATGCTGCTGTATTCAAGTCTGTATTGATCAAAAGAAAATCTACAGGCTGTTGATATGCTTTGTAAGGCAATTGAATTAAGCAATGTCAATGGTACGGGCAATGCCTAATTCCAGTCCACGCAATTCGGCCAGCCCACGTAATCTGCCAATGGCCGAATAACCAGGATTGGTTTTCTTTCCCAAATCATCCAGCATTTGATGACCATGATCGGGCCGCATAGGAATAGATATTTTTCTGTTCCGCATTACTGTAACAATTTCCTTTATTACGTTGTACATATCAACGTCGCCTTCTAAATGATTGGCTTCAAAAAAATCGCCAGCCTGATTTCTTTTTGTGCTGCGCAAATGGATAAAGTGGATGCGGTCGGCAAACTCCCTTATCATAGCAGGCAAATCATTATCTGCCCTGACACCTAACGAGCCCGTGCAAAAACACACACCGTTGCTTAAGGACGGAACGGCTTCCGCCAGTGCTTTAATATCTGCTGCGGTGCTTACTACTCTTGGTAATCCTAAAATTGGGTAAGGCGGATCGTCCGGATGAATAACCATCTTTACATTATATTTTTCTGCAACCGCAATAATTTGCTGCAAAAAATAAATGAGATTTTTTCTTAGCTGTGCTGCATCAATATTTTTATAGGCATCCAAAGCCTGTTGAAATTGTTCAAGCGTAAAACTTTCTTCACTACCCGGCAAGCCAGCAATAATATTCCGTTGCAGTTGCCGCTTTTCTTCTTCACTCATTGTTTCAAACCGCTGTCTTGCCATCGTCAATTCGTTGGCTGCATATTCTTTCTCTGCGTCCTTTCTTTTTAATAAAAAAACATCAAACGCTATGAGAGCTGCCTTTTCAAAACGCAGGGCTTTTGAACCATCCTGCATTGTATAACTTAAGTCGGTTCTTGTCCAGTCTAACACAGGCATGAAATTATAAGTAATGATATGTATGCCGCATTGGGCAAGATTCATAAGGGTTTGCTTATAGTGTTCAATATAGTTATGGAAGTTGCCTGTTTGCGTTTTAATGGCTTCATGTACTGGTACGCTTTCTACCACAGACCAGGCCATTCCCGCATTTTCAATTTCAGTTTTCCTCTTCTTAATTTCTTCTACAGTCCATACTTCCCCATTTGGAATGTGATGCAAGGCTGTCACTACGCCACTGCAACCAGCTTGTTTAATGTCAGATAAACTTACAGTGTCTGCAGGGCCAAACCAACGCATAGTTTGATGCATGCGATATTCTGTCGGGGGCATACTATTTTATTATTTTGGACGATTAATTATTTAAAGTTGCAAGTTGGTGCTTTTGCTAATTTCTGCGAAAACAAATGAAATTTTATTTAGGGGAACGTTGCCGAAACCGTTTTCGATAGTAGTGAAACAACAAAGTACTGGCTTGTTGCAAAGTGCTCAATAGAGATTAGAACGTTGAAGAGTGCGACGCAACCGTACATGATAGCAGCAATGCAGCTGGTTACATAAAATATACATGCTAAAACGTAATAACTTAGTAAGGCAAATACAAAAGATGCATACAATAACCATCATTATTACAGGCGCCAATGGCAATTTAGGCACGGCAGTTACCAAAGTTTTTTTAGACAAAGGCTATAAAATCATTGCAACAGTTCATACCGAAGCTGCTAAAAAGGAAATGCCGGAACACAGCAACTTGCAGGTGGAAGTTGTGAACCTGGCGAATGAAGCAGAAACAGTTTCTTTTATAGAGGCATCAATTAATGTTCATAAAAAAATTGATGGCGCATTGCTGCTGGCCGGCGGATTTGCCATGGGAAATATGGCCGCTACAAAAAATGAGGACATCAAAAAACAGATCAGCTTGAATTTTGAAACAGCTTATCATGTTGCCCGCCCGCTTTTAGCGCATTTACTGCAAAACAATTATGGCCGACTGGTATTTATTGGTGCCCGTCCCGCTATAAACGGAGTTAATGGAAAAGATTTAATTGCTTACGGCTTAAGCAAATCGCTTCTTTTTAAATTAGCTGAATACATTAACGAAGAAGCAAAAGGGAAAGATGTAACAGCTACTGTAGTTGTACCCAGCACTATTGATACGCCTCTCAACCGTAAAAGCATGCCTGGTGCAGATTCTAACAATTGGGTGAAGCCCGAAGCGCTGGCTGAAATAATAGAGTTTGTTTGTTCTGACAAATCATCAGCACTAAAAGAAACAGTATTGAAGGTTTATAATAATGCCTAAAAAAACATTAGAGAAATTATTGGAGATTGCTGTTTATTCAATCAGCTTCTTTATTTTCTTCTGTCATTACCGTCCATGGATTTTTTCTTGGTTGCAATAATTTGGCAACAAGCCCTGTCCAGCCGGTTTGATGCGATGCACCCATTCCTCTGCCATTGTCGCCATTAAAATATTCGTAAAACAAAACGTAATTTTTAAAGTGCGGATCATTTTGAAATTTTTCATTGTTGCCAAACACAGGCCTGCGGCCATTTTCATCAGCAAGAAATAAGCCAGACAACCGTTTGGACAGTTCATTGGCAATTTCATTCAGCGATAAATATTGACCACTGCCAGTTGGGCATTCTACTTTAAATTCATCACCGTAATAATAGTGGAAGCGTTGCAGGCTTTCCACGATCAGGTAATTTACAGGCATCCACACAGGCCCCCGCCAGTTGCTGTTGCCGCCAAATAAATCTGTAGTTGATTCTCCCGGTGTATATACAACTGAAAAAGTATTTCCGTTCAGGCAAACTTCAAAAGGATGTTGTTCGTGATATTTTGATAAGGCACGAATGCCATGATCACTCAAAAATTCATTTTCATCAAGCATGCGTTGCAATATTCTTTTCATACGGTAGCCACGCAATAAACTCAACAAATGTTTTTCAACTTTGTTTTTTTCCTGCCAGCGTGAAACCAGCCGTGCCAGGTCTGGACGATTTTTTAAAAACCAATTTAATCTCTTAGTAAACTCCGGAAGTTTTTCCAGTAATTCATGTTCCAGGATTTCCACCGCAAACAGTGGTATCAATCCCACCATGCTATGCACTTTTAATTTTTCGCTTCCATCATTTGGCAATCTTAGCACATCGTAAAAAAACTGATCTTCTTCATCCCACAAACCTTCACCTTTCAAACCCATGTTTTCCATGGCGCCGGCAATGTAAAGAAAGTGCTCAAAAAACTTCGTAGCCAAATCCTGGTACACGGCATTGTACAAAGCCAGTTCAAGAGCAATGCGCATGAGGTTCAGCGAATACATTGCCATCCAGCTCGTAGCATCTGCCTGTTCTATAAAACCGCCTGCCTGTGGTGCACTTCTATTAAATACACCGATGTTATCCAATCCCAAAAAACCTCCTTCAAAAATATTGTTGCCTTCAGCATCCTTGCGATTTACCCACCATGTAAAATTCAACAACAGCTTATGAAAAATTGATTCTAAAAAAGCTATGTCGCCTTTGCCATTATTATTTTTTTGATCAATTTGGTAAACACGCCATGTGGCCCATGCATGCACCGGCGGATTGGCATCGCTAAAATTCCACTCGTACGCAGGCAATTGTCCATTAGGATGCATGTACCACTCTTTTGTAAGCAGCAATAATTGGTGTTTTGCAAAAGCGGCATCAATTATGGCAAAAGGAATGCAATGAAAAGCCAGGTCCCATGAAGCATACCAGGGATATTCCCATTTATCTGGCATAGAAACAACATCTGCATTATTCAAATGTACCCAATCGTGATTGCGGCCATTTTTGCGCTGCGGCGGAGGTGGTATTTTAGCAGGATCGCCGTCAAGCCATTGCTGCACATCGTAATAATAAAATTGTTTGCTCCACAACATGCCTGCAAACGCCTGCCGCTGCACTAATTTTTCATCAATTGATTTAATTTCTTTTTGAAGTGAAGCATAAAATTCATCTGCTTCCTGTATGCGTTCTGTAAAAATTGCGTCGAAGTCTGCAAACGGATTTGTATTATTTTTTGATTCAAGGCGCATTTTAATTACTTCAGCACTTCCTGCCTTTATCACCAATTCGTATTTGGCTGCTACTTTGGTTCCCTGGCTGTTTATAGCAACCGCATCTTCTTTATCATGAGTTAAGTATTCATTTACGCCATCTTTTACAAAAACAGAATTGTTTGGCGAACCATATAATTTTTGATTGTTGGTTTCATTATCGCAAAAAAGTAATTGTGCTTCTTTTTCAAAATGTAAAACGAAGTTATCAAGTTTTTTATGCTGTATAATTACATCACCATTATTTAAAGCAACCAGCAATGGCTTATAATCATCATAGCCCCAACTCCATGTATTACGAAACCAAAGCGTTGGCAGTAAATAAAGTTTCGCATCTGCTTCGCCCCTGTTATGCGCAGTGATCTCAATTAAAATATCATTTGCATCTGCCTTGGCATATTCTACAAAAACATCAAAATATTTATTGTCGTTGAAAATGCCTGTGTCAACAATTTCAAATTCTGGCTCAGTGCGGTTTCTGGCCTTATTAACTTTCAATAAAGATTCGTAAGGAAATTCAGCTTGAGAATATTTATACAACATCTTCATGTAAGAATGACTTGGTGTTGCATCCAAATAGTAGTACAACTCCTTTACATCCTCGCCATGATTGCCTTCGTAAT
>JBQCJM010000383.1:0-7696 GCA_051952715.1 Flavisolibacter sp.
CCCAGTTATCACTTATCCTAAAGACAGTTCTTACCTCACTCTTTCCGGCCAGGTTTATGGTGTAAGCAAAAGCCTGCTCACGGGTAAAGAATCGGTTTTGTTGCTTATCAAAGAAAAAGATTCAGCAAATAAAATGATGCTGATGCCATTGAATTCTAATGGAACTTTTAATGATCCCGGTTTTATTTTCTTCGATACGCTGAAAGTGTATTACCAGTTAAAATCAAAATTATTTGGCAGCGCCGAAGCAAAATTTATGACCAACCGGTTGCCAGCGCCTAACTATATAGCTGCTAGTAAAAGTTTTGCCACATTGAATCCATTGTTTGATACAGCAGGTAATTATCGCCATTCGCTGCTGGCCGCAGAAGCGTTGAACTTGCAAAACATAGACAGAGGGAAAGTGATGGAAAATGTTACCGTAACGGCTAAAACCAAATCGCCGCTGCAGGTAATGGACGAAAAATACGCCAAAGGACTTTTCAGCGGCAGTGATGCTTACCAGTTTGACCTTGTCAACGATCCTTTTGCCTTAGGCCGCACTGATATTTTCAGTTACCTGCAAGGAAAAGTAGCAGGCTTGCAAATTACTACCGGAGGCACGCCAAGCCTTTCATGGCGTGGCGGCACACCACAATTATACCTTGATGAAATGCCCATAGACGCAGATTTTTTAAACTCTGTGCCTGTAAGTGATATTGCTTATGTAAAAGTATTTCGTCCGCCATTTATGGGCAGTGCCGGTGGGGGTGCAGGCGGCGCCATAGCTATTTACACCCGCAGGGGCGACGATGTAAGAAGCAAGCCCGGAGGGCTTAGCACCAATACCGTTATGGGCTACACGCCTATCAAAGAATTTTACAGTCCCAACTATGATCGCTTTGACAAGCGCAATGAACAAAAAGATGTACGCACCACTTTGTACTGGAATCCAATGGTAATAACCACACCACAAAAACACTCCGTAAAACTCAGCTTTTACAATAATGATGTTTCCAAGTCTTTCAGGGTGGTAATTGAAGGAATGACCAGGGAAGGTTTGCTAACCCATTATGAGGAGATTATGGAATAAGAAATTATAAGGTAGGGATAAAAACTCCGTATTGTAATAATCGAAAAGTTTGTACATCATCAACCTTTAAATCATGCTTTTCACCGATAAGGCGCCTGGTAAAGTATAACAGCATATTATCTTCGATCTGTTGTTTTAACAAGCCCGTTTTTTAATCCACCATTTCTGAAGAAAAAGCACCACCATTTCCATTCGCCATAAGCGAGTTTTCACTAAGAGCAACCAAAACACTCTGAACCGACGAGCCTTCTAAGGCTCGTCTTTTTAATGCTCATCCGTCAAATTAATTCTTCGGGTTATCATTTATATTTTTTTACTTTATACAACCTTTCCGCCTACTCCCTGCAAACTTTACTTCCTGAGAAAACCTAAGCCATTGATCTGTTAGCCTGGAATTACTGCTTCGTATTTACGCATAACTAAACCAACAAACATGCAACCAAATCATTTCCTCAAAGCAGGCATTTTTGCTGTTGTTACCATTATTTCTTTTGTACTTGGCTGGGAACTTTACCTGCGTCATCAAGGCTATTCAGTTTCTTACGACGATGCAGAACCATTGTGGGCTAACAAAAGGTCAGAAGTGTACCAGCCATCAGATGAAGCAACGGTTTTTATCGGTTCATCACGCATTAAATTTGATCTTGACATTGCTACATGGAAAAAACTTACGGGCCAAAATGCAATACAATTGGCCTGTGTAGGCAGTTCACCGCTGCCCGTACTCGATAACCTGGCTGATGATAAAAACTTTAAAGGCAAGCTGGTTGTAGATGTAACAGAAGGCTTATTCTTTTCCGGACAGGGCAGCGCTCCTGAAAAAATTGCATTTTATAAAAACCTAACGCCATCTCAAAAAGCCAGCTTTCAGGTTGACCATCTTTTGCAATCGAACCTGGTTTTTTTAGACAAGGATTTTTTTTCATTAAATGCTTTGCTCAATCACTTCGGTGTTAAAGACCGTGCCGACATTTATGGCGGCCCCGATTTTCCATGGGAATTTGACAAAACGAATTTTGACCGGCAAAGCGTAATGGACGACCGGTTTGTTAGCGATACTAATTTGCAAAATAAGGTAAAAGCAATATGGGGAAGCTTTGCCAAAAGGGCTAAAGAAAAGCCACCGGCAGGTGCCCGCTTAGATTCGTTTATGCATACCGTAAAAGTTGATGTTGACAAAATAAAAGCAAGAGGTGGCCAGGTGATCTTTGTTCGTACGCCATCCAGCGGGCCTTTTTTGGCAGCCGAAGAGAAAGGTTTTCCACGGCCGGCCTACTGGGATAAATTGCTGGCTGTTACACAATGTCCCGGCATTCATTTTAAAGACTACCCTGCCATTGACCATTTTGTTTGCCCTGAATTTTCACATCTGAAACCTAAAGATGCTATTGTGTTTACAGAAAATTTTGTTGCGCTGTTAAAGCAAAAAGGATGGAACTTCTCTAACAAACAAATTGCTTTTTCTTCTCCTCATCGTCAAAACTAATTACAATGCTTTTTAACTCTTATACATTCATTGTATTCTTCATCATTATATTGACACTGCATTATCTTCCTTTTCCGTGGAAGGTAAAAAAAATAAACCTGCTCATTGCCAGCTATATTTTTTATGCGGCCTGGAACCCGCCTTTCATTTTGCTTTTATGGTTATCTACCGTTGTAGACTATTTTGTAGGCAAGGCTTTATACAAAGAGAATAACAAACGTAAAAAGAAGTTTCTTTTGGTCATTAGCCTGATAGGCAATTTGGGCATGCTTTGCTTTTTTAAATACGGCGGTTTCTTACTTGAAAATTTTGTAACCCTGGTCAATGCTATTGGTATCGACTTTCATCCTGCCAAGCCTAACATTATTCTACCCGCGGGCATTTCATTTTACACCTTCACTACTTTATGCTATACCATCGACATGTATAAAAAAGAAAGTGAGCCTGTAAAATCGTTGCTTGATTTTTCTTTGTTCGTTACATTTTTCCCGCACCTTGTTGCCGGGCCTATTGTGCGGCCGCCGCAACTTGTACCACAGTTTGCAACGCCAAAGCAAGCCCATCGTACACAAATGCTGCAAGGCTTATTTCTTATTTCGCTTGGACTTTTTATGAAAGTGGTTTTGGCAGACAGTATGCTTTCCGGATCAGCTAATACCGTGTTTGGATCAACATCACCTTTGCTAACGCTTGATGCGTGGATGGGTGTACTGGCCTTTTCGGGGCAAATATTTTTTGATTTTGCAGGTTATTCTACCTGTGCCATTGGCGCTGCCATGTGTTTAGGCTTTTGGCTGCCGCAAAATTTTCGGTACCCTTATGCAGCCATTGGGTTTTCTGATTTCTGGCGGCGTTGGCATATCACTTTATCGGCATGGCTGAGAGATTATTTGTACAAGCCCCTGGGAGGTAACCGCAAAGGAAAATTCAGAACTTATGTGAACCTGATGACCACCATGTTGCTTGGAGGGTTATGGCATGGAGCTAACTGGACCTTTGTAGTATGGGGTGCCTTGCATGGAACTTATTTATGCGTAGAAAGATTGTTCCGTCCTAAAAAAGCGCCGCTTGGCAGCACCTCAGCAGAAGAAACTGTTACAGGTTTGGAAACTGTAATAACCACGGCATCTTTTGCGCCTGCTTTTTTTAGAAGAAAAGAAGTGCAAAATTTTTTCTGGGCGTTGCTTACATTTTTTCTTGTTAATGTGACCTGGGTATTTTTCCGTTCGCCTGATTTCACTACTGCCTGGCGTTTGCTTTTCTCTATGTTTGGCGGCCACAATAACGGCATTGCAGTGTTACAAACGTTGAGCATGATTAAAGTAGCTGTTATCACTGTTCTTATGGTGGCATCGCATTGGTTTTTGCGCAATACGACCATGCTGGAAGTGGCAGCCAAAACAAAATGGTGGATAGTAGGACTGGTTTGGTCTGCAATGATTATTTTATTAATTCTAAGCCAGGAAAGCAGTAGCTCATTTATTTATTTTCAATTTTGATGCTGAAGTAAATTTTGTACTGACAAGGAAGATAATTGCTAATCAATCATTAATCAAAGCTTTGGTTGGAAGCCGAAGCCCGTTTCAACAATTCATCAAATTGCTGGGGACTTAGATCATTATAAAAGAAATAAACGGGATCCAATTTTTGCCCGTTCTTGTGCACTTCATAATGACAGTGTGGCCCGGTCGATTTTCCTGTGGAGCCTACATAACCAATAAGGTCGCCGCGTTGCACCCTTTGCCCTACCCTTGCCTTAATGCGAAACATGTGGCCGTACAAGGTTTCATAACCATAGCCATGATTGATGACCACATGATTGCCGTAACCATTTCCGGTATTAGATGCAGTTTTAACCACACCATCGGCGGTAGCATAAATAGGCGTGCCTTGCGGAGCAGCAAAATCAAGGCCTGCGTGCAGCTTCACGGTTTTATAAATAGGATCAATGCGGTAACCAAAGCCTGATGCAATGCGATTGAGATCTTTATTACTTACAGGCTGAATAGCAGGTGTTGCGGCCAGCAGCTTTTCTTTATTATTGATCAAACCTGCTATTTCATTATAAGAACTTTTTTGTGCCGCGATCCTGTTTTTTAAATTTACAAGAGCCTGGCTTATAGAACGCACCAATTGGTTACCACTCATACTTTCAACTTTGGCAATCTCTTTTTGCTTTTCCAAAAAAGTGGCACGGGCACTGTCGGGCAAAGGGCTGGCTTCAAAAATGCTGCGGTAAACGCTGTTGTCTCTTTTCTCCAGCTCAGCCATCTTCATTTGAATTTGTGCTACAGAATCATTCAGGTCTTCAAAATCCTGTTTCAGGTCTGCGTTCTGCATGCGCAGAAATTTTTCATTGGGAGAACCTACAAATTGAAAAGCGAAGTAAGAAATTAAAGCGGCTGTAACAAAAGCCGTAGCAATAAAAGCAAATACCCGCAACAGCTTCACCCTGAAGGGTGTTACCAGTTTTTCATAGCGCAGCGTATGCGTGTTGTAAAAGTATTTGATCTTTTTCATGATAGTGGCTTCGCAATGTGAATAGTCGATAGTCAATGGTGAATTGAAATAACTCTGGTAAGAGAAAACACGATTGACTATTCACGATTGACCATTCACTAATCATTACCTTTGCTGTCCCCGAAAAAACGGGAAAAACAAATATACTTGCATAAATAGCAAAAATCAATCTTTTATTGTGACCATGATGACCAGCGCAGAAATACGCAAAGCATTTTTAGATTTCTTTAAAACTAAAGAACACCAGATTGTTCCTTCCGCCCCTATTGTTGTAAAAAACGACCCTACGTTGATGTTTACCAATGCGGGTATGAACCAGTTCAAAGATTATTTTCTCGGCAATAAGCAAGCACCTTATCCACGCATTGCCGATACACAAAAATGCCTGCGTGTAAGCGGTAAACATAACGACCTGGAAGAGGTAGGTGTTGATACGTATCACCACACTATGTTTGAAATGCTGGGCAACTGGAGTTTTGGCGATTATTTTAAAAAAGAGGCTATTGAATGGAGTTGGGAACTGCTCACTAAAGTTTTAAATATTTCTGAAGACAGGTTGTATGTAACTGTTTTTGAAGGCGATGTCAGAGAAGGCTTACCAAAAGATGAAGAAGCGGCAACTGAATGGAAAAAATGGATTGCTGAAGACCGTATTTTATTAGGAAAGAAAAAAGATAACTTTTGGGAAATGGGTGATACGGGGCCTTGTGGTCCCTGCACCGAGATTCATGTTGACAGCCGCAATGAAGAAGAAAGAAAATCGGTAGATGGAAGAACCCTTGTAAATGCCGATCATCCGCAAGTAATAGAAATCTGGAACAATGTATTTATTCAATACAATCGTTTGAAAGATGGCAGCCTGCAACAATTACCTGCCAAGCATGTTGATACAGGAATGGGTTTTGAAAGATTAGTAAGGGTGATCCAGGGAAAACATTCCAATTATGATACGGATCTTTTTAGCGGAACGATTGAAGCAATAGAAAAGATTACCAATGAAAAATATAGTGGCAGCGATGCAAAATCGGATATAGCTTTTAGAGTGTTAGCCGATCACATTCGTGCTATTTCTTTCACTATTGCCGATGGACAATTGCCATCGAATACTGGCGCCGGTTATGTAATCAGAAGAATTTTGCGCAGAGCCGTTCGCTATTATTATTCTTATCTCAATTATCAACAGCCTTTGCTGCATCAATTGGTTGCAGTAATTGCCGATCAATTTGAAAATGTATTTCCCGAGCTAAAACAACAACAATCATTTGTTGCCAAAGTCATTCGTGAAGAAGAAGAAGCTTTTTTGAGAACGCTGGAAAAAGGCATAAGAAGATTTGAAGAGTTTATCCAAAAGGCAGAAGCCTTTGATGGCTTACAAATTGGATTTCAAAAAGAGGGGTATGAAACTACATCTTCATTTGAAGGAAAGATAATTCCAGGTGGTTTTGCTTTTACATTGTATGATACTTTTGGTTTCCCTATTGATCTGACTATTTTGATGGCTTCGGAAAAAGGTTTTACTGTTGATACTAAAAATTTTGAAGCATTTTTAAAAGAACAGAAAAAGCGTAGTAGAAGTGCAGGTGAAATTGACACAGAAGATTGGGTTGCTGTTAATGAAGGCAACAGCAACATATTTGTTGGCTACGATTCTTTAGAAACCGAAGCCCAGGTATTGAAGTATAGAAAGGTCAAGGCAAAAGGCAAAGAAGCTTATCAAATTGTGTTGGATCAAACGCCTTTTTATGCAGAAAGCGGCGGGCAGGTGGGAGATACAGGACAATTGATCGTTGGCAGCTCGCAGTTGAAAGTTATTGACACCAAAAAGGAAAATGACCTTATCGTTCACATCGTTGACAAACTTCCAGAGGATGTAAGCGGAAAAATTATTGCAAAGGTGGACGCTGTCAAAAGAAAATCAACAGCCATCCATCATAGCGCCACGCATTTATTGCACGCCGCTTTGCGCAAAGTGCTGGGCACACACGTAGCACAAAAAGGTTCTTTGGTCAATGCTGATTATTTGCGTTTTGATTTTTCTCATTTCAGCAAAATGACTGATGAAGACATAGCTGCCGTCGAAAAAATAGTCAATGAAAAAATAAGAGAAAATATTCCGGTGGTTATTCGTTATATGCCCAAGGAAGAAGCCATGCAAACCGGCGCTATGGCCCTGTTTGGAGAAAAATATGGCGACGAGGTGCGAGTAGTCACTATTGATTCCTCCTACTCTGTTGAATTGTGTGGCGGTACGCATATAGGCGCTACCGGCGAGTTGGGCTTTTTCAAAATTACGTCTGAAGGTGCTGTAGCTGCCGGTGTTCGCCGCATTGAAGCTATCAGCGGCGCTGCTGCTGAAAATTATGTGCAGGAACAATTTGATATTGTTCAGAACATTAAAGAACTACTGAAAAATCCAAAAGACGTTCATAAAGCGATCAATGATTTAATCAATGACAGGCTTGAGTTACAGAAAACAAAAGCACAATTGGAAACTCTTCAGGCCCGTGCTACTATAGACAGGCTAATCCTTAAAAAACAGGAAATTAATTCTGTGAATTTTTATAGCGATGTTATTTTAGATGTTGACCTAAATGTTTTAAAAAAGATTTTTTCTGAAT
>JBQCJM010000384.1:0-7753 GCA_051952715.1 Flavisolibacter sp.
CAAAAGATGCTGAGAACAGACTGATGCCAGACATTTCTACTTTTGTGAGGTTGCCGTTTGTATAGCTAAGTAAAAAATCTGTTTCTTCATCATCAACGGTCTTCAGCTTAATATTAGTAACCTGTCCATTGGCAACGGTATAGGTAAGAATATCGTCTTCTATAAGCGCATCGGGTTCACCTCCGGTTTTTTGCCAGCTTTTAAAAGTAGCAGATACCGGAACATCGCCGTTATACGTGTAAGCATAAATATTTTTAAGCTCATTATCTGATTCTTCTACCTTAGTAACATTGCCTGCAGCATCGTAAGTAAAAGACATCTTTTCTATGTTGTCAGTGCTTGTGTACGATGTCAAACGCTTGTTAGCATCGTAAGTAAGATTGTAAACTGTTGTTTGACCGTTTTCTGTTTTGGTAACTTTCTTTAAAATTTTGCTTGCACCTCCATTACCAGGATTGTTTTGTACGGAGTCATCTTTTTTGCAGGCAGTAAAGGTTAAAGCAGCAGCACCCGCTGCCATGAACAATAGTTTTTTCATGTAAAAAAATTTTTGGTTAAGAATGATCAGACCTGGAAAACGTAATGGTTGGTTTTATTTTTATCGTTCGCAGATTACTGATTTGCTGTGCAATGTTAGCAGCTGGTGGCAAGTTGCAGCAGCATAAAGATGATGAGTTGCAAAATGTAGCGAATGAATTGAAGAGGGAATCATTAAACCGGTAATTAACTATTGCAAGTTGAAAAATTAACAGCTATTATTTAACGCATATGGACTTTAGCTGTCTTAAATTTTTTCATTCACACCTTGTGGGTCTTCAACAATTAGAAGGTTTTTATTTTTTAGCCTCGTGAAATCGTCCATCAGCAAGAACAATTCCTGATTTTCGATGGTGAGAAAAACAATTCCCTGGTGGCCGCCTGTCTTCATATAAAACTCGGCTTCTCGGTTATGTATCTTAATCGTTTCCGCGTCTGTTAAATCAATGGTTTCGATGTTTATTACCTGCGCCAGCTTATTGTCATCTATTTGAATTTCCACGGTGCTTCCTTCATTGGGAACAGGCATGTAAATAATATCTTCATCTGTTAGTGTAATGCCGTCTTTCACATCTTCATACACCACGCTTACATGAACGCTTCCGATTACCACATCTTCTATTCTTACATCGGGGTTTAATATTTCTTCTGCATTATTATAATTGATGACACCAGCCTGCTTAGCCTCCTCCATTACATCCAACAAGTTATCGGCGTAAGCAAAAGCTTCTCTTCTAGCCTGTAAAGGTTTTTCATTGCAAAAGAATTTTTCAGACCGGATGTCTTTATCACTTGTCCACATGCGCACCACATACCCTTTGATATTATTCATGCAATTGTTTAAAAGGAATAGTCAAAATGCCTGCCATTTAAAACCATTATAGTTGTCCACTGTATAAACCATTAATATATAGTACAAGTAATTTGAGAGTGTATAAATTTCCTCACTAAAGAATTGTTGACACTAACGGCTTCATTTCTTTGCCCGCAGGTATTGCACAGGCCAGTGAATGTCTGTATGTAATTCTTTAGCTGCATGTAAAGGAAAATATGGCTCACGCAATAATTGTCTTGCTAAAAAAATAAGATCAGCTTTGCCTTCTGCCAGTATTTGTTCACACTCTTTTGCTGTGGTAATCAACCCCACAGCACCCGATAGCAAGTCTGTTTCTTTCTTGATGCGTTCGGCAAAGGGCACCTGATACAATGGATGCAATGCAATACGAACGCCTGCTATGTTACCACCTGTCGAGCAATCAATTAAATCAACATCTTTTGTCTTAAGTACTTTGGCAAGAGCTACGGAATCATCATCATTCCAGCCTTTATCAACCCATTCGGTAGCGGAAATACGAACGAAAAGCGGAAAGGTTATAGGCCACGCTTCACGCACTGCTTCTACAACTTCTACTAAAAAACGAATACGGTTTTGAAAAGCACCACCATATTCATCATTACGTTTATTGCTTAGAGGAGACAAAAATTCGTTTATCAAATAGCCATGTGCCGCATGAATTTCAATCACTTTAAAGCCAGCCTGCAAAGCTCTTTCTGCCGCTGTTTTAAAATCAAAAATGCACTGGTCAATATCTTTCTTACTCATTTCTTTAGGTACGGGTTCTTCTTCATTAAACGCAATAGCACTTGGCGCCAGCGTTTGCCAGTTGCCTTCTGCCGCGGTCAATGCTTCTCCTCCATTCCATGGCACATGATGGCTGGCTTTGCGACCTGCATGCGCCAGTTGAATGCCGGGTACTGCATTTTGCGTTTCTATAAATTGTGTGATGCGTTTAAGATTGGCAATGTGTTCATCTTTCCAAATACCCAAATCAGATGGTGTAATTCTTCCCTCCGGAGTAACGGCTGTGGCTTCTGCCATCACCAATGCAGCCCCGCCCACAGCACGGCTGCCAAGATGTACTAAGTGCCAATCGTTGGCAAAGCCATCTTCCGATGAATACTCACACATGGGCGATACAGCAATCCTGTTTTTAAATGTCACAGACCTTATAGTGAGTGGTTCAAATAATAGAGACATTCTTTAAAAATTTTGTTATAGAAGCAGCAAACTTCTAACCAGATTACAATTTTGTCATTTCAGCACTGCACCAACAAAGTTTTGCCTTTGCAATACATGCTATAACTTTTTGCCGGCTGAAGTAAAATTAATTCTTGCAGTTAATCTATTTTTTAGTTTTGCGGCATGAGAAAGTATTTATTGACCGCTTTGCTATTTGTTACGATAGCCGCAAAAGCGCAAGACGAAACCGTAAAAAATTTAAGCAAAGACGTTAAAATAACTATTACAAAGCCAGAGGACACTGTTCAAAAAGAGTGGAAACGCGGGGGTGTTTATAACCTTAACCTGGCACAGGGCTCTTTGAATAACTGGGCTGCCGGCGGCGATAATTTTTCGTTAGCTGTCAACTCTATTTTAAACTTATATGCTTTTTATAAAAAGGACAAACACAGTTGGGACAACACGCTTGATTTTAACTTTGGCTATGTACGTACCAGCAGCCTGGGTGCCCGTAAAAACGATGACCGCATTGATTTGCTTTCTAAATATGGCCGTAAGGTTTCTGAAGCATGGAATGTGACAGCTTTGGTAGATTTCCGGTCGCAATTTTTTAAAGGCTACACTTATGAAAACGATATAAAAAATTTTTCCTCCACATTTTTATCTCCCGCCTATTTATTAACCAGCATAGGTATGGATTACAAGCCAAACGACCGGTTCTCAGTTTTCATATCTCCTATTACACAACGCTGGATCATCGTAAAAAACGATACGCTTTCGGCAAGAGGTGCATACGGCGTAGAGCCAGGTAAACATAGCCGGTCAGAGTTGGGTGCATTTGCTTCAGCGTCTTATATAAGCAATGTGGAGAAACCCATTAGTTACAAAGGACGGCTTGACCTGTTTTCAAATTATAAGCACAATCCAGGTAAGATAGATGTGTTTATGACCAATGTGCTATCGGCAAAAATATCCAAAGTGTTATCAGCCACATGGAATGTTGATCTTATTTATGATGATGATGTACGCATGTTTGGCAGCGATGGCAAATCGCCAGCGGTGCAATTAAAATCTTTAGTAGGTGTGGGCTTACAGGTAAAATTTGAATAAGCAGCGTTACACTAATTTTTCCACTTCTCTTACATAATCATGTTGCAGGTCTTGGTGCATGGTGGTGATAGCGGCCTTTATCTTTTTTATTTGCGACTGATATAAATTATTAAGTGCTGTACTTTTTTGAAAGCGAATCCCGGAGTGTTTCATCTTTTCGCAAAAGTGCAGCAGCAGTTCCACTTCGGCCTGCTTGTTGCCGGTGTAGCGAATGTATTTGTTAGTGGTGCGTAAAATTTTCCGCAAGCTCTTTTTAGCGTAGTAAATGCCCGACGTGTTTATTTCTGCAAAGCTTTCATCTATTTCTTGTTTTACATTGCGTATGTAACCCTCCACATCGTCAGCTTCAAATAGAAGATAGGTAAGCAGTTCCTTATTTTCTTTTTTAAAACGAGCCAGGCGCAGACACAGATCTACCAGCTTGGTTTGCGATAATTCTTTCAGCTCCTGCTTTATCTCATTGCTGCTTGCTGCCTTCATAGCGCTAATGTAGCAGAAATAATTTTGCGGCTATTGTGGCCTTTTTGATCAGCGTCATTGAAAATAATGCAGTTTTTTTCTACCTTTTCAAAAAAAGTTTTATGCCACAAAGTCGCAAACGTCCGGGTCATCATGAATACCGCAAGACCGCCGATATTCCTGCCAAGCAAAGAACAAAAGGAAGAACTACATGGGCCATCCTCTTTGGCGTGTTTGGATTGATTGTAAGTTATTTTGCAGCAGGCGATAATTATGTAGCGTTAATCATAGGTGCTTTGCTGGGTGCCTTAATTGGTTATGTCGTTGGCCGCAGCATGGAGAAAGAGGCTTCACATTAAAAGAGTGCATGGCTGATAGTTGATCGTTCAGAGCAGGGCAGTTAATTAGAAAGGTTGATGGAACCAGCTAAATGAACCAGGAACCGTTCAATAGAATTATTGAACGCCGAAGAGTGCGACGCAACAGAAGCTAAATAGTAGCACTTAGCATGGCACATAATCATTCTCACTAATTTTACCGCAATCTTCAAACTATGAGCATTCGCATTTTTATTACCGGCGGCACATTTGATAAAGAATATAACGAACTGACAGGGCAATTGTATTTTAAAGATTCGCAACTACCCGAGATGCTGGAACTGGGAAGAAATTTAGTGCCTCTTGAAATCAGAACGTTAATGATGGTAGATAGTTTGGAAATGACGGATGATGACCGTGAACTGATTGCAGAACATTGTATGAAAAGTCGCGAAGCACAAATTATTATTACACATGGCACCGATACCATGGCAGAAACTGCGCAACTTTTATCGAAAAAAATAAAAGATAAAACCATTGTACTAACTGGCGCCATGATACCTTATAAATTCGGCTCATCGGACGGACTGTTTAATTTAGGAAGTGCACTGGCTTTTGTACAAACGCTGCCAGCCGGTGTGTATGTGGCGATGAATGGCCGCTACTTTAATGCAAGTAATGTTCGCAAAAACAAACAAACGGGTGTGTTTGAAGAATTAAAAAATGCATAGAATAAAACTGTCTTAATTCGAAAACACTTGTAGGCTTTTTTGAATTGTTCTGTGCTTTAAGAATTTATTAAGCATTAAAACGCTTTCTGCCTCAGCGTTTCCATTTTTGACAGTTACTTTTGAAACGATAAAAATTACGCAACCACTTTGCGTACGAAATATTTACTCACTTAAACTTTTTTTATGAAACGCCGCCATCTGCTTTTTCTTTCCCTTGTTGCTGTAGCCTTTACTTCTTGCGTAAGCCGAAAGCAATTAAAATCTGAACAGGATAAATATGCGAAGCTGAATAGTTTTTACATGCAAGTGCAGGATGATCTGAAAAAATGCCGCGATGAAGAAGCAGAAGCTTCTCGCCGCAGAGCCTTGCTGGAAACGGAAATTGCCGGATTGAACAAGCAAATTGATTTTTTAAAAGAAAACAACAACACAGTTGTAAACCAGCTGAAAGATCTTTCTGTTATTTCCAGTTCTCAGGCTGAGAGCATTAAAAAGTCTTTAGAAAATATCAGCTCGAAAGATAATTACATACAAGGATTACAAAGTGCATTAGCAAGAAAAGATTCGTTGAACATGGCTTTGGTGATGAACTTAAAAGGTGCCTTGAATGATGTAAACGACAGCGATGTGGAAATTAAAGTAGAGAAAGGCGTTGTGTTTATTTCTATTTCAGATAAAATGCTTTTCAAAAGCGGCAGTGCTGATGTAAGCGACAAAGCTTTGAACGTTTTAAGCAAAGTAGCGCAGGTTTTGAACAGCAAGCCTGAAATTGAATTTATGGTGGAAGGCCATACAGATAATGTGGCTATTAAAAATAATTGCGTTACCGACAACTGGGATTTGAGTGTGAAAAGAGCCACTTCGGTTATTCGGCTGCTGCAAAATAAGTTTGGTATTGATCCTAAACGCATGACAGCCGGTGGCCGCGGAGAGTATGTTCCTTTGCAATCGAATGATACAGCCGAAGGGCGTGCCGCCAACCGCCGCACAAGAATTGTCATTTTACCGCAGCTCGACCAATTCTTTCAATTGCTGGAAAAGCCACAGGGAACCAACCCCTAAGTGGTGTTAGAAATAATTTTATAAAGGCACAAAGTGTACACTTTGTGCCTTTATATTTTCCGATATTCTACTGTGAAAATTGTATGGTATTTGATATTGATTCAGCATGAAGTTTGGCGCTTTACCACAAAACCGTTTAGCCGATATAGATCTTTCTTTACCTAAAGAACCTATAAGCAATGCATTGATATTGCCGGGTGTGAGGGCACTTCATCCCAAATTTTATATTGGTGCAGCCCGCTGGGGACATAGCAGTTGGGCAGGGGAAATTTATCCGTCAAAAACAAAAGCTTCAGCTTTTAGAGAACTTTATCCAAATTATTTTTCTGCCGTTGAATTAAATGCCACGCATTATAAAATCTATAGCCCGCAGGTTTTGGCGCAATGGAGAGAAATAGCAAAGGACAAAGACTTTAAGTTCTGTCCTAAGTTTCCGCAGGCCATCAGCCATTATAGCAATTTCAAAAATGCCGGTGTACTAACCGATCAATTTTTAGAATCTATCCTGGCTTTCAGCAATAATTTGGGTCCCGCTTTTTTGCAATTGAGCGAAAGCTATTCGCCTGCACAAAAAGATGGATTGTTTTCTTATCTCGCTTCTCTGCCAAAGGACATGAATTTCTTTTTAGAGCTTCGACACCCTGGATGGTTTGCAAACGAAAAAATAAAAGAATCTTTATTCAATAAATTGCGTGAACTGAAAATAGGCGCTGTTATTACCGATGCACCGGGAAGAAGAGACGTTGCGCACATGCATTTGACGTTGCCTAAATTGTTTGTACGTTTTGTATGCAATAGTTTACATGCTTCCTCTTTGAGCCGTACAGATGATTGGGTGCAACACCTGAAACGCTGGATAGACGAAGGTTTGGAGGAAACCTATATTTTTCTGCATCCCGGCGACGATGCCGCTATTCCTGGTTTAGCTGATTATTGGGTAAAAGAAATAAACAAGCATTGTCAGCTGAATTTGTCCAACCCAACAATATCTCAAAAAACTTTGTTCGATTAAAACAAACGCAATTGCACACCTTTTGATCTTTTTGGTGGCTTTGCATCACCAAAAATTGTCTTCCCGCCATACTTCCAGCTTTCGTCCATCTCTTTTTGAATCAGTTCCTGCAGTTTATCGGTAGGGACAAAATCTTTTTCTGCTTTTGCTGCTATTTCATGAAGCTTTTTCAGTGCCTGTGATTTATCGGCCAATCCAATTTTTGCTTTATGCACAGCATTTTGCAAAGTGCTGATCACTTCATCGTAAGTTTTTGTAGGTACGGGAAAAGGATGACCATCTTTGCCACCATGTGCAAAAGAAAAACGTGCCGGATCTTTAAACCTTGATGGCGTGCCGTGAATGACTTCACTAACCAAAGCTAATGATTGCACTGTACGCGGGCCCACACCTTGCAGCAATAACAAATCTTCAAAGTCTTTTGGTTGTGTGTCATGCGCCAGCCAAAGTGCCGCACCTAATCTTTTGAGGTCAAGATCTTTACTGCGAACATCATGATGATTAG
>JBQCJM010000385.1:0-13735 GCA_051952715.1 Flavisolibacter sp.
ATTCAATGCCATGCTTAAATAGCATTTGAACCTTGCACTATCCAAAGCACCACCCATACCTATAATTTTATTTTTAGCCACACCGCTCGATTGCAAAGTAAGATATGTCATGGTATCCATCGGGTTGCTGATAACAACAATAATGGCATCGGGAGAATGTTGCAAAATGTTTTGTGTAACGTTTTTTACAATGTTAGCATTGGTGCCTATGAGTTCTTCACGGGTCATACCGGGCTTACGTGGTAAGCCTGAAGTAACGACAACCACATCCGAACCTTTTGTTTTTGCATAATCGTTTGTGCTTCCAACAATTTTTGTGTCAAAGCCAAGTAAGGCAGATGTTTGCATCATATCCAATGCTTTGCCTTCGGCAAGACCTTCTTTAATATCCAGCAACACCAACTCTTCACACAATTCTTTGCGGGCAATATTATCGGCCGTAGTAGCCCCTACTGCACCTGCACCTACAACTGTAATTTTCATTGATCATTAAAATTTATGTGTAAGAAAAATTATTTGCGCTGCGAAGATAGGCTGATTGAATTATTCGGCTAAAAGTTGGTGTAAGGATGTTGGTGGTAGGCTTTCAGAAATATTATCTATACTTGGATTGATAAGCTATTAATCAGCTTTCATTAGACATAGCATCTGTAACAATTTTATTGAACCTGTTGAAGCATTAGCAATGAAAGCAAATAAGGCAACGGGCAAAAAAGCATAGCATTTTAAACGTTTGTCTGCATTACCAAAAACCAATGAGATGCTGAACGTACAATAAGTAATCATTCAAAAACCGGGAATAACCAGACAAGATCAAACATTAGGTTTACAAAAGTCTAGGCTGTGATCTTAAACTCTTTGGGCTGTGGCGCTTTAGAACGGATTTGCCTGCGAAGCAGCCATATTTGTTTTACATCTTCCACTTTTATAGCTACCTGTGGATAGAGTTCTTCATTATCAGAAATAAGCACCCATTCTCTATTTGATTTTTTATACAGTCGTTTAATTAATAGCTGATCAGCAGTGTGAATGAGGTACACCGAAAAATCCTTGATATCGTTCCAGTCATCCGCAGGAACCATCGTAGCCAGCACCACATCTCCAGAACTTAAGGTAGGTTCCATGCTGTCGCCGTCAATCTCAAAATAGCGCCACACTGCACCAACCGGATTGACACCCGGAGGCAAAGAATACTTTTCCAATGCTTCTAAAAAATCGGTTTGTTCATAGCCCTTTACATAACCGGCCTGCGCCTTAATGCCTACCAACGGAACCAAAAGTTGAAAGGGACTGTTCTTTTGCTCCTGGCGCTGCTCTAAATAAGATTTTGCACTCTTTCGGGGAGAGTGTGAAAATTTACCTAAAATATTCACATCGTCAGACAAATTGTGAAAATAATGCTCGTTTTGCGCCTTTAGAACGGCCTCAACAAAACGTTTGGAAGGTTTCATCTTTTCATTCTCCACTTTGCTTACCACTTCCCTACTGTAGCCAATTTTATTAGCAAAACCTGCCTGATTCAAGCCTAAAGATTTCCTGATTTCTATTAATTTATGAGCATTAAGCATACCGTTAAGCGTTTGTGAATAAATATGTGAAAATTATGTGGATAATGTGAATTTTTGTATTTTTATACTTCACAAATTTAATTCAAAAATTCACAATTCCAAATCATGAGAAAGACGAGAAAGAGCTTCAGTTTTCATTTTCCATTAAAGCATAAAGTGGTTCGCAACCTGAAGATCGTTACAGAGCATGTAGGAGACCTGGAAGTTGAAGGCGTAGGTTATTTCAATTCATCGGCTTCAATGCTGGATATTTTCGACCGCTATACGGTGGATATTGATCTTGTAAAATGGAATGGCACCGATATCAAGCCCGTGCTGGAAGTAACTGGCGCCATGGATGAAATTACCGAAGCTGCCGTCCGCTTTTTTGCTCATGAATTTGAAAACAGCGTAGGAAAGGCAGCGTAAGAATTGTGAGTAAAATTTTTCAACCATCAAATAAATAACCAACGATTTATAATCTGAGATATGCAACTAAGAAAAGCAACAAGAAAAAAAGCAAAGATTCGCCTGGGCCTTTCTGCAGTTTCCGGCGGTGGTAAAACATACAGCGCCATTTTAATAGCCAAAGGCTTATGCGGCGATCTTTCAAAAGTAGCTGTGATTGATACCGAAAATGGCAGCGCCGATTTATATGCACATTTGGGCGATTATAATGTACTTCCGCTAACAGCACCTTTTTCTCCTGAACGCTATATCGAAGCCATTCGCTCCTGCGAAAAAGCAGGTATGGAAGTAATTATTGTTGATTCTATTTCGCATGAATGGGATGGCAAAGGCGGATGTTTGGAAATAGTTGAAAGCCTTGGTGGCAAATATCAGGATTGGGCAAAAGTAACGCCGCGGCACCAGGGATTTTTAGAAACGATTCTGCATAGCCCTTGCCATGTTATTACCACAGTACGCCGCAAGCAAGATTATGAAATGGTTAAAGACGGTAATAAAATAAGAGTGGAAAAAGGTGGCCTGCGTGAAATTACCCGTGAAGGTTTTGAATACGAGCTCACCATCAATCTCGAAATGGATACCAAGCACAATGCTGTTGCATCAAAAGATCGTACGAATCTTTTTATGGGAAAGCCTGCATTTGTTCCAACGGAACAAACAGGCGAATTAATTGCCAATTGGTGCGAACAGGGGGAAGAGGATTTCAACATCATCAGGCCGGGGAGCGAGTGGTATAGCAAAGTGGAAATATGCAACACGCAAAGGGAGTTGGTAGAACTGTATCAAAAGAATAAAGCAGACGTGGATGGTAATCCACTACTGCAACAATTAATTGCTAACCGCAGAAATCAAATCAATGGCAAAACACTTAGTGCAGCATAACGAATCTTCATTGCCTTCGATCAGAGAAGGACTGAATAAAAAACAGATCGCTGAACTAGCCATGCAATCTGTAGCAAACGTTTTGGAAGAAGGCAACGTGTTTCAGGTAGCAGAAGCTTTAGCCGCTATGGAGGAGTTTACAAAAGCTGTTCGCAAAAACGAAGGCTATATAGAATTTTTGAGAGAAGAATTGGCAAAACACAATGGTAGGTTAACTACCACATCGGGAGCAAAGATAGAAATATGCGAAGCCGGCGTAAGCTATGATTATTCGCATAGCGCAGAATGGAGAGAAATAGAAGAAGCGATACAATTTTTACAAGTAAAGAAAAAAGCGGTAGAAGAAAAGTTGCGCAAAATAGCTCCCGGACGCATGGCGGTTGATCCTGAAACCGGTGAAGTAATGGAAGGCGCTTTTAAAACATCAAAATCAACCTATAGAATAACCTTGGCAAGATGATGCATGAGCATGATCAGCCAAAAAAATTGTAGACATGACAAAAACAATTTTCCAGGAATGTGTTGACATTATCAAAGACCTTGTAGGTAATGAATATTTGTACTTCGACAATGCAGTAGAAGTAAAAATAACTCCGCATAGTTTTCCTTTCAATGCATGGGCTGTGTGCATAAGTCCGAAAAACGAATTATATGTGATGGACAGCGACGAACAGTGGCATAAAACAGAATTGAACGATAGCAATGCAGCACTCGTTATTGGAAGCCTTTACCAGCGTTTAAAAATGATGCGCATTGGTTATGCAAAAGCAAGTTAGAAGCTGAGTGGATATTGATTATAGCGATTGGGAAAACTCTAGCATCTTAGTCGTAATTTTTGCCAAAGCAATTATGAAAGTGTTTCGCAGTTGACCAATACATCACTCAGTTGATTTGGGAAAACTATTCGCTACTAACCATTAATCTTCTCACCATTCACAAACAACAACAATATGAATTCCATAAGCAATATCATATCAATAGATGAAGCCAAAAAAAGCAGGAAGCGGTTTGTGCGTTCGCTTGAATACGAAGTAATTGCCAATCTTGCTTTGCAGCAGTATGCTAAAAAAAACACGGCTGATTTTGAACTTCTGCTTTCTATTCCTTTACAGGAAAGAATTCCCGGACTGATTGGTGAATATGGCTTGAAGCGCATGCACAAACTTATCAAATTGCTCCTGCAGGAATTTTGCTATTCGATTGCTTTGCCCAAAAGCAAAAAGCTGACAGAAACAAAAATCGCTGTTTGCGCTTGCGATCTTATCCTGGCTGCAGAAGAAGATCAGTTAAGCCTTGAAGATTTAATCGTTTTTTTTGAGCTAACGAAAGCAGGCATCTATGGAAAATTTAAAGGGATGCTTACCCATTTTGGAATTATGCAAAAACTGGAAGCCTTCAGGCAGCAACGCTATGAAACGTATATGCACTTAAAGGAAAGAAAAGAAGCAGAGCAAAAAGCATTAGGCCCGGCGGAAAGACTCAGCCCCCAACCTACAGCCATTAAGCATTTGTTTGACCAGGCCAATGGAAGCATTTTTCCCCTGAAGAAAATAAGCTAGCGCCTGCCACTCTAAAATAACCTGGCTTAATTGGCTCATGATGTTAAAATAAAAAAGGATTACAAAATTTGTAATCCTTTTTCTTGCGGACCGGACGGGACTCGAACCCGCGACCTCCGCCGTGACAGGGCGGCATTCTAACCAACTGAACTACCGATCCTTAGTTGGGGGTGCAAAAATAGGGGAGATTTTTATTCAACCCAAAACAAACTAAAACGTTTTGAAAAAATATCCAAACCTCGTTGGCTCATTTTTCCGGTTAAGTCAACCAGCTTCTAATACAACATCAAGCACTTTATCATTCATAAATTGGGCCAACTCACCCTTACACCCTGCATAACTTAAAAGTATTTAACTGCCTGTATTTTAAAATATGTTTTAGAAACAAGACAGCTTCCAATCTTTCCTGGCAAAATTGTAACTTATAGTGGCAACAACTGCTCTAAAAAATATGGAACAAATTGCAAAGATCATTTCAATAGAACCGGTTACGCATAATGTAAAGCAATTCAGGCTTGAAAAACCGGCAGGCTATCATTTTATTCCGGGACAAGCAACTGAAGTATCTATTAACAAACCTGAATGGAAAGAAGAAAAACGACCTTTTACATTTACCAGCCTCAACGAGTATCCTTATCTGGAATTCACGGTCAAAATCTATGACGACCATAATGGAGTAACGAATGCCCTGAGCAAATTAAATGTTGGCGATGAACTGATCATTCGCGATGTGTGGGGTGCTATAAGTTATAAAGGGGAAGGCTATTTTATTGCCGGAGGAGCGGGTATAACTCCATTTATTGCTATTCTGCGGCAGTTGCAAAAACAAAATGCCATTGCTAATAACGTACTGTTATTTTCTAACAGAACATCGAAAGATATAATTCTGAAAGATGAACTAAAGAACATGTTAGGCGCCAACGCTATTTTCACAACCACAGAGGAAAAAACCGGCGAATACGAATCGCAAAGAATCAATGAAGATTTTCTTAGACGGCATATAAAAGATTTCGGAAAACATTTTTACATCTGCGGGCCTGATGCTATGGTGGCAGATATTACCAATATGCTTACAAAACTTGGTGCAAAAGCCGATGCGGTAGTTTTTGAAAAATAGCTTTTCAATTTGCAGGTTAAACCGTTCTTTCTCTCTAAAACATTTACAAATCATTGGCCCTTATCTTTGACGCATGCTAAAGATTGGAGTATTTGGTGCAGGGCATTTGGGAAAATTTCATTTAAACAACTGGAAAGAAATTTCCGGCGTACAACTGGTTGGCTTTTACGATCCGAATGATGCCATTGCAGAAGAAGTTATTGCTAAGTACAATTTGCAGCGTTACAGCAACGAAGACGATTTGATTGATGCCTGCGATGCCATTGATGTAGTTACGCCAACGCAATATCATTTTTTCATTTGCGAAAAAGCCATCAAAAAAGGCCGGCATGTATTTGTAGAAAAGCCTATGGCCCACACTATAGAAGAAGCAAAAGTGCTGGTGAAACTGGTGCAGGAATCAAAAATAAAATTCCAGGTGGGACATGTGGAAAGATTTAACCCCGCTTTTCTGGCGGTAAAGGATTTGGAGTTAAATCCCATGTTCATTGAAGTGCATAGACTGGCACAGTTCAATCCAAGAGGTACTGAAGTAAGTGTGATCTTAGATTTAATGATACACGATATTGATGTTATTCTCAGCCTTATCAAAAGCGATGTAAAAAATATTTCTGCCAATGGTGTAGCCGTAATGACCGATACGCCAGACATAGCTAACGTTCGCATTGAATTTAATAACGGCTGCGTGGCCAATCTTACATCAAGCCGCATTTCTATGAAGAAGATGCGGAAGATAAGATTGTTTCAAAAAGATGCTTACATAGGCATTGATTTTTTGGAGAAAAAAGCAGAGGTTATCAAATTGAAAGAAGATAGTGATGAAAACGTTTTTGCCTTTGATATTGAAACACCCAATGGCACCAAAACCATAGCTATAGCCAGCCCGCAGGTGCCAGAAGTAAATGCAATTAAAAGAGAACTGGAAGAATTTGTATCGGCAATAGAAAATAACACGCAGCCTATTGTTAATGAAATTGATGGCTTCAGGGCTATGGAAGTAGCACACCAAATCTTACACAAAATCCATCATAATCTTATCTCCTCTTAGCCAATGGCGCTAAAAAAATACATTCACCCGGCATGGTATGCGCTAACTGATTATGTTACCGCCGCAATCGGCTGGGGATTGTTTTTTTTTATCAGGAAAAAGATATTGGGCGAGCCTTACGAAGCAGATTATAAATTATCGCTTGGAATTATTTTTATTCCCTTTGGTTGGCTGATACTCTATGCACTCATTGGTAGCTATCATTCCATCTATAAAAAATCACGCCTAACCGAAGCTGCCAAAACTTTTGCTTGCAGTTTTATCGGTTGCATTTTTTTGTTCTTCATCTTTTTACTTGACGATGCAAAGAATGATTACAATTATTACTACAGGGCGTTACTTGCTTTGTTCACCATTTATTTTGGCATCACTATCGTTGGACGATTGGTTGTACTGAATCTCGCAAAAGCACAACTGCAAACAAAAACAGTAAAGTTCAAGGCTGCGCTTATTGGTAATTACCAAAATGCACTCAGGATTTATAGCGAAGCAGAAAAAAAACTGGAAGTAGAAGGTTATTATGTTGATGGCTACATACCTGTTACCAACGATGAAAAACCTGTACAAGCCTCTTTGCAAAAGTTAGGGAACATTAATGCGTTGGAGAATGTCATTAACGATAATAAAATTGAGTTGGTGATTATTGCTATTGACAAAAAAGAACAGCAACTGATTGAAGAAATCATCAACCGTTTATCAGAAAAAGACGTGACTATAAAAATACAAGCCAACACGCTTGACATACTCGCCGGATCGGTAACAACGACCAATGTTTTAGGCGCTGTATTGATTGATCTTCACACAGGCCTGATGCCCGAATGGCAACAGCATATAAAAAGAGTGGTAGATGTGCTTATTGCTTTTTCATGCCTGGTTTTGTTAGCGCCGCTTTTGCTTTACATTGCCATAAAAGTTCGTTTGTCATCTAAAGGACCTGTTATTTTCAGGCAGGAAAGAATTGGTTATAAAGGCAAACCTTTTTGCATGTATAAGTTCCGCTCTATGTATGTTGATGCCGAAAAGCAAGGACCAGCCTTGTCGTCCGATGGCGATCCACGCATTACACATTGGGGAAGAACCATGCGCAAATGGCGGCTCGACGAATTGCCACAACTCTGGAATATTTTATTAAATGAAATGTCACTGGTAGGCCCCAGGCCCGAACGCCGTTTTTATATTGATCTTATTGTAGCACAATTTCCTTACTATAAATACTTGCTGAAAGTAAAGCCCGGACTCACTTCCTGGGGCATGGTGCAATATGGTTACGCCGAAAATGTTGAAGCCATGATTGAACGCAGCAAATTTGATTTGGTATATATCGAAAATATTTCCTTACTGCTCGATTTTAAAATTTTGATCCACACACTGCGCATTATTTTTTTAGGTAAAGGCAAGTGATGTTGAGTTGTATAATTCAGTTTTGAAAATTGATCAAAATAAGTTCCTCTAAACAGAGTTTAAAAGTTTTAAGTGCTTCCTGAAAAATAATTTCGTAGAAAAATTTGCGAAACCAAATAGTTGCGCATATATTTGCAACCGATTAGTTTCATTATATAAACCAGAGAAATGAGGAGAGATATTTTCCAGGCAATTGCCGACCCCACAAGGCGGGCTATTATAGCCTTAATTGCATTACAGGCAATGACACCAAATGCAATTGCCGAAAACTTCAATACGACAAGACAGGCTGTCTCAAAACATCTTCGCATTTTAACCGAATGCGAATTAGTAAAACAGGAACAACAAGGCAGGGAAATTTATTACTCACTCGAAATTGAAAAAATGAAAGAGATCGATAAATGGCTTAGCCAATACAGGAAAATTTGGGAAACCCGTTTCAATCAGCTGGACAATGTATTATCAACAATAAAAAAACAGAAAAAATGAGCAACACTTTAGCATTTGATTTTACCGTTGACAAAGCAGCAAAAACGGTAAACATCGTCAGAGAATTTGACGCTGAACTTTCATTGGTATGGGATGCGTTTACCAAAGCAGAATTGATTGACCAATGGATTGCCCCTCAACCTATGACAGCTAAAACAAAATACCAGGATTTTAAAGTTGGTGGCAAACGTTTTTATGCAATGATAAGCCCTGACGGGCAAGAACGTTGGGCAATTCAGGAATATGCCTCCATTACACCCAAGACCAATTTTAAAATGTATAATGCTTTTGCTGACAAAGATGAAAACCCTGAATTGCCGGGCTCTGAATGGGATCATACGTTCAGCGAACAAAACGGCACAACAAAAGTGAACATCTCTATTTACAATGAATCGCTTGAAAGAATGGAGAGGATATTGGATGGCTTCACAAAGGGAATGAAAATGTCATTGACCAACCTGGAAAATCTCCTGGCAACTTTATCGAAAAAATGATTTACGTTTTTAAAACATCGGTCAAAACAAAAACGCAGGCAAAGAACCTGAAACCGCATATTGACAAAATATTGCCAAAAGCAAAATGGAATTTTGACCTTGACGACTGCGACAAAATATTGCGCATTGACAGCGAAGAAAATATAGTTTTTAAAATAACAGGCTTGCTGAATATCTATCAATTCTATTGCGAAGAATTAGAATAAAAAACATTTTACAAACAATCTAAAAATAAAAATCATGGCACAAATCAATCCACACATCAACTTTAACGGAAATGCCGAAGAAGCATTCAATTTTTACAAATCGGTATTTGGTGGAGCGTTCACAAAAATTATACGCTTCAAAGATTTAGGAGACACTGAACATCCATTAGCAGAAAGTGAAGCAAATAAAATAATGCACATTGCTTTACCAATTGGCAGTACCAGTTTAATGGGCAACGACGTTCCGGAATTTATGGGCAGGGTAAATGAAGAAGAAAACAGGTCTAAAATATTTGTTGCTGCGCAAAGTCGTGAAGAAGCAGATAAGTTATTTAACGGCCTCTCGGCAGGTGGAACTGTTGAAATGCCTATTGCTGATAGTCCATGGGGTTCTTATTTTGCCATGTTTAGAGACAAATACGGCATTGAATGGATGGTGAACTTTGATCCGGTTATAACAGACAAGTAAAAATAAAAACAACAAAGGCTGATTAGATAGTGGTTAATTAACTAGGTTCAACAAAATAACTTCTTTAACAGCCTTCCAATTCAATCGTCAATGTATAGATCAAGCTGCAATTGCTTGCCACATACATTTCCTTAACCATTATTTCTCATTTGCCAATTCAAATTCTATTTTTGGAAAAAACATTCCTTGCAAAAACTATTTTCACTGCTTTTGGCTTGCAGCTTTTGGTTTGCAGCTTCCGCCCAACAAGCAGGCAATACTCAATGGCAGCAACAACTTAATTATACAATTGATGTATCGCTGAACGATAAAGAAAAGACCCTCGACGGTTTTGAAAAGATCATTTATACCAACAACGCACCCGATACGCTTACTTATATCTGGTTTCACCTGTGGCCTAATGCTTATAAAAACGACAGAACCGCTTTCAGTGACCAGTTGCTGGAGAACGGCAATACCAATTTTTATTTCTCTACTAAAGAACAAAGAGGTTACATCAACCGGCTGGACTTTAAAGTAGATGATGCAACAGCCAAAACAGAAGATCACCCGCAGTATATTGATGTGATCAAACTGGTGTTACCAAAGCCTTTGGCCCCAAAAGAAAAAATAACCATTACGACACCCTTTCATGTAAAACTGCCTTTTAATTTCTCCCGCGGTGGTTATGATGGCCAATCTTTTCAAATAACGCAATGGTATCCAAAGCCTGCAGTGTACGATAAAAACGGCTGGCATCCTATGCCTTATTTGGACCAGGGGGAATTTTACAGTGAGTTTGGCAGCTTTAATGTTCGCATAACGGTTCCAAAAAGTTATGTGGTAGCAGCAACAGGCGTATTGCAAAATGAAGAAGAATTAAATTGGCTGAAGACAAAAAATTTCGTTGAAACAAAACCGGCCGGCAAACAAACTGCTATCAGAGCAAAAAGCACCACGGCAAAAAAAACGTCTTCAATTATTAAAACAAAAAATAAACCTTCGGTTCCGGCTACAACGGTTGAAGAAACCAAAACCATTAACTACCAACAAAACAACGTTCATGACTTTGCATGGTTTGCCGATAAAAACTTTATTGTAAATAGCGATACTTGCCAATTGCCAACGGGAAAAGTCATCCAGGTATATACTTACTTCACGCCGGCAGAAGTAAATACGTGGAAAAACAGTCTTCAATATGCTAAGGATGCCGTGCGGTTTTATTCCCGCGAGGTAGGAGAATATCCCTACAGCATTGTAAGCGTTGTACAGGGACCACAAAGTTTTGGTGGCGGCATGGAGTATCCAACCATCACCATCATCTCTCCTGCTGCATCGGAGAAAGAATTGGATATAACAATAGCGCATGAAATTGGTCACAACTGGTTTTATGGCATTCTGGCAAGCAACGAAAGACAGCATCCCTGGATGGATGAAGGCATCAATTCCTTTTATGAAAAAAAATATACGGAGCAGAAATATGGTAAGCAAACGCAGGACGCAGAACTGTTCTTTCAAACAAAAGCTTTGAGAAAAACAGACCAGCCTATTGAAACGCCTTCGCAAGATTTTAGCGTTAGCAATTACGGCCTCGTAGCTTATCACAAAACTGCGGAATTGATGCAATACCTCGAAAAAAAATTGGGTAAAGATACCTTCCGGCAAATGATGCAGCAATATTTTGAGCAGTGGAAATTCAGACATCCGCAGCCTGAAGATTTTAAAGCTATTGCAGCAACAAAACTAGGCAGTGAAACCGATACTATTTTCAATTTACAAACCACGAAAGGCATTTTACCTGGCCAGCAGCTAAGCGGATTTGAAATTATTTCTCCTCTCAAAAAGGGTTCGATTAATAGTTATCTAAAAAATCCAACTAAGAATGCGCTGTTGCTTTCGCCTGCAATAGGCATCAATGCTTACGATAAATTGATGATCGGTGGACTAATCACCAACTACAAACTACCACCCGCTAAATTTCAGTTTCTGGCCATTCCGTTGTATGCAACAGGTTCCAAACAATTTACCGGCCTGGGAAAATTGAATTACACCATAGCATTGGGAAAAACCATTCGCAAGGCAGATTTTTTTATCAATGCTTCCAGGTTTTCGATGGATGAATTCAGCGATACGGAAGGCCACGATTTAAAAATGCAGTTTGAAAAATTAGTACCTGGCTTTAAACTAACTTTTAAAGAAAAAAATCCCCGAAGCACTGTAAATAAATATGTACAGTGGAAAACATTTTTGATCAATGAAGAATTCTTGCAAATCAAAACAGATTCTGTTTTCAACGGAACAGACACAACGCTGGTAACAAGTTATTCAGCTATGCAAAAAAGCAGGTACCTCAACCAATTGCAGCTGGTTTATGAAAATTACAGGGCCTTATATCCTTTCGATGTGACGTTGCAAATTGAGCAGGCAAAAGATTTTGTGCGGCCTGCCTTAACTGCTGATTACTTTTTTAATTATGCCAAAGGAGGCGGCTTGCAGGTTCGTTTTTTTGCTGGCAAGTTTTTTTACCTGAATGGCAAAACGCTAACAAAGCAATTTGACAACGACCGTTATTTTTTAAATATGACTGGCCCTAAAGGTTATGAAGATTACACGTACAGCGATTACTTTATTGGCCGTAACAAATTTGAAGGTGTGGAGAATCAACAGATCATGATCCGCGACGGCGCATTTAAAGTAAGGACCGATTTGCTGGCTGATAAAATCGGTAAGACCGATGACTGGCTGACGGCGTTGAATTTTAATTCTACCATTCCGCAAAATATCAACCCGCTTTCTGTGTTGCCAATAAAAATTCCTTTACATGTTTTTTTAGATATAGGAACTTATGCAGAACCGTGGAAGAAAGGTTCGGATGCTGACCGCTTCCTGTTTGATGCAGGTTTCCATCTTCCACTATTCAGCGAAATGCTGAACATTTACATTCCTGTTTTTTACAACAAAGTTTATAGCGACTATTTTAAATCAACCATATTTAAAAACAGGTTTTTGAAAACCATTTCTTTCAGCATTAACCTTTACAATAAAAATTTAAAACAGCTTAACCGCGAAACAGAGTTCTGATGCCGCAGGACAACATACAATATTTCACCCGTAAAGAAATTGATACAGCACTATGGAATACTTGCATTGACAAAGCTTCCAACGGGTTGATTTATGCTTACAGCTTTTACTTGGATGCAATGGTTGACAATTGGGATGCCTTGGTGCTGAACAATTACGAGGCTGTAATGCCTTTACCGTGGCGAAAGAAGTATGGCATTTATTATTTGTATCAGCCGGCATTTGTAGCTCAGTTAGGTTTATTCGGCTATAACCTCACGGCCAATTTATTAACTGCATTTCTCAACGCCGTTCCTAAAAAATTCAGGTATTGGGATTTTACTTTGAATCATCAAAATTTGTTTGCTATTGCGGATTTTCCGTTGCAGCAGAGAAGCAATTTTGTTTTGGACTTAAGCGAATCCTACCAAAAAATATTTGAAGGTTACCGGAAGAAAAACATTCAACACCATATTAAAAAAATTGTAAGCTATAATTGCTATATAAAAAAGAACATCCCTGTTGAAGATATAGTGCAACTGGCAAAACAACAGGCGCAGCAACAAGAAACGGGTGAAGACGATTATAAAAAACTCATCTCGTTATACCATTTGCTCCTGCCATCAGCAAAGGCCATTACTTATGGTGTATATTCGAGCCAGCACCAATTACTGGCATCAGGTATTTTCCTCTTCTCTCACAACAGGGCTTATTATATTTTAGCTGGCAATCATCCTAACGGCAGAACCCTAGGTGCCTCTCATGCACTGATCGATGCTTTTATTAAAGACCACGCCGGACAAGATTTAATTTTAGATTTTGAAGGCAGCGACATTCGAAGCCTTGCCTTTTTTTACAGCAGCTTTGGCGCCGTGGGAGAAAATTATGCAGCAATAAAATTGAATAGACTACCGTGGTTGGCGAAGTGGTTGAAGGGCTAACATTATTCACCTGTTTGAATTACCTGAGAAATAGCTTTTAAAAACTTCTTTCCGATCCACTTTACCGTTTGAATT
>JBQCJM010000386.1:0-5404 GCA_051952715.1 Flavisolibacter sp.
CATCACCGTTCTTTAAAGAAATGCAGCCATCGGTCCAGTTTTTATAACGGTCTATTACAAAGTCTTCGTGGGGCCATACGCCATGAATACCAATACCGGCGCCAGGGCGGGCAGAAGAAGGAATTTCGCCGCGCCTTTTTCTCTCATTAAATTTTGCCAGGCTTTCTGCTGTCGGATAATCCAGGCCCATGTACCGATCCCACTTGTCATGAACTCTTTTATTTACAATTCTAAAATTTCCTTCGGGAGTGTTTTTGTCGCCTTCCATTTTTTTATCTGACAAGGAAGCATTACCAAACACTACCGGATAAGTGGCGTACCAGCCCTTGGCATCATACACATATAACTCATAGCTCGATTTATCAATAACAATAGACACAGGAGCTACAGGCATAGAAGAAGAAATGCGTTTGGTTGTGGTAGCTTTAATAGCCGGAAGTGCAAATGTTTTTTTTGTAGAATAATTTTTGGTTAACAGGCTACCTCCTACAATCAGACAAGAAAGAAATATGGCGGTTTTCATACTCGACAGGTTTAGCGATTGTAAAAAGACTAACGAACAAAAAAATATTTTTATTTTCTTTCGTGCAAATCTTTTAACGAGCCTTTGCAAATTAAAAAATCCCCTTGTCTGTACAAAGGGATTTTACAGGCAAAATTTATAAGTAAGTTTACCAACTATTCAAACGGATACCTACGTTGTAGGGTGTTTGATCCAAACCCTTTTCCCACATGCTTTTCAGCGCATAAGAACCATAAAGTTTTACAGGGCCAAGATTCAGTTCGCCGATGTAAGAAAGCTTCCAGCTACGCAGGTCAAAGTCATCGTGCAATTTATGCTTGCCATCTTCGCCTTTAATTTTTTGGCGGGAAGAATACAAGTAACCGGCACTCATACCTGCGCTAAGCCCGAAACCTTTTCTTTTGTTGGGCGTGAAATTAAAGTTCACCATCATAGGAACTGTAATATAATCAGCTGCCAGTTTGTTTTTGCTAACGCCGGTATAATCGGTAGTGATCAAAGTTGGGTTTTTATGGAAATGAATGCTCTCATCATCAAAGCGGTAGTTGTTCAATTCTAATCCCAATCCATATTTCAAGTTCACTACATGCTTTACTACGTTCAACCGCTGCATAAAGAACCAAATGTTTACGTTCACTGATTTTATGTTGCGCAGCTTCATTTGATCTTTGTCAGTAAACCCTGGCGCAAATGCCTGGGCTGCTGCTGAACCATAATTGGTTTTATCGTTGTAATTGGCAAAGCCCAGGTCAACGATTCCCCAATTGGTGCTAACATTTGAATTGTTCCTTCTGTTATGACGGTTAGACAAAATAACCTCTTTATCTTCTTTACCATCTTTGCCTGGCTTTTTAATAATGATTATCCCGCCAATTTTAATGGTGTCGGCCCTTTCGGTTGCTGTGGTGTCTGTTTGGGCAAAAGAAGCCATAGTAATGCCTGATGCAATAACTGCAAGTAATAATTTTTTCATACTTAGTGAATTGAAAAATGTGATTATTTAAGTTTTACGGCAACAGCGCCAATCAACAGTTCATCATCGCCATCGGTGGCATCAATCCCTGTTTTTCTTTCGATCATCCTGGTGGCCTTGCGCAAAAAGCTTTTGAATGATCCTTTCTTTTCGCTGTTGTCAGCTACACTTTCTGGTGTAGGTTCGTTTATAGTGTTACGCTGGTCAAGCGCAGAAGTTACACGTGATTTGTTAATGATTTGTTCAGACGGGTCGAACGATGCTGTTGTTGCTTCCATCGTTGCATTCAAAGCAATGGCATTGGTTGCAGCTACCAGGGTGTGTTCCTGTTCTAATTGGTTTGACTCATCAATTCGGGCAATATCATTTACTTGTACTGCTGTGTGATTTCCATTCCTGTTTTGCTCCTGAACATTTGTAATATCCTCACTTGCCCGCTTTGTAGCAGGACTTGCATTTGCTATTTGCGGAGACGATTGTTTTACAATAGCAGCATTTTGTTGAACCGGGTTTGCAACAGGCTGTGCTGGTGTTTTTGTTTCAGCAATAGATACCGGTACAACAGGTGTAGAGCTGCTATTGGTGAAATATAAAATACCTGTGGCCGCTATAGCAATTATAGCAGCGGCAGCACGCATCCATGGTTTAAAAGCAATGACTCTTTCTGTTCTGTGGTATAATTCTTCTTTATTAGGATAGGCAATCACTTCAAATGCATCCAGCTTTGTTTGAAAAATTTGCTGGTATTGCAGCTGATAAGTTTTGTTGGTAGCTAATTCCAGTTCAACGATTTTTTTCTTATCAGAAGGTAATTCGTTATCAATGTATAAAAGTAAGTCTTCGTCAACTACATTCATCTTCATGCTACCGGATAGTAACTCTTCTTTGTCAAAAGAAAACACTTCTTCCGGCAGTTTGGTGCTCATTAATATTTCAAGATCTGCTTGCAGATCCGGGTTAGCCAACAAAAAAGCATCTACCATTTTCCTTTGGTCATCATTGAGTTCATTGTCCATATAAAGAACAAAGTACTCCTCGTAGTTGCCCAGGTTAATGGTATTGTTGATATCGTTTGTGTTAAATGACATTTTCAACTTTTACAAGGTATTCTTTCAATTGCAGGCGGGCACGGTGTAAATACACTTTTACCTGGCTTTCACTCAGGTTCATGATCTTGCCAATTTCTTCATAGCTATAGCCTTCATAATCTTTCAGCATCACCAACGATTTTTGTGTTTCACTCAACCGTGCAAGTGCTTCATTTAATATAGCTTTTGCATTATTCATCTCTTTATGATGCACTTTGGTTTCTTCTTTAAACTCATCTTTCAAATGCACTCTTTTTACTTTGCGTAAATGATCAATCATTTGATTATAAGCTACAGTAAAAAGATATGATTTGCTTTTAGCGCCGTCCACATCTTCGCGGTTGCGCCACAGCTTTTCAAAAGCCGTTTGCACCACGTCGCGGGCATCTTCTTCGTGCCGCAGGTTTTTTACAATAAACCTGTACACGTTATCCGCATATTGAGTTACACAGTCGTTATATTCTTTTTCGGTCATAAACAGTACAAAACAGCTTGATGCTACAGTAATACGCTGTAGTAAATTAAATGTTACAACAAAGGAAGAAAATTTTTTTATTGAAAGTGTACCGTCGATACAAATTGGCGGGAAAGTACATCCCAAAGCATTTCACTGTTGTCGGGTTCGGCTTTGCTGCAGCATTCCCTGGCTTCAGAATAAACGTTGCGGGTTTTTGTGTAAGCCACGAAGGAAAAAGCAGAAATGAGAAGCGTTATAAGGATGGCAAGAAGAAAGATCCTGCTTTTGAATACTTTTTTCATGGCGTTGGTTTAATGGTTTGACGAAGGTAGAAGGCGTGATGTTACAGGAATGATAAACTTTTTATTGGTTGCCCTCTTTCACGGTGATGTTTTTATGGCTGTAAACCCGCAAAAATTCCCTTTTTAAAAAAATGCGTTCAATCGTTTGCACAGCAACAAGCGCAAAAAATACAGACAATCCATTCCTTAATCCGAACAATCTGCGGTTATATTTGCTGCTTTAAACCACTTGTATGAACGACAAATTTGTTGAACGCATTCGCGGGGAAGTTGAAGAGATCAAAGCCTCAGGTTTATATAAAACGGAAAGAGTAATTGCTTCTCCACAGGGAGCCGAGATCACCGTAAATGGCAAAAAGGTATTGAACTTTTGTGCAAATAACTATTTGGGACTGTCCTCGCACCCGAAAACTTTAGAAGCAGCCCACCATTATTTAGATACTCGCGGTTATGGTATGAGCAGTGTACGCTTTATTTGCGGCACTCAGGACATTCACAAAGAGCTGGAACAAAAACTGGCTACCTTTTTGGGAACGGAAGACACCATTTTATACGTAGCTGCTTTTGATGCCAATGGCGGTGTGTTCGAACCTTTGTTTAATGATCAGGATGCCATCATCTCCGATGCCCTGAACCATGCATCTATTATTGATGGTGTTCGCTTGTGTAAAGCACAGCGTTACCGTTATGAACATAATAACATGGAAGACCTGGAAGCCAAGCTGAAAGAATCTGCTCATTTGCGCAGCCGTATCATTGTTACGGATGGCGTGTTCAGCATGGATGGCACCATTGCACAATTAGATGCGATCTGCGACCTGGCCGATAAGTATGATGCTATTGTAATGGTGGATGAAAGTCATGCTACCGGCTTTATGGGCAAGCATGGCCGTGGCACGCATGAATATAAAGGCGTGATGGGAAGAATTGACATCATTACCGGAACACTGGGCAAAGCCTTGGGTGGCGCATCGGGTGGGTTTACCAGCGGCAGAAAAGAAATTATTGATATTCTTCGCCAGCGCAGCCGTCCTTATTTGTTTTCAAATACTTTGGCCCCTGCTATTACAGGTGCCAGTATAGCCGTGCTGGATATGCTGAGTGAAACAACAGAGTTAAGAGACAGGTTGGAAAACAATACAAAATACTTCCGCAAAAAAATGACGGAAGCGGGTTTCGATATTAAGACCGGCGAGCATCCAATTGTTCCCATTATGTTATACGATTCTGTGCTGGCTGCAAAGTTTGCAGATGCCCTGTTGAATGAAGGCATTTATGTAATTGGATTTTTCTTTCCTGTAGTGCCTAAAGGTCAGGCAAGGATAAGAGTGCAGATCAGCGCTGCTCACGAACAACAGCATTTAGACACTGCTATCAATGCTTTTACCAAAATTGGCAAAGAACTGGGCGTGATCAAATAAAAAATTTACGCAAAGGCGCAAAGCGGTGACGGGAATGTCTTATTGAGCTTTGTGCCGTAGCGCCTTTGCGTAAAACTGATTTTACGAAGCTTTCGTTCCTAATTTCTCGGCAGCTTCCCTAACTTGCTCCGGCTCAAAATTCCTTGCGGAAACCACTACCAAAATGCGGTTGTTGGCCATATACGTAAGTGTCGTGATCTTGTTTTGTTTCTCGTGGTGCTCTGCCGCCTTACCGCCCATGAAGTCTATAGTTTTAGTATAATCTTCTTCACCTTCCTGGTTGTTCTTAATTTTATTGAGGTAAATGTTTTTATATAAGTCGGCGCCGGCACTGCCTGCGCAATCGTAAACGGTTACACGCATATTGGTCTTGCTGTTTTTGTCGTAATCGGCATGGGCTATTGCATAACCCATATTGCTGCTCATGGTAAGGTTGATGCGTTTAATACCGTTCAGTTGACTGGGCAGCCAGGCTGAAAGCTCATCCAAACCAACTGGTGAGAGTGCTTTTAACGCTGCAATTTTTTCGGCAATCGGATCAACCGGCGTAGCGGCGCTTTTTACTTTGGCTTCATTGGCCGTTTCGCTTTTTTGAACGGTTTTATCACCACTATTGCAGGCGGCGAACAACGAAGAAAAT
>JBQCJM010000387.1:0-3469 GCA_051952715.1 Flavisolibacter sp.
GGCATAATCTGCATCTGTGTATTCGATCAGTTCAAACTTTTTTTTATCAACATAATTGCCTGGATTAACACGAACTTTTTCTACGATGCGTGCCGCTATTTCTGCAGCATTGGGTGTAAAATGAATATCGGCAACTAAAGGCGTTGTGTAACCTCTTTTGCGCAATTCATTTTTTATATTCAGTAAATTTTCCGCTTCTTTTTTTGATGGTGCTGTAATGCGAACCAGTTCTGCACCTCCTTCTATACAACGAATGGTTTGTTCTACCGTTGCCATCGTGTTCATGGTATCGGTAGTGGTCATGGTTTGCACACGGATAGGATGGAAATTTCCAAGCAACAAATCACCAACCTTTACTTCTCTGGTTGCAAGACGTTTATAGTCTGTAAGACTTTCGCAATAAAACATAATAATGTGCTAATAAGATAATGTGCTCATTTGCTAATGCGCTGCAAAAATCCTAATGTTTAAGCAACAAACAAAAGGCCTAAAGTTAAAACCGTAAAGAAACAACCAGCAAAAAAATTACTATTAGAAAATTATCCAAGTAGCAGATTAGCAACTTACCAATCCTTTGCCTGCTTACCACCTTTTTGTTTGTTTTGATTTTGTAGGCGTTCCTGTAATTCCTTTTCTTTTTGCTGTAGCAGGTTTAGTTTCTGTTCAGCTTCTTTTTGGCTCATGTTCGATTGTGATTTTTGCTGCTGTTTCTTCTGCTCATCCTGTTGTTTTTTTAATTCAGACAAAGCTTTTTGCAAATTTTCCCTTGCTTCCTGATCATCCGGATTTAAACGCAATGCCTTTTTGTAAGCTTCAATGCTAGCTTCCAAATTCTTTTGCTTCGTATAAGCTACGCCCTGATTGTAAGCAGCGGCAGATTTCAGCTTTGTTACGTTAGTGGCATTGTAAAGCTTTTCCAACACCTGTTCCGCTTCGTCGTATTTTTTTTGTTTTTGTAAAGCATTAGCCAGATTGTATTGAGCAGTAGCATTTTCAGGATCGGCTTGCAAGGCCTTACGATACTCACCTTCTGCCAAACCAAATTGTGTTTGCTTATAGTATTGATTTCCTTTACTGACATAACTGACAGCCGTTTGCGCATTTGCCAGCAACGAAAAAAACAGCATTTGAAAAATCAATAGCTTCTTCATGCTTTTATTTTTTTACGATCGGGAATAAATAGTTCGACCAGCAAAAACAACAACATCGGTGCTGCCAACCACACGTAAAATGTTTCGTACGTATATAAAGAAGTGTCGCCTAAAGCTTTTTTATCTATTTGTGCATATTGGGCCATTATTTCTTTCACTGCTGCATCGGCGCTTTCCAAATGAATATAAGTACCATTGGTTGTAGCCGCTATTTGTTGTAAAAGTTGTTCATTCAGTTTTGATACGATCACCTGGCCTGTTTCATCTTTTTTGGCGCTGGCGGTTGCTGTATCCATAATCGTAGAGCCTTCTGCAGAACCAATGCCTACAGTATTGATCATTACGCCTTTTTGTGCCAGTTCTTTTGCTTTTTCCAAAGCATCTTCATCATGTGTTTCGCCGTCCGTTATTAAAACCACGGAGCGAAACCTTTCTGATTCCTGGCCAAAAGCTATATCTGCCTTTTGAAGTGCATCGCCAATGCTGGTGCCTTGCGCACTAATGGCGCCTGGATTAGCAGCAGCACTATACAGCTTTGCAGCCGACTGGTCGAAGGTTAACGGCATTTGCAAATAAGCGTTACCAGCAAATTCTACAAGGCCAATCCTGTCATCTTTTAAATTATCAATAAGCCTCGAAATAAATTGCTTAGCCCTTGCCAGCCGCGATGGCGCAATATCGGTAGCCAACATACTGTTGCTTACATCCAGTGCAATTACAAGATCGATACCCTTACGGGCTTCGGCCGAAGAAGCATCGGGTTTGCGTGGATTAGCCACCGCTACACAGCCTGCGGCAAAGGCAATAGCAATTAAAAAGAATTTTAAGATCGTTTTTGCAGAAGAATGGTTTTCGTATAAAGTTTTGATCAGCCTTGCATTGCCCATCTTTTTAATGGTTCTTTTTTTCCATAGCTGGTAGAAAACAAATAACAACAGGAAAAAAAGAATCAATGCCAGAAGATAAAAGGCTTGCGGATATTGATATTGAAAGTTCAATAATTTGGTTTTTCGGTTTAAGGCAAAGAATGTGCTAAAATACAGCTTTGAGCGGTTAGCTGTGAGCGGCGACACCTTTTGTGCAATTATTATCGCTTCAGACCAAAATTGAACCCTTGAAATGATGGAACAATTATCTCAAGTCTTGCAGCTTTTTACTTGTTTCCCTTCATAAACCCAAGTTGCGTCAAAATGTCTTTTAAAATTTTCATTCTTATTGTTGGCATATCAAAATCTTTGTCTGCAGACTCGAGGTTTAAAACAAAGAAATAAGGATGTTTGTTTTCTTCGATCCAACCTGCGATCCAGCCAATGTTTTTCTTGTGTGTACTGTCCCAAAATCCCCAGCCGGTTTTATAGCTTAATTTGTACTCAGGCCTGTCTTCCATCAGCATAGCAGTTTTTACAATTTGCTGGTTGCGCTTATGAAAAGGAAGTTGATCGAAATAAAGCCGTTTTACAAGGCCCAACTGCTCATCAGGAGTAATTTTTAGTGAATGATCCAACCAGAAAGTATCAATGTTTGTAGTAATTTTTTTTGTTCCGTATGATAAAGAATCCAGCCATAGCTGCATGGTATCTTTTCCGATGCGGCGGGCCACTTCCTGGTAATAAGGCACAGCTGAAACTCTGAAAGCCTGGTACATACTCAGGTCTTTATTCCATGCGGGGACGGAACGCATCACACCATCCCATTTAATGATCATGCTGTCGTTGGTAATAACGCCGGTTTGCAAACCAATTAGCGAGTTTACAATTTTAAAAGTAGAAGCAGGCAGGTAAGCACTGTCGCGATAGCGTTCTAAATTATAAACTGTAAACCTTTTGGTATTATTATTTAAAAGTGCAAAGCACCCTTCAGCTTTATTTTCCTTGAAATATTTGCCAAGAGAGTTATCAATATCAACATTATTAGTGGAACAGCCTGCAATAAAAAAAACCATCAGGCAGCTTGCTAAAATTCTCATGCTGTTTAAAATTTTGGCAAAGGTAACCGCAGATCATGAGGATTTAGCTACAGATAAATGGAGTCGTTGATGTGTAAGAATTTTAAAGATATATCCCATTTTTCAGGCGAGTGTGCTTATTTCCCTGGCAATCTCTTTTTGTAGATGCACAGGAAGAAATGCCTGCCAGTAATAACAGTAAAGTTGAAAAAAGAAGAAAAGTTCGTTTCATTACGTACGTGTTTTTACTTGTAAAAGTTATAGGCTATTCAAAAGAAAATGGGATAAAAACGGAGCGTCCTTGAAAAAAACGCAAGCCCGCAGCTTTTATTGTTTTTGCGGTTTATTAAAAGTAAATTACAGTAGCCGTATT
>JBQCJM010000388.1:0-8196 GCA_051952715.1 Flavisolibacter sp.
AATGTCGACGAGGTAAAGATCAAAACCCAGCTTATTGGTTTTTTCTTTGATGACGGCGTATTTAAAATAATGTTGCCCTATATGCTGATCGCCTTCGTGCACCAATCCCCACTCATTGCTGTACAAGAATTTGGTGCGGTACATAGGCATCACCACTTTGGCTGTGTGGCCTAATTCGGTTTGATATTTAGGTAAAGCGCCTACTACATCGCCCAGGCCACCTGCTTTTGCTACCGGATAACATTCTGCTGATACATGAATAATTTCCATAAAATCTATTACATCCTGATTGAAGGTAGAGTAAAATCTTTTTCAACATATTGGCAGTTACAAATTTTCTATGGATGAAACTTATTATTTTCAACCCTTCAAATCAAAAACATACTGCTGTATGAATCAACAAACCAAATGGTCACAGTTCGGAGTTTTAGTTTCGGTGTTTTTCTTCTGGGGCTTTGTAGCAGCAAGCAACGACATCTTGATCCCCGTTTTTAAAGAAAAGCTCAATCTTGCTCAATGGCAATCGCAAATGATTTCTTTTGCCTTTTATGTAGCTTATACCGTTGGCTCTATCATATACTTTGCCATAAGCAAAGCCACCGGCGGCGATATTCTCAACCGTATCGGTTATAAAAACGGTATTGCTTTGGGGCTTTGCATATCAGCGTTAGGAACACTTCTTTTTTATCCTGCTGCTAACTCTGCCTCATTTGGTTTAATGATTACCGGGCTTTTTGTAGTAGGGCTGGGTTTCTCGTTACAACAGACGGCAGCCAATCCCCTGGCCATTGTGATGGGAGATCCTCAAACCGGTTCGCAGCGGTTAAGCATGGCTGGTGGTGTCAATAATTTTGGAACCACTATTGGTCCGGTGTTGGTGAGCCTGGCAATTTTCGGTTCTGTTGCTGCCTCTGGTAATGCGGCTAGTGTGGCAGATATTGGTGCAGTCAAGACACCGTACTTGATTTTAGGCGGATTATTTTTATTGGTAGCCGTTATTTTCAAACTATCATCGGTACCAAATAAAATTAATTTGGAAGGCGACTCAGGCAAAACAGAAAAGGATATAAGCAAAGTGGCCACGCCTACTGACGTTACGGACGCCCTGGCTATTCCGACAAGAAAAAGTGCTTTGAACTATACCCAACTGGCATTAGGTATGATTGGGATATTTGTATATGTGGGTGTAGAAGTTTCAACGGCCAGTAACCTGCCGGAGTTTATGAGAGAGCATGTAAAAACAGCCGATGGACTGCCCTTCCCTACAGAAAGAATTGCGCCTTTTGTTTCTTTGTTTTGGGCCAGCTTAATGATGGGAAGATGGACTTCCTCTGTAGGAGCTTTTAATATTAGCAGCAGTGCCAAATCCATCCTTAGGTTTATTATGCCCTATCTTGCTTTTGGCGTTTTCCTTGCTGTAAACAAAATTGCACAACACGACATCACTCCTTTTTATATCTATGCTTTCATCATTATTGCGTTGATTATTGGTGACCTGCTAAGTCGCGGCAACCCGGCACGACAATTATTGATTTTTTCCATACTTGGAATTACTGCGTTAATTATTAGTATGCTTGCTGATGGAATGGTAAGTGTTTATGCCATTGCAAGCGTAGGCTTATTTTGTTCTACTTTATGGCCATGCATTTTTACTTTAGCGATTGCAGGTTTAGGAAAACATACTAACCAGGGCGCCAGCTTTTTAGTAATGATGATTATGGGAGGAGGTTTTATTAGTTTATTACAAGGCTATTTGGCAAGCCCGGATATTTTAGGTATTCAATTGTCTTACGTGGTTGGTGTTGCTTGTTTCCTTTACCTGGCGTTTTATGCCATCAGAGCTAAATCAATTTTAAAAGCGCAGGGAATTGATTACGATAAAAAAGAAGCTGTAGCAGGACATTAAATTTTAATAAATGATAGATCTATCAAACGAATTTGCTATTGGAATTGATATTGGTGGAACCAACACCAAGTATGGAATTGTAAATCATCGCGGAGAAATAATTGAAAAAGGCGAACTGAGAACTGATGCCTATCCAACAATTGAAGGTTATATTGATGCCTTATATAACACACTGATGCCCATCTTAAAAGTACATGCCAATGATGGGAAAATAAAAGGCATTGGCATTGGCGCTCCAAATGGAAACTATTATACAGGCACTATTGATTATGCTCCCAATCTTCATTGGAGGGGCATCATTCCACTGGCCAAACTGGTTACTGAAAAGTTTGAACTGCCCTGCTCTTTAACCAACGATGCCAATGCAGCTGCTGTTGGCGAAATGAATTATGGCGCTGCCCGCGGCATGCGTGATTTTATTATGATTACACTGGGTACAGGTGTAGGAAGCGGCATTGTGGCTAATGGCCAGCTAATTTATGGACACGATGGTTTTGCCGGTGAATTAGGACATACAGTTATTCGTCCGGGCGGAAGAAAGCATTGGTCAACCGAAATTGATGGTTCACTCGAAGCCTATTGTTCAGCAACAGGCATTGTGCTTACGGCTAAAGAATTATTAGAAGCCAGCAAGGAAGACAGCTTGCTAAGAGCCTTTAAGTTTGAAGAGCTGAATTCAAAAGTTGTTTATGAATGCGCTATTAAAGGCGATGCCATTGCAAAAGAGGTTTACCGTTTTACAGGACAAATACTGGGAGAAGCACTTGCTAATTTTGTAATGTTCTCATCTCCCGAAGCTATTGTGTTATTTGGCGGTGTGATTAAAGCCGGAGACTTGATCATGGAACCTACAAGGATATACATGGAAAAAAACCTGCTGCCTATTTTCCAAAATAAGGTGAAGCTCGTTTTCAGCGAACTACAGGAGGCTGATGCTGCCATTTTAGGCGCCAGTGCGTTGGTTTGGGAAATGAGAGAATGAATAAAATAATTTGCAGTGGTCGGTTTGCAGCATAACATTGAGCAGGCTGACCACTGCAAAACAGTCTCGTTGATTTGGGAGATAGCAAGCAGTCATTTATTGCAGAACAACCGTTTTCAAATTTGAATGAGTAAGACCTTCATACACTAAGATCACACAATCCCTGCCGCTTTTTCTTTTTGCCAGGCGGCTTTACCATAGCCTGCAATTACATGCCTTTCGCTATGGTAAGATGAGCGAACCAAAGGACCGCTTTCAACATAGTCCAAACCAAGGTTATATCCTATTTCACGGTATTCCGCAAATTCATCAGGATGAACAAAACGATGAACCGGCAAATGTTTTTTGGTGGGTTGCAGGTATTGTCCAATGGTTACTACATCGCAACCGGCATTGGCAAGGTCTTTCAGCGTTTGAATCACTTCTTCCTTTTCCTCGCCTAAGCCAAGCATGATGCCGCTTTTAGTTCTCATGCCACCTTCTTTCAGCGTTTTGATCACTTCCATGCTGCGCCAGTATTTAGCTTGTATGCGCACCTGTTTGGTTAGTCTTTCAACCGTTTCAATATTATGCGAAACCACCTCTGGTGCAGCATCGATGATGCGCTGAATGTTCTCTTTTTGTCCCTTGAAATCAGGGATCAGTGTTTCAAGCGTTGTATTGGGATTTAATGCTTTAACAGCTTTAATAGTGTTGTACCAAATAACAGAACCGCCATCTTTTATTTCATCCCTGTCTACCGAAGTAATAACGGCATGTTTCACTTTCATCAGGTTAATGGCTTCAGCCACACGTTGTGGCTCATTCCAGTCAATAGCTTCGGGCCGGCCTGTAGCTACAGCACAAAAACCGCAACTCCGGGTACATACATTGCCAAGGATCATAAAAGTGGCGGTGCCTTCACCCCAGCATTCACCCATGTTGGGACAATTACCGCTTTCACAGATAGTATGAAGCTTATGTGTATCTACAAGGCTCCGCACATGCTTATAACTTTCACCAATAGGAAGTTTTACACGAAGCCAATCGGGTTTATTTCTTTTAACGGGTTCGGCCTGGGCGGCTATAGGAAGTTCGTTCATAGTTTATAATTCATGGTTCATAATTCACAGTCAGTTGAAGAGCTGAATACAGTTCTGAACGTACAAGTGAGTGACACAACAGCAGGTGAATAAAATTCATGCTGCTGGTCAGATAATAATCTGCAAATTTAAACTAATCGAAGGAATCCTTTGCAATCTGTGATTTTACTTACGGCGGCCAAAAACAAAAGCAATATGTCCCTGGAAGAAGAATCTGCTTGCGCCTGATGCAGCCGTATTGTCGGTGACAGGCGCCATAATAGAAATCTTATCTGCATAAGCATCGAGACTCATGCCAATTTCAATAGCGCTAACCGATTCGTTGAAACGTCCAAAATCGAAACGGAGGGCTGTTTTGATATAAGCACCGGGTTTTAATTTGAGCTCCCCCCACCCTTTTGTGAAGCCGGCGCCGGAGTTATTGGGATCATAAGTTAAGAAAGTAGTGTTGTCATCGTCGTACTTTATGGTGGTGCTACCACTTAAAGAATTTACGGTAATATAATAAGGCTTCAACAAGCCCATTGATAAACCGCCCTGCGCCAATGCAATTACGGCAATACCGTTTTTATTTCCTTTTTGCCCCAAAATATATTGTTGGCCGTAGCCAAGTTTAGCCTGGTAAAAGTTATTGATCTTACCATAAATAAAAGGGTTAGAAAAAAATGAACCTCCCGTTTTTTCTTCTTTGGGGTGTTTTATCTCGGTAAGTTCTATACTATAAGTGTTGGTATAACGCTGTGATTTTCTACGGCCAATTTCAAAGAAAATGCCATAGCCATTTGTACGCAGCATAATACCAAAGCCATTTTGTTTTACGTAGGCAAGATTACCTTCTTCTTCCTGCTTCATCATGGCACTGATGCGCTGTTGCTTTTCCGACTTGCGGGATTTCTTGCTATTGTTGTTGCTGGTAGAATCCTGCGCAAACAAGGATGCACCGGATGTAAATAATAAAATAAATAAAATTAGTTTCTTCACTGAAATAGAATATGTTAGGTTGTACAACGTAAATTTAGCGAAAAAAGTATGACCTCAAATGTTGTTTATGAAGGAGATTTAAGAACCACATGTACGCACCTTCGATCCGGATCTTATTTTGAAACCGATGCCCCTGTTGATAACAATGGCAAAGGCGAACGTTTTTCTCCTACCGATTTAATGGCAACTTCACTTGCTACCTGCATGATCACCGTAATGGGCATCAAGGCCCGCACTATGGGCTTTGATCTGAATGGCGTAAAAATAGATGTAGAAAAAATTATGAAGGCAGATCCACGCAGGGTCAGCGGCATCAACCTTAGTTTTCACATTCCTGAGGCATTGAAAAATGTAGATGATAAAACAAAAACCATTTTAAAACATACAGGGAACACATGCCCGGTGCAGCAAAGCATTCACCCGGATATTGAAGTAAATGTGGATTGGGGCGCCTGGAGTTGAAGAATGGCATTGGGTAAAATGCACATCCACTTGTCTCGGTTTTCCAAGATTTACTAAGTAATAAAACATCTGTTTTTGTTTCCGGATTGCTGTGACATCGGATAGTTTTGTCTTAAATCCTATTCTATGAAAATTAAAGTTCTTGTTGGCAGCCTGCTTGTAATTCTTTTGGTTTCCTGCGCCAGATCTGTTACACCCAGTGAAGCTGCCAGTGGCCGTTATAAAAAATGCCGTGGTGTAATGTAAGATCAACTTTTTAGCAAAGCATTCCCCACAGCACATCGCAAACAAAATTTGTGATCGCAATATTGTGTTTTCAATTCAATAAAAGCCTGCGAGTCGTAGGCTTTTTTATTTGATAGCTTCAACGCTTGAAAACCTTTGGTGATAGTGTTGGCTTCTGCACTAACATCGTCAAGCCAGTTTGTGGCTTTCGATTTATATTTTTCTTCCTTGTTATACAGGCCATATGCAAATAAGACAGGAACAACCGTATTGATGATTACATTATCAATCATCTGTATTCCCATTGATTTTTGCCTGAAGCCCGAAGGCTCATCAATTGTGTAATGATAATGCCAATAATCGTTGGCTGTTATTGAAAACAGTTTTTTTATTTCTTCAACTTTTTCTGCTTCTAATATTTTAGAAAATAGATGCGCCGAATTGTGAATAAGCATAGCCAGTTGCGCTAAACGCACTACAGGAAAGTTGCCCGGACGCATACGCAACAAATGAACCGGAATATGCACCGGTTTTAAACCGTATTTCTTTTTCATAAAATAATATTCCCGCTGAAGCATTTGCGGGTAGTCTTCTATAAATGTTCCGTTCAATAAATTAGCTTGCCCTATAAGCAACGCTTCTATTTGATGAATTTGATTTTTGTGTTTGGCAAGAAGGTTTATAGAAACGGATTGCGCAATGGCTTCAAAAGCGTCACCATTTACTTTCGTGCCGAAATTGCGGGCCAGCATCCACCAAAATGTTTCTTCCCAGTGGTAATTATTTTTTTGTAACAGCTCGAAAACATGATTCGATTTTCTTGTTAAGCGTTCCGCTAATAATCTTTCTTTCCACGACGTCCATGTAATTTCTTTTACTTCTGCAATGCCCGGTGCACAGGAAATAAAAGAATTGGCTTCCATTAAATTTTGATAGCGTTGCAATAATAGATTTGAAATACGTGGCTGAAGTTCTAACAACGGAATGTCAGAAAATGTTTGATGGTCATTTTCGAAAACCACATGCAGCACTACGGTTTTATAATTAGGGTCGTTTTCATGGCCGTGTGCCTTCCATTGCGAAGTTTTTAAGTGTAATTCAACGGCGCCGACCAGAGTTGTTCCGTCGATTTTAATTTTGGCATTGCTAAAGTCGGGTCCCTGGTTAAGATTTAATTGACCGGGAAAAATAATTTCCAGCCTTTCTCCATTGGCGGTTGTTAATGCAGACTTATTAAAGTATTGAAATTGCCAAATGTATTGCAGGAGCTTTTCGGTCATGCGAATTTGAAATTTGAATATGCCAATTTGAATTCTAATCTCTACTCTTAAAGCTACTGCCCATTTTCAAATTATCAAATTATTGCATTGATTTTAATGCCTGTACTACCCTGCTTACAGGCAAACCCATTACATTGTAAAAATCACCATTGATTGATTTGATTCCTACTACGCCAATCCATTCCTGTATAGCATAGGCACCTGCTTTGTCGTAAGGCTGGTATTTGTCAACGTAAAATTCTATTTGTTGCTGGGTTAGCAAATGAAACGCTACATCAGTAACATCGGCAAAGGCAATCTCTTTTTCGTTGTTTACAATGACCACACCGGTAATCACCTGGTGCTGTGCGCCACTTAGTTTGCCAAGTATATTGATGGCATCCGCCCTGTCTTTTGGCTTGCCAATAATTTCCTTGCCCAGAACAACAATTGTATCGGCAGCAATAATTCTTTGTCCGTTTATTTTATGTTTTACAGCCGCAGCCTTTTGGCGGGCAATGTGGATGGCTACATCTTTTGGTTCAAGTTCTGCAGGATATGATTCATCTGTAGGGACAACAATGATTTCGAAATCTATTTCGGCCCATTGCAATAATTGTTTGCGCCTGGGCGATTGTGATGCAAGAACAATATTAGCCATCGCTGTTTAATTATTTTCTAATGCTGAAAGATGAGAAATAAAATTTTGCTTCAGTATATTTTTTGTTACCGGCTTTTGGAATTTCTATCCGGCGCCTGTTGTGTCACTCACTTGTACGTTCTGATTGCTATTGAGCATAACATTGACTTGTCCAATACTATTGCAGACAGATATGGTTTTAAAGAGCAATTGGATATGGCTGAATAGAATTACAAAGCGTACAAGAGTGCGACGCAACCAAAGCCAAATAGTAGCAATAAGCCCGGCTGATAAATAATTTTCCTCAAAAATAAATTCTGAAAAAAATCATTGATAAAATTCCTGCAAACATGATCCATTTGGTAAGCCTGCTTAAATAGCCAAATTGCTGCCGGTTGTACGCTTTTGAAAGCTTTAATACAACATATAATAAAGGAATGATTACAAAAAGGATACTGTACCCAACGGCAGGCCACCATCCAAACTGCAAAACATATAACTGTAAAACCAACAGGCAAGCAGCCAGCACTACAAGCCACACAGTTGTATAAATTTTTGTAGTTCTGATACCTGAAATGATGGGCAGTGTTTTACAGCCATAACGGGCATCGCCTTCTATGTCTTCCATGTCTTTAACGGCCTCCCTGATCAATGAAATA
>JBQCJM010000389.1:0-2559 GCA_051952715.1 Flavisolibacter sp.
ACTACAAACTATTATGTAAGTCAAATGGATGCTGCAACGGGCTGCGAAAGCTCTAGGGCAATTATTGCAGTAACCATAAATTCAAGTACCACTATAAGCATCGGCACCACCACTAATCCTTTAAAATGTAGTGGTAGTACAGGCTCAATTATACTTAATGGAGTGTTACCTAATACCTCCTATTTATTAACCTATACCAAGAATGGTTCTACAGTATCAACAACTGCTATTAGCTCCCAAGGTGGATCGATAACCTTGAATAATCTTTCTGCAGGTAATTATGATAACATTCAAATTAAGCTAAATGGATGCTCTTCGAATATTGTAGGACCCGTTACTCTGACCGACCCTAATCCCCCAGCTACGCCAACAGCTGGCAGTGAAACAAACTTATGTACTGGAGGTACATTACATCTTTCCGCTTCAAGTTCCACCAGTGGAGTTACCTTTAATTGGACTGGACCGAATGGTTATTCCAGCAATTTACAAAACCCAATTATTAATAATGTAACCAGCTTAAATGGAGGTACATATACAGTAACCGTCGCATTAAATGGTTGTTCTTCTTCTTCGCAAACTAGTGTTGTTATTAATCCAAGGCCAGTTGCGCCAACTGTATCATCTCCAATAATTTACTGTTTGAATGCCGAGGTGAGCCCACTTACTGCTTCAGGAACAAATCTTAATTGGTATACAAGCAGCAATTTAACAGGTGGAAGTCCTAATGCTCCTCTTCCATCGACATTAACTGCCGAAACACAAACCTATTACGTTACTCAAACAAATAGTTTGAACTGTGAGAGCCCTGCATCAGTTATTACAATCACCGTAAATCCTTCTATAAATGGTAACAATATAGGTTCGGACCAAACACTATGTTCTGGTAGTTCAGCAAAAGCAATAACACAACAAGGAACCTTAACAGGTGGTTCTTCCTCTTTTACATATCAATGGATATCTTCTTTAGATAACGGAGCAACATGGACTGTGATACCCTCTCAAACATCTTCCTCCTATAATCCCGGAGTTGTAACCGTAACAACAAAATACAAGAGAATTGTCCAAAGTGGAGGGTGTATAGATACCTCTTCAGTTGTAACTATTACTATTCAGGGAAGCTTGACAAATTATGATGTTACTGCATCTCAAACTATTTGTGCTGGCAGCAAGCCTGCTCTGTTAGAGGGCCAGGTAACTTCAGGAGGAAATGGTGCTTTTACCTATCAATGGCAAAGTTCTCCTTTAAGCCCGATAAAATGGAATGACCTTCCTGGAGAAACTAACAAAGACTTTCAACCACCGCACCTTACTTCAACTACTCTTTATAGAAGAGTGACAAATAGTGGATCATGTAGTGCAAATTCTGGAACCATTACCATTACAGTTAATCCCATACCTGTAATTGGTTCAGTCCAAAATGTCACATACTGCAATAATGCCTTAGCAAATCCAATTACATTTTCAAGTACACCATCAAGTAATGTAACATACAACTGGACTAATGACAATACTTTAATTGGGCTTGCCGCCTCAGGAACTTCAACAATTCCTTCTTTTACAGCTATAAATAATAACAATGCCTATGTCCCGATAACAAGTACAATTTCTATTGAACCCACTTATACTAACAATTCAGTTAGCTGTACCGGCATACCTACTACCTTTTCTATAACTGTATTGCCTAATATATCAATTGATCCAATTGCTGATATAACAGTTTGTACAGGAACCCAAGTCCCAGTATTTAGCCCAAAAACCAATGCTGGCACCTTTGCAGGAAGTTCCATCATGTATAATTGGACTGTCGCCGGGTCAGGACTAAGTCTTAGTAATGGAAGTGGCGATGATATTCCTGCTTTTACTGCAACGAACAATACTTCATCTGATTTGATAAGTACAATTACTGTAACTCCGATTTATACCTTAAATGGAAAATCATGTTCTGGAACACCAATAAGTTATAAGGTAATAGTTAAATCAGCTACCCCGGCAGCAAGCGCCGGACCTGACGCTATTTTATGTGCTGAGGTTAATTACACTATGAAAGGCTCTTTAAGTGCAACAACTACAGGTAACTGGACGCAGGTATCAGGAAATTCTGTAGCTATTACAGATCCTACCGCCCCTACCTCCACAATAACCGGATTAGAGCCTTCAAGTTCCTATAGTTTTGTTTGGTCAGTTACAGGCTTTGCCTCTTGCCCGGCAACAAAGGATACAGTTGTGATCACAATAGATCCTCAAGTGACGAATACAATTGATAATATTACCCAAACGATATGCTCAGGGGGAGCCATCAACATCATGGGCAATTTGCCAAGTGGAGGAAATGGTACCTATAGCTATCAATGGCAAAGCAGTACAAATGGTACTACCTGGACAGATTTAAATGGACAAACCAATCAATCGCTTTTATTTACTCCTTCTCAAACAATATTTGTCCGTAGAATAGTTACCTCTTTGCCATGTATTACTAATAGCCAACCAACACAAATCATTGTTCAACCACCCGTTAGTGATAATACCATTGGTGCCGATCAGAAGATTTGTATAGGCAAC
>JBQCJM010000390.1:0-2579 GCA_051952715.1 Flavisolibacter sp.
AATCATTAGGACTAACTAAATTATAATAATTATCAAAAAATGCTAAACAAAATTGTTATAATTAATTCAGAGTTGTATGCTAAAGCATCTATTCATATTGGAGAAAATGCAAGCATTCAGATAGCTGCTGAAAACAATGTTGGAAAAAGTTCTTTCCTAAACACACTTAATTTTCTTTACATAACCGACAAAGATCAAATGCGATTTGAAGACGACAGAAAATTGTCAGATTCAATGAAACATTACTTTGACGGAACAAGCCAACACAGTTACATAATTTTTGAGATTTTCAAAAACGGTTACTACTGCATTTTGGTAAAAGCAACACCAGAAAACTCTATTGAATACTATAAAATAAGCGGAGAATACAAAGAGGCCTTTTTTATTCAAATATCAGAAGGGGGTTTTAAAGCCAAGAAATGGGAAAAAGTTTTGCAAGAACTTACAACAGGCAACCCAACGGACCCACCTGTTCTACTAAAAAGCGAAGACCTTTACAATCTTGTTTACAATTCGGACAAAAACAAAAATCCTGTTGTATGGATTAAAAGAGATGTAAAAAGAAAAGGCAGAGCCTACTCTAATAGCTTTACGGATATTTACAAGCATCTCATCAAGACAAGCGACATAAACGAAAAGTCGTTTAAAAATGCTTTGCTTATTGCTGACAACAAGCAAGACACTTTATTAAATGTATTTACAACATCAAGTTTTGATAAAATAATCGACTTTGAGAAAAAGAAGGCGCACCTAAATAACCTTTCAGCAGTAAAGCTTGATTTTGAACAACTGAAACTTCTGAATGACAAATTCATAAGTGAAGAAATAATTTTGGGCAAACTGAAAAACACTTTTTTCAAAAAGTTTGATGCCGTTGAGAAAGATTTATCAGAAAAAATAAGAGAAGATAGTTTGCTATCTATTTCTATAAGGACGCTTGAAATTAAAATTGGGGAAACGCTCAAAAAAGAAAGGGACGCTTTAATTTCAGAAAAAACAACATTTGAACTTCAAATTGAAGCAGCTAAAAAAGAAAATATTGAAATTGACAAACAGCTAAAAGAAATTGAGGATTATGAACCAACGCCCGATAATCTGATGTTTCAAGGGTTGATAACAAAAGTCGAAACAGAAGATAAGGAACGTGCAAAACTTGAAGCACAGCTAATACAGTTGGAAAGAAGCAAATTTACACTTGCAGAAGTAGAAAAATCAATAAGAGATTTAAAAAATGAAATTAAGAAGAAAGAAGAGTCAATTAAGCAATTTGACAATTTGCTTTATCAAAACATTTCCAAAGACCCTGAAATAATTCGTAAAGCATATTCGTATTTGAAAAGCGATGTCGCCAATCTTGACAAATCAAAAATCAAAAAAGAAATTGGCTTTGCCGATTTTCCTTTGACTTTCTTTGACGGCAAAATTGATGTTAGAGAAATAGAAATAAAATCTTTGCCAACTATAAAAGAATTGCAGGAAGATATCGAAGCAAAAAAGAAAGAACTGTCTGAAAAGAAAATCCAGTCAGAGGCAATTAAAAACCAAAATTCTTTACAGCAAAATATTGGCATACTCAAAAAGTCAATTTCTGAAACAAATACCTTGATTGAAAAAACTAAGAATAAGCCTACATTACAGAAGACCAATGCAGACAACGAAATTCTAATAAACGACACGCTCAAAAAAGCAGTACTTCATACTCAAATAAAAATAGATAACAAAGATGCCGAAATAAAGAAAGAACAATTGGCATTGGAGCTAAAGAAAAATGAGAAAAAACAATACGAATCAGATCTTAGAAAGTTCAAAACTCAATATCAATATTTCCAGGAACGTAACGACATTTATCAAATTGAAGAATTCTTAGACGAGTCTTTTGAAAAATTACACGATAAGTTTTCAAAAATCTATGATAGTTTTAGAATAACGAGAGAAAGCAGAAAAGATTTAAAGGATGCTATAAACCGAAAGCTAAATAAAGATAATCAGGATATAAAAGAGTTTATCCGACAAGTTGATGAAGAAATAAACAACATTCCTCAAATGGACAAAGTGATAAGTAATTTGTTAGATACACTTTCGTATGAAATCGGAAGTCCGACTTTTTCATTTCTTATAGCTTTCAACGATTTTAAGACCTTTGTTTACAAAAGTTACAATACCAAGTTAGCTGAATATCCTGTTTCCAACATTCGAAATGTGAAGGTAAAAATTCACGAAACAGAAGAATTGATTAAAGATTTAGATAGAATTTCTAAACTGAAATTTTCTGACGGATTAGATTTTGACAATGCTTATGGTGAAAGTAAAAAAGCACTTGAACGCCAACTAACAGAAAGTAAAGGGAAGCCGATTACAATTTACGACTTGTTTGCTATTAAGGTGGAAATAACCAAAATGACAGGCGAAATTGAAGAAATAGACTTGCAAAAACAAGTTCAGTCGAGAGGAACAAACATTGTATTGAAACTATATCTATTTCTGAACATTTTGAAGGATTTAGTTCATTCTGAACCCAAAAACAAAATCATGATTTACGTTGATGAATTAGACGCAATCGGACAAAAGAATGTAAAACA
>JBQCJM010000391.1:0-6876 GCA_051952715.1 Flavisolibacter sp.
AAAAATATTGCTGATGCAAAATCTGAAATAAAAAAAGCACAGAAACAAAAGAACAGGAAATTTTATCTCGGCGTCATGGGTGGCCTCGATGCTACATCGGTGAAGTTTCAAAAAGTAAAAAATGCAGGCTATGACGTAGGCGTATTATTGGGTTTTGATGTAAACAAAAAATGGAGTATTGAAACCGGTGTGTTCCTTGACAAGAAGTTTTATTACAGCAAAGGGCAATATTTCAACACTTCGAAAATATACCTGCCGCCTAACAGTGAGATCTCTATGGTTGATGGAGATTGCCGCATGTGGGAAGTTCCGGTAAAATTGCTGTATAATTTTAAAGACAAGGGTAATCATAACTGGTTCGTTTCGGCTGGTGTTTCGTCATATTTTATGACCAAACAGAACTATGAATATGACTATTATTATCCAATAACAGGCCAGAGCTATTATGCGTATAAATCGTATAACAATACCTCAAACCACATTTTCTCAATTGCGCAATTTTCGGGAGGTTATACACACAAACTTGGTAAAATTGGCGACCTGAGAATAGAGCCTTATCTCAAGATGCCTTTGAAAGGCGTAGGTGTAGGATCCTTGTACTTAAAAAGTGCAGGGATACAAATTGGCATTACTAAAAAAATGTTTTGATTCCCTAAAAAGCCCCAACTAAGCAACCTGCATTATTTTTCTTTCGTATTGAATTGGCAAGAACATTTTTTGATGGAAAATTCAATGCTGCCATTTCCAATTGAAAGTTTTGTAAAGAAAGCTGGTTCCTTTATTGAACAGCATAATGTAACCGATCCTACGGTTGCTATATCTCCGTTAGAAAAAAAGGGCAACCTTTTTTTGAAAAGACTGGTTGATATTTTCCTTTCTTCCATACTTATAAGTGCTTTGCTAAGTTGGCTTCTTCCTGTTATTGCATTATTGATAAAACTCGATTCAAAGGGGCCGGTTTTCTTCCTGCAAAAAAGAAATAAAAAATACGCTGGCTTGTTTACCTGTATAAAGTTCCGAACCATGATCGATAACGAAGAGTCGGAAAGCCTTGCGGCGCATGTAAACGATCGCCGGATAACGCAAATAGGAAAGTTTTTAAGAAGACACCACTTAGACGAGTTGCCGCAACTTTTTAATGTATGGTGGGGCGATATGTCTTTAATTGGCCCAAGGCCTCACATGGTAGTGGAAAATGAAAAGTTTGAAACCATGGTTGAAGAATATTCTTTACGATACAAGGTAAAGCCCGGTATTACAGGACTGGCGCAGGTTTTAGGTTATGTAGGACCTGTTACAGAAGTGGAAAATATTAAAGAAAGAGTAAGAAGTGATGTTTATTATATACAGTATTGGTCAGTTGCATTAGATGTAAAAATCGTTTACCGTACTTTTTTTAAAATGCTCGGCGTGAAATGAGGGTTTCCATTGAACGCCAAAGAACCAATTCAATTTGAAGAAGATCCTTAAAAATACATGGGCTGTTCTTGAAAACGAAGAAAAAAAGCGATTTGCAATCTTAAGCCTGTGTGATATTATTATCAGCATTGTTGACATTGCATCGCTGGCACTTTTGTTATGGATCGTCCAATTTTATATTCAGCCTGACCGGGCTAATAAACTTTCTTTTTTACCGTTGTGGCTAATTAGTCGCAACTCACTTGGTTTCATAACGATCTTCTTTTTTCTTTTCAGTTTAAAAAATATTGGTGCCTTCTTTATTACCAAATCTCAAAATAAATTCATCGGGACGGTAGCTGTTCGCATTTCAAGACTTAACCTCGTGAGGTATCAGCAAGCATCTTTTGAAGAATTTGTCAACATTGATTCTTCAGTGCATATTCGTAAAATTGCTCATCAGCCGTTTGAGTTTTGCCAATATATTCTTTTGGGTATCCAGCAGATCATTACACAGTTGTTTCTGATCCTCATTACTATTATTGCTATTATTTTATTTAATGCAAAATTATTCTTGCTGTTATTATGCATGCTGCTGCCACCGGTTATTATCGTTTTTCATTTTATTAAAAAACGCCTGGCCGCCGCCCGATCGCAGATACGCTCAAACAATGAACGTTCATTCCAATACTTGTTTGATGCGTTGAAAGGATATGTAGAAGGAAATATTTTCAATCGTAACCAATTTTTTTTGCAGCGGTTTATTCATTACAGGCAACAGTTCAGTAAATATTTATTCGATTCTATAAGTATACAAACGCTGCCCGGCCGCATGATTGAAATTTTTGCTGTACTGGGTTTATTTATTCTAATTGCAATAGCGCAGTGGTCAGGCAATGGCGACAATGCAGCTTTGATCACTGTTGGCGCATTTATGGCTGCGGCTTATAAAATTATTCCCGGCATCGTTAAAATCATAAACACCAGCGGGCAACTTAGGGCTTATGATTTTTCTGTTTCCGACTTGGTGCTAAAAGATAAAGAACAAGGCACAAATTCATTTTTATCTCCCAACTGTATTCGCTCTATTCAACTAAAAAACGTAAGCTTTCGATATAACGGATTAGCTGTGTTGAAAAACTTTAATTATTGTATACATACAGGTGATTTTATTGGTGTTACCGGCAAATCGGGGAGAGGCAAAACGACCTTGCTGAATATTTTGCTTGGTTTTCTGCAACCGGAAAAAGGCGAAATCATAGTCAATGATTTTGCTGTGGATAATAAAAGTATAAAGCAATATTGGCCATCAATTGCCTATGTGCGGCAGCAACCTTTTTTTATTCATGACACTTTATTGCGAAATATTACATTGGAAGAAGAACAGCATCAACTCAATGCAGAAGCAGCGCTAAACATTTCTGGTTTGCATGAACTGTTAGTACAATACCCCGAAGGCACTGCAAAGATGATCACTGAAAATGGTAAAAACATCAGTGGTGGGCAACAACAAAGAATCGCACTGGCAAGGGCCGTCTATAAAAATGCAGATCTGATTTTATTGGATGAGCCTTTTAATGAACTTGACGAAGCTTCGGAAATTATAATGCTTAAACATTTTCAGGAGTTAGCTAAGAGGGGAAAGATAATCATTATGATCACGCACAACAAACACAGTCTTACTTATTGTAATAAAGTCATTTCATTAGATGAATAATAAAATCCAGACTTTGGTGATTCTTACTCCCGGCTTTGCAGCGTCCGAAATGGATGATACCTGCCTGCCTATGCAGCAGTTTTTTATTCGAACACTAAAGAAAAACTACCCGCATATAAATATTTTTATTCTCAGTTTCCATTATCCTTATCGCAAAGACACGTACGAATTGTTTAATGCTACTATCTTTAGTCTTAACGGGAGAAACAGGGGCGGCTTGTTTAAGTTTTTACTCAGGCAAAAAGTTTTAACGGCACTACGCCAAATTAAAAGAGAACACAACATAACAGGTCTTTTAAGTTTTTGGTATAATGAATGTGCTTTGATAGGTAAAAAGTTTGCTGACGAAAATGGCATTAAGCACTATTGTTGGTTATTGGGGCAAGATGCCAGAAAAACGAATAAATATCCGCGACGTGTTGGTTTGAATGCAAATGAATTGATCGCCTTATCCGATTCTTTGCAGGATGAATTTGAAAGAAGCCATGGTATCAAACCTTTTACAGTAGTGCCACCAGGCGCCGACATGGGCCAGCTTATTGCCACGCCTGTAAGAGATATTGACCTGCTTGCTGCAGGTTCATTAATTCCGATAAAACGATTTCATGTATTTCTTGAAGTGGTTGCCGAGATAAAAACACTTTTTCCCAATATAAACGCTGTATTGATCGGCGATGGCCCTGAAAAAGAACAGCTTCAAAAACTTACAAAAAAACTTGGAATAGAAAAGAATGTTTGCCTTGCCGGCAAACTTGCATACAACGATGTATTACAGCAAATGCAAAAGGCAAAAATATTTTTACATCCTTCTTCTTATGAGGGTTTCTCGGGTGTATGCCAGGAAGCACTAAGTTGCGGCGTTCATGTTATAAGTTTTTGCAAAGCCATGGACCAGGAGATCGAACAATGGCATATTGTACAATCGAAAAAGGAAATGCGGGAAAAAGCAATTGAGATTTTGCAAAACAATAAAAAAATATTTACCTCTATTACTCCTTATTGCATGGACGATTCGGCGAAAAAAATAATGGAGATATTTGAAATTAAACCATTGCAAAATTGAAACCTGATTGAAGAAATCAATCTGCATGCGCTGATGTACATAATGATGGAGCAGTAATTTTTTTTGTCAGCAATATGATGATGATAAGATAAAATGCAATATAGAACCGATCTGAAATATCGGGGTATAAGATAAATCGTAATAAAAGAATTAGAGGTATAAGCAAAGCAAACAAATGGTTAAAGGATATATTCTTCAAATTGGAAACCTTGCTGAAGATTAAAACAAGCAAAGTCATAAATATGGTGATGTAAGAATGCTTAATCCCATTTAGCAAGTGTTCGTACATTACTCTTCCATAACTCTTTAAAGAAAAATGTTCGCCTGATCCATAAACCGGATGTAGGCGGCTGGCGAAATTGTTGTAGAAGAAAATACTCCAGCCGTATTGGTTAGCCATAGAACTTATAAAAATATAAACGGCCAAAAGTGATAATATCATAAAGAAAAAATTGGAAAAAGATATTTTTCTATCCCATCTTTTACTAAAAAATATAACACTAAGGATTAAAAGACAGGTAAGAATATTATCCAGCCTTACGAAAACAGATATCATCATGAATACAAAAGCTATTTTTAAAAAAGGCTTTTCAATAATGAAATAAAAAGAAGCGAAAAGACAAAAAGCAGATAAACAATCCGGCGAAGATGTTTTGGCAACTTCAATCAGGGGAGGCGAAATCATCACTAGTAATGCAACAATACATGTAGCGACCTGACTTAAATACCTACTTAACCAGTGAAACAGCAAAAGACCAATCAGTAAGTAAGCAAGCAGAGAAGGAAACAGGGTGGCATGGGGTAAATCAATTCCTGATTTATAAAATAAATAGATCAGCGTTGTGTAGAGTGGCTTAACAACATAAAATGGCAACTGGCCGTTAAAAGCTTCTGCGTCATTATACATGCTATTCCTGTAACTATGTGTACTGTCTGTAAGTTGCTGAAAATTTTTGGCCGGGATATTTTCTTTAGCAAATTGATAGGCTAAGTCATGCGCTTGTTTTGCATTGTAATGATCCATCTTTAATACCAGGGCCGTGTAAGGAAGCAGGTCCCAATTGTAAAACGGCTTTTTAAAACAATAAATACCTATAAGCAAAATGCTAAAGAAATAAATTGCTTTGAGAAGGTAAGATCTTTTTAGCATGCTATTTTACGCAGGTAAAAAATTAAAATGAAAATAGAAAACGCAGTTTTAGGTTATAAAGAGCATAGGATGATTGCTTCCATTGAAAGTTAGTTCATTAGTGCTTTAAGAACTGTACAAATGCTTTCCCGATTTTTCTTACGGGAACAATACTAAATGGTTTATATCCCCAAGCTCTCAAAAATTGTTGTATCCCTCTCCACCTTTCTGAATCCTTAAGATAATCCTCTCCAAAATTTACGTGTGATCTGAATAAACAATTGGTAAAAACTTTCTTCGGTAAGGCAGCTTTGTATGAATGGATCATTTTAAGGCCATCGTAATGCCTTTTTAAACGGTTTACTGTGCTATAACTTGAGGCATGCATTCTACGAAAAGATAATGGCTCGTAAAGAATAATTCCTTTAAAGTTACTGGCCAGGCTTAAAATTAAACTTATGTGCGCAATGGGCTTTTCATCTTTCAGCGTTCCTGTGGTTTGCAGGCATTTTTTTTTAAAAATCAAGGTTGACATCGTAACTGCAACTTCTGATTTAAAAAAAGGAATAAAAAGATGATCAAACCGGCTTCCTTTTTTTTCTTCATAAAAATAAACCAAAGGCTTGCCGGGTTGGCTAAACTCATAGCCACCTGTCAGGCAAAAGAAGGCATCTGGATAATCGTTAAAAGCGTCCACTTGTTTTTGCAATTTTCCTGAAGCCCAAAGATCATCTGAGTCTATAAAAGCAATGAGGTCACCTTTGGCATATTCCAAACCTTTATTTCTGGCTTCTTCCATGCCAATTCGTTCTTTCTTATAATAATTTATGCGGGAGTCATCTATCGTACTGATAATCTCTTCGGTGTTGTCATTTGAACCGTCGTCTACTATTAGCAATTCCCAGTTTGCATAGGTTTGTTTTTGAATGCTCTCAATTGTTTCAGCAATATAATTGGCCCTGTTGTGTGTTGGCATTATAACACTGATTAGAGGAGTAAGAGCATTAGTCATAATAAAATGGAATTTTACAAGTAAGTTTAATGCAGCGCATACATACGGTTCTGTAATTGTAAAGAGGTTATCAATGCAAAGGCTTTTTCAAAAACAAATAGAGGTGAATAACGTGTTATGCAATGATTATCACCAAAACTACATTCCTCAAGCATGCAATTTCCACAAGGTAGATCGGATGAATGGAGCAATAAAGTGTGCTTGCCAAGCGGTGTTGCCCGGTCGCTTCTTGTAGAGCCAAATAGTGCTACTGTGGAAATACCTGATACCCAGGCCATGTGCATCAATCCTGAATCTTCGGAAAGTATGAACTCTATGTCTTGAATTATGGCAAAAGCTTGTACAGGCGTTGTTTTGTTCACCAGGTTAATAAAACGGTTGCCCAAATGTCTTTTTAAATAATTTGCTTTTGCAGCAATAAAATTGACACCAATAGCAAGGAACTGCGTGTCAGGAAATTGCTGCTGCCACAAGTTGGCAAACTCAATATAAAAGTCCAGTGGCCAATTGCGGGTAGCAAAGGCGCCGGCAGGATTTAATACTACGAGCTTACTAAC
>JBQCJM010000392.1:0-19307 GCA_051952715.1 Flavisolibacter sp.
AGCGAACCAAAGAGCCTGGGCAAAAAGATCAACCTGCCCGACTATAATGAAATGACCCCTTACCTGGCTGCCGATGGTGAAACCTTATACTTTAGCAGCGATCGTCCTGGCGGCCTGGGCGACAATGATATTTGGATGACCAAACGCCTTGATAAAAGCTGGACCAAATGGAGCGAACCCACAAACCTTGGCGCACCTATTAACACACCCGACTGGGACGCCTTTTTTACATTGGATGCCGGTGGCGAATATGCATACATGACCAGCAGCGCCGGTGGCTATGGCCAAAGCGATATTGTGCGGGTGAAGTTGCTGGAAAAAGAAAAGCCTTTGCCCGTGGTTTTGGTTAGCGGTAACGTGTACAATAAAAAAACCAACGAACCACTCAGCGCCTCTTTGCTGTACGAAACCCTGCCCGAAGGCACGGTGGCAGGCAATGGCATATCAGACCCACAGAATGGCGCCTTTAAAATTGTGCTGCCTTACGATAAGAACTATACCATTCGTGCTACAGCCGATAAGTTCTTTGCACAAAGTGAAAACCTGAACCTTGACTCGTTGGTAAAAGCCGGTTACCTGGAAATACACAAGGACCTTTACCTGGTTCCAATAGAAATTGGGCAGGTAGTGCGGCTGAACAATGTATTCTTTGACTTTGACAAATGGGACCTGCGCCCCGAATCTTTCCTTGAGCTAAACCGCGTAGTAAAATTGCTGAAGGATAATCCAAATATTGTTATTGAAATGAGTGCCCACACCGACAGTTATGGCTCGGATGATTATAACTTTAAATTGAGTGATAACCGTGCCCGTTCGGTAATGGAATTTATACTGGCCAAAGGCATTGATCCCTCACGCATCACCTCTAAAGGCTATGGCGAAACCAAACCCGTAGCGCCGAACGATACACCGGAGAACCGCCAGTTGAACCGCAGAGTAGAATTTACCATTGTAAAGAATTAGGGGTGGTTATAAGCTAAGGCGTTGAAATGATTTGATTGGTTTGACTGCAGTAGTCTTTTTCTTTCGCCAAAGGTTTCCCTCCCAAAAGCCACTACTGCTAAAAACTGTTGCCGGAAATCCCGTGAGAGAGCAACGTAGAAATACAGTTTGCAAACACTTTTATACTAACTAAAACGCAATTTACCTGCACTGTTACTTTATTCAGCCTCACTCTTGTTTAAAACCGCCTTATTGCAGGCTTGTTTGCTTTAAAACAAGCAAAATTTTTGGAAAAACTGGTGAAGTTTCATCAAAAAACTTGTGAAGTTCCATCACAAACTTGTGAAGTTTCTTCAAAAACTTGTAAAGTTTCTTCAAGAACTCAACAAGTTTTCATGAAAAGTGATGAAGTTTTAGTAAAAACTTGTTTAGTTTTTACTTACATTAATTAAATGTCAGCTTACATTAAACAAGGTTTTAGCAAAACTTGTGAAGTTTTCACCAAAAACTTGTTGAGTTTTCTCCATTTTTTTTCCAGTTTTTTACACTTGTGGCTTAGAGTTAGCTGCAATTTCCGTCTTTTTGAGTTGTAATAATCCGCAGCCACGCAAGTAAAATTACCTTGCGGGAAATCGTCTCTGCTTTTCAACTTTGAATAGTTTTTTTCAATAGCGTCTAAAATTTTGGAGCGCTGTGGTGTTACATTAATGCAGAAGGTTATCGGAGACATTTTATGTTCTCTATTGAAGATTAACTACCTGGTAACGCAGCCCTACCCTATAAACAAACTATTTGCTATCTTCAATTACGGCAGCCAAAACATGCTACACAATGAAGCAGGCATCTTTATTAATCTTAGCAATTGCAACATCATTCTGTTTCGGTTTCGCATTCAAAACAATCATTTCTACACCATCTAATCAACAGGCAACAATGAAAAAAGTAACAGGCATAGGCGGCATTTTTTTTAAATGCAAAGACCCCAATCAAATGCGGGAATGGTATCAAAAACACCTGGGCTTGAACACCAACCAATACGGGGCTGTTTTTGAATGGCACCAGGGAGCCGACAGCACCAAGAAAGGATTTACCAACTGGAGCCCTTTTAAGGAAACAACAAAATACTTTGAGCCTTCTGCAAAAGATTATATGATCAATTACAGGGTTGCCGATTTAGAAGCACTTGTAGAAGAATTGAAGAAAGAAGGCGTAACCATTTTAGATGCTATTGAAACTTACGAGTATGGTAAGTTTGTACATATTGTTGATGTGGAAGGCAACAAGATAGAACTGTGGGAACCCAACGACGCAGAGTATGAAAAATTAGGCCAGCAACTGGGCGCCCAAACAACCAAATAACAAAAACACATAGAGAGGCAATTGTAGCATGAAAAGCAATTGAGCTACTTCGTTGTGCATTTTCAACATCCATTCAAACACAAAACCTCCAAACGCAAAACCCGAAACTCCCTCTTAACAAATTCATAATACCCTTTGCCGCCGTCTGTCATCCATTGGCTTTTGCCTACCTTTGCGCCTCATGGAAAAACAGCGTACAGTTGCCTTTCATACACTTGGCTGCAAACTCAATTTCTCAGAAACGTCTACGCTTTCACGCAGTTTGGAAGCCGATGGCTTTTTGAAGAAAGAGTTTGAAGACCTGGCCGACGTGTACGTCATCAACACCTGCTCTGTTACCGATAATGCAGACAAAGAATGCCGGCAATTGGTGCGCCGCATTCAGCGCAAAGCACCGGAAAGCCTGGTGGTGATAACCGGTTGTTATGCGCAACTGAAGCCTAAAGAGATTGCTGAAATACCCGGCGTGGACCTTGTATTAGGCGCTGCAGAAAAATTCAACATTGCCTCGCATTTAAGAGAGCTGGCCAAAGGCGATTCGGCCAAAATAAGCAGTTGCGATATTGAAGATGTTTCGGGCTTCAATGCTTCTTACTCTTTGAACGACCGCACCCGCACTTTTTTAAAGGTGCAGGACGGCTGCGATTACACTTGTGCTTTTTGCACCATCCCCATGGCCCGTGGCAAAAGCCGTAGCGATAGTATTGAAAATGTTGTTCGGCATGCCACATCGTTAGCACAAAGCGGTGTGAAGGAAATTGTATTAACGGGTGTTAATCTTGGCGATTTTGGCAAGGGTGCCGACGGCGGTAAAAAAACAGAAGAAAGCTTTTACGAACTGATACAGCAGTTGGATGACGTGAGTGGTATTGAACGCTATCGCATATCATCCATCGAACCCAATTTATTAACTGAAGCTATTATTGCTTTTGTAGCCCAAAGCAAAAAGTTCATGCCCCACTTTCATATTCCATTGCAAAGCGGCAGCAATGAAATTTTAGCATTGATGCGGCGCCGCTATAAAAGAGAGTTGTACGCAGAAAGAGTGGAGATGATCAAATCATTAATGCCCCACTGCGCTATTGGTGTAGATGTGATCGTGGGCTTTCCCTCTGAATCTGGTAAGCACTTCCAGGAAACCTTCGACTTTTTGCATGTGCTTGATGTTTCTTATTTGCATGTATTCACGTATTCGGAAAGAGACAACACAAAAGCTTTGGAGATAAAGCCCGTGGTGCCTGTGCAGCTGCGTCATGAAAGAAACAAAACTTTGCGCAACCTCAGCTATATGAAGATGCAATACTTTACCGAACTACACCGTGGACAAAGCCGTAAAGTATTGTTTGAAGGACATGAAAAGGCGGGCATGATGGAAGGTTATACCGATAATTACATTCGCATTACCACGCCGCACCGGGCCGAATGGGCCAACCAAATTGTAGATTGGATCGTTTAATTATTTAACCAATGAACAAATACCTGGTAACGATAGAATTTAGCTGGAACGAGGAAGCGATGAAAATTATACAGGAGCACCGGGAGTATATTAATGCGCTGATCGACGACCAGGTGATTGAACATTATGCCGTAAGCATGGAGAACCAGACCGTGTGGGTTACCATCAATGCAGATAATAAAACCGAAGCAAGAAAAATACTCAATAAATCCCCCTTTCGTAAGTTCTGGAAACTGGTTATTCACGAACTGGTTATTTGGGATGGCCAGAATTACAGGCTGCCCGTGGTGCAGTTGAATTAACATTGCTGCAAACCTCATCCTTTTCGTATGAGGCTGCCAATAGCCAAGGCAATGGCTAAAAAAACAGAGGCGCCTATTACAGCAACCTTTTTTGGTTGATTATTCATACTTTAAAGTTAGACAGAATTAAAACATCTACTTACTGAAAGCTTATGAATAGAAAAAGCCTTGATATTATCAAGGCTTTAGTGGGAGTTGACGGGTTCGAACCGCCGACCCTCTGCTTGTAAGGCAGATGCTCTGAACCAGCTGAGCTAAACTCCCTTTTTTTGTTTTGGGAGTGCGAAGATAAGGGCTGAGCCTTTTTCCAAAAAATTTTTTTGAAAAAATATTCTTAATGCTTTCTGCTACCATTTATCGAAAAGCATTTATAGCTGGCCGATTTTTCCTTTTTGCAACGCATCATAACTTAAGTATTCAAATACCATAATTTTATTTCCGAAAACTTCGACCATGCAAAAACAAATCGTTCACCATGTATTCTTCTGGCTGAAAAATCCTTCATCGAAAGAAGACCTTACGCAACTGATTGAAGGTTTAAAAACACTTTCTGCAATTGAAACCGTTCGTGCCATACACATTGGTGTGCCTGCAGCTACCGAACAAAGACCGGTAATAGATAACAGTTACAGCGCTTCGGAGCTTTTATTCTTTGACGACCTTGCAGGACAAGAGACATACCAGGATCATCCCATTCATAAAAAGTTTGTTGAAGACTGCTCTCACCTTTGGGAGAAAGTAATTGTGTACGATACTGTGTCTGTGTAATAAAACAGCAGTTAGTATTGCTATCGAACCTTATTGGGAAAGAAATGATCAGGCTACTTTATCTTCCACAACCACAGCTTGAAAAGTAGAAATAGCCAATTCAATCTGGGCCTGGTTAAATTCTGCAGTGATCGTTATTTGTACAGAATTGATCTTAAAATTGGTGGTGTTTGTCATTTGCTTAAACTCCCACAGGTCATTAACGGAACGGAACATCAGGGTAATCGTTTTCATACACACGAGACAGCGTTTAAAAGGTACTGATGCCGCCAAATTACGGGAATTAGATAACAAGTACAAGCAAAACTGTAAACAGTTTTAAAACAAAGGGCTGTGGTAGAAACCTCAGCCCGTTTAAGCCGTATCCTAATTATGAAAACCTAAAAACTGTTTAACCAATCATTAAACACGGTTTTCGAAAAAGCTTCTGTTGAAAGAGACCTTGATGGAAGAAATAATTAATCACACTAACCTGCTGCTTACAGGTGTAAACCGGGTAGGATCAAAAGAATTCAAAGGGAGAAAGAAGAAAGAAGTTGACCGATATTGGATTTTTGGAACGGATTATAAATTCTTACTGGACGGTTTTCTGGACATTGGACGGATTGATGCTATCAATCAACTTCTGCAACAAAACTATAAGGAATCAGCTGACCGTGCAATGGCAATTATGCCCGGTTTTCAAACTATGGTTTTTACGGAAACAAAGTGAGAATGAACGCAAGGAGTTCAGTAAAAATACGAAGCATGAGAATTGATTGACAGAAGCATTCAACAATGGCCGGCTTTTAAATTTGCTATTTCATTACTGCCACTGCAATCTTTGAATCGGCTGTGCCATAATACAAAAACCATTTTTCTTTATAACGCACCAGCCCTTCTATAAAACACACACGGTTCACCTGTCCGGAAACTTCATAGGGCTTTTCAGGTTTTATAAAATAATGATCCATTCGCTCTATCACTTTAGTTGGATCGTTTTTATCAAGCAGCACTTGTGCCGCTGCATAGGTGCCTTCAGCTAATGCAGTATCACCAATAGAAGGAATGTTGCGGCTATTGTACATCAATAAAATGCCACGGTCAGTGATCATTGCTGGTGGGCCAGATTCTACGAGGTCACTGTCAAACTTTTTTTTGCGTGGTGCAATAACAGTCTTTAATTCAGAAAAATCTTTTGCAATGCCTCGGTTATTTTGCACCGTATCATCTGCAGCTTTGCGCTGCACCGGTGTCCAGTGAATTAAATCATCGGAAGTAGCGGCCCAAATGTTTTGATCGCCCCAATACATCCAATACTTACCGTTAATTTTTGTAGCTACAATCCTGCCATCATCCTGATAAGCAGAAACGATAGCACCTGACTTACTCCAGCCTTTTGCATATTTATCATTATCAGGGTTTGCAAAAGCAAGTCCGTGTTTTGTCCAGTGAAAAAGATCGGGAGATGAAGCCACCATTAACCTTGCTTTATCGCCGTCGTATGCGGTGTAAGTCATGTAATAAATACCATGAACATCTTCTACAACTCTTGGATCTTCACAACCACCTTCCCATTCTACCTTTTTGTATGCATCATTCGCGGGGAATAAAACCGGCGCAGAATATTTCTGAAAATGCAATCCGTCAACACTCCACGCCAAACCTATGCGTGATGTGCCTGCATATTTTCCAATTTCATCTTCGGCCCTGAACAGTAAGAAAACGGTATCATGCCGTACAACAGCCGCTGGGTTAAAAACATCTTTTGCTGCCCATTGCACCTTCTTGTTTAAAATAGGATCGGTAAAAAGCAGCGTGGAATCGGCAATCAATACCGGGTTAACGCTATCGGCTTTTTGAAAAGAAGCCAATGTCCAAACGTCTTCCTTTCGTGATTTATCAATCGTGGAAGAATTGGAGCAGCTATACAACAAACCCGTAAAAGCAAGGATGGATAAAAATCGGAAAAGCATAGAATCGTTTTAGATTTTTGTGGTGATAAAATAGAACTTTTACCTGAGCATTACAAAACCAGTATGCCTAAACGAATAATATTAGAATGACACAATAAATTTTGCGATATGTGAAGGGAAGCAGCAAACCATTCACACGTTGGATCTCTTACGTTTCGCTTACTTCCCCATGCGCATAAAAAAAGCTGTCAATCTATGACAGCTTTCAAAAGCAATTGGTTCGGCTTATTTCAAGTTTTTATTGTGCTTTACCGTTGTAATAATCCAGTATCTTTTTGCGCAGCACAAAATCGTATTGAGCACTTATCAAATTAATGTTGGCACGATCCAGCCGGTCTTTTGCCGTTAAATAATCAATAGACGTACCTACGCCTGCATTGTAGCGTACTTCAGCCGCTTTAAAGGACTCTTGGTATGCAGTTACCTGTTCCAGCAAAACCTTATAGCGATCGTAAGCATTGGTCATGTTTAGATGTGCCTGCTCTATGTTTTGACGTAATTGCACTTTTGTATTTTCTTCTTCAAGCTTGCTATTTTTTAAAAGGATATCGGCGAGTTTCACACGGTTTCTTTGCAACAGCCTGTTGAAAATAGGAATGCTAATGCCAACACCTACAGAAGTTGACACATTGTTTTTTAACTGGCTGTCGTACGGAATTTTTCCGGAAGCGTTTTGTGCAATGCTGGAATAATTAGTGTACAATCCACCACCAACAGCCACCGTTGGGAACAAAGCGCTTCGGGCAGCCTTGCTGGCGTACGCAAAACTTTTTGTTCTTAACTCAACTGCTTTTACCAATGAAAATTGTTGCAAGGCATTTTGATACACATCATTTGCAGAAGCCGTATAGCTCAGCATCAATTCTCCTATATCAAGGCGTTCAACTTTCATTTGTGCATCGTAAGGTTTGTTCATCAATTGTGCCAATGAAAGTTTTGCAGATTCCACTGCGTTGCGTGCCGTTACAATCGCCAACTGGTCATTCATCAACTGGCCTTTCAAATCGGAATATTCAGAAGGCTTAATAGCGCCTTGTTTGTTCAAAATATCAAGTCGCTCCAATTGCTTGCCACTTACTTCTGCCTGGTTTGTGGCGGAAAGTAAAATGTCTTCATTGTTCAATACCTGCAGGTAAGCAAGGATCACATTCAACACCAAATTATCTTTGGCTTGTTGCAGTTCCATTTTCGAAGCTTCGAAAGCAGCTGCCTCCTGCTTTATCGTGTTTTGGAGATTACCCCCATTGAACAGAACAAAACCGCTGTTCAACTGGTAATTGGCCGAACCAAGTTTTTGATTGACATAGCCATTGGATGACGGATCAATACTGCGGCCATTATAAATATCATGCGATATGCCTGCATTTACATAAGGCAATATATTCAGGCGGGATTGATTCAGATTTACCTGTGCTGTTTGCTTTAGCAGATCAGATTGTTTTACGCCAACATTGTTAGCGAGGGCTGTATCAATACATTGTTGTAAAGTATAGTTTTGCGCCCTACCCGTTACGGATGCAATTGAAAGAAATAAAATACTCAATACACGGAACATAATTAAGCTTGTTTAAGTGGTTTTTCTGAAATAGACTCTACCCTTCCATCCAGCAAGTGAATAATGCGGTGGCCGTAATCGGCATTTTTTTCGGCGTGTGTTACCTGCACAATGGTAACGCCTTCTTCTTCATTTATTTTTTGAAATAACTCCATGATCTCTTCTCCTTGTTTGGAATTAAGATTGCCTGTTGGTTCATCGGCCAGTAATAATTTTGGCTTGGCAATAAGGGCCCTTACAATGCCTACCAGTTGTTGTTGTCCACCCGAAAGCTGCGATGGAAACAAGTCCTTTTTACCAACGATGTTGAACTTATCCAGCATGTCGGAAACGATCGCTTTTCTTTCAGATGATTTTACATTTTGGTACAGCAGCGGTGTTTCAATATTTTCATACACGGTCAATTCATCAATTAAGTGATACGCCTGGAAGATGAAACCGATATTCTTTTTATACAATTCGGTTCTTTGTTTTTCCTTCAAATCATAAATTGACTGGCCCAAGAAATTATATGCTCCTTCTGATGGCATATCGAGCATGCCAACAATGTTAAGCAGTGTTGTTTTACCAGAGCCCGACGGGCCCATAATAGAAACAAATTCTCCTTCCCGAATTTTCAGGTTGATGTCTTTCAAAATAAATACAGGCTTGCCGCCTACGTTGTACCACTTTGAAATATGTTGTAGTTCGATCATACAGCGTTTTTATTTTTTTAATGTTTACGACCGCTTGCAGCGATGTATTTTTAGCTACGAACTGCAAGACCAATAGTTATGGCGTTATTATATTTCTGATCTCATAGCCGCCCCTAAGCCTTGTTGAATAGAATTGTTGCCGTACAAGAGTGCGACGCAAGAGAAGCTCAATAGTAACACCTATGCTGGCTACATAATTATCAACTTGTTTAAAGAACTTTTAGAAGAAATAATGGTTGATGCGACTCATTACTCATTATTCCCTATTCGCTTCTCAGGTTTTTCACAGGGCTTGACAGTGCGGCTTTCACTGACTTGTACCCCACTGTTAACCACGCCACTATTATAGAGGCTACAATTCCCAAAGCAAACACACCCGGGCCCATGTGAATGCGGAATACAAAATTATTCAACCAATTGCTCATCATGTACCACGCCACCGGAACCGCAACAGCAAATGCAACGATGATAAGCAATGTAAATTCTTTAGAGAAAAGATAAATGATATTGGCTACCGATGCGCCCAGTACTTTACGAATACCTACTTCCTTGGTGCGCTGAGCGGCCATATAAGATACCAGTCCGTATAAACCCAAACAGGAAATGAAAATGGCGATGCCGGCAAAAATTTTATACAGCAGTGAAAGCTGTTGTTCCTGCCGGTAAAAATTGTTGATGTTTTCGTCCATAAAGGAACTGGTGTAAGCATATTCGGGATTCACCTCGTTCCATGTATTTTGAATAACCGTTTGTATTTGCGAAAGGTTGCTGGTTTTAAGTTTAATACCCGTAGTGCTGTATCTTCTGTTAAACTCGCCCAGCATAATAGGTTGCAGTTGGTCCCGCAGCGAGTTTGATTTAAAATCTTTTACTACACCAACAATTGTTTTCCAGGCCGACCTACCTCTCCTGATCTCTTTTCCAACAGCATCTTTTGGATCTTGCACATTTAATTTTTTTAGCAATGTTTCATTCACTACCACTTCATTCGTGGTATCGCTTTTATCGTAACTTCTGCCGGCAACCAATTGCAAACCATAAGTTTTAAAATAATCTTCATCTGCATATTTTAAGTATAGTGTAAAATCCTCATCAGGCCTGTGGTCGTAGGCAAAATTGGTTCCCCAGTTATCTTCCGATGAAGGCACATCGGAACTAAAGCTCACGGATTGAATACCGGGAACCTGCAATAATTTTTGTTTCAAAGCAGCTTGCCGGTTTACAATCACACTATCGGAGTTACTGCGCAAAACCAATATGGCATCTTTGTTAAAACCAAGATCGGCATTCTGTATAAAACTCATTTGGCTTACCGCTACAATAGTTCCGATAATGAGTATTTGTGAAATGGCAAATTGCAGGATTACCAAAGCTCTTCTCAAAGAAATACCACCCACCGTAGCAGAAGTGATCTTATTTTTCAATGCCAGCGATGGATTGAATTTAGACACCACAAAGGATGGATAAAAACCCGACAGCACAGTGACTACCACGACGATAATAGCTGCAAATCCAGCCGTTTGCCAGTTTAAAAGATTTAATGTTTCAGGGATAGAAGCCACATGTTTCATGTAAGGCATACAGATGATAGCAATGCCTGTGGCCAGGACTACTGCAATTAAAACGATGATGCCAGTCTCACCTAAAATTTGCCAGAACAATTGTTTCCTGTTACTGCCCAATACCTTTCTGATGCCAACTTCTTTTGAACGTCCCACAGCCTGGGCCGTAGAAAGATTAATAAAATTGATACAGGCCATGATGATGATGAACACGCCAATCAACGATAATGTAAGTAGTGTTGATTTGCTTGTAATATGATCGCCAAAATTTGGGAAACGGTTGTCGAAGTGCACTTCGCTTAATGGCTGCAAAAAGTTTGAACGAATGGAATTTGTATTTTGCGGGTAGTGCTTTTTACTGAAGCTCAATAATTGCTGCTCTACAGATGCTTGGCTAACATTGGGTGGCAGCAACATGAATAATTGAAAATTGCTGGTAGTAGATCCCCAATCTGTAGTGTAGCCATATAATTTTGAATTCTTGAATGTTTCAAAAGAACTAACAATATCCAAAGGGAAATCGGTATTGGTCAGTGGGTTCTCTAAAATCCCTGCCACTTTTGAAACAATGGAGTTATCAAGTTTTACATATTGCCCAACGGCATTTTTCCAGTTACCAAAATATTTTTCTGCCATTCTTTGTGTAAGCACTGTGGTGTTAGGTTCTGCCAGTACCGCCGCTGAGCCATCCAACCATTTGTGCTGAAACACCTTGAAGAAATTTGGATCGGCATAAAAAACACCTGTTTCTTCTATAAACTTTTTATCATAATCCGTACTGTTGCTGTTAGCTCCAAGCACGGTTACCTGACTACCATAATTAGCAAACAAAGCACCAGTGGTAATTTGAGGCAGATCAAGACGTATGGCATCAAGAGCAGGAAACGGAATACCCGGCGTGAAAAAAACATCATCAGGAAATTTATCCTGCGTTACAATACGAAAGATGCGGTTATTGTTTGGCACATTTGTGTCATAACTCATTTCATATTTCACTACAGTGAATAATAATAAACAAGCGGCAATACCCACAGCCAAACCGCTGATGTTAATGGCTGTATATGCTTTGCGCCGAACAAGATTGCGCCATGCTATGCGTATATAATTCCGGATCATATCAATTTATGTTTTTGTCGTATGGTTAAGGTTAATTTATTATTACACGAAATAATATCTACAGCATTTCTTTTAAACGTGTTACTTTCTGTCCGTTATTTATCAAATGCGTACCAAATTTCTCAGGCACTGAAACACAGTGATTTATATTTTACAGCATTTCTATAGTGTTCGGTTTTGATACAGTAGTTGTTCATTTTTAGTACGAAAACTATCGTCTATAATAAACAAAAGTTGCCGATTGGTGCAGGAAAGATTACACCCGGCAATTCATAAACTCAGTTTGCAGGAAGTAGAAATACTTCCCTCGTTAAAAAGGTGCTTATTATTTCAACCGTGCAGGCTGTTTATTCTGTTCTTAAGTTCTTAACAGGATTTTCAGCAGATGCTTTTGCAATTTGAATACTAATTACAAAGGTTGTAATGAGGCCAAGAATCAATATGGAAAATAAAAATGGCTGTAAGTTCAATGGTATTCTATAAGCATAATCGTTCAACCAGCCACGCATTACATACCAGGCGGCAGGAACAGAGATAGCGCCTCCGATAAGCAATACAGGCAAAAATTCTTTTAGAAATAAAGAAATAATACTGCGAGGCGAAGCGCCTAATACTTTTCTGATGCCAATTTCTTTGGTGCGTTTTTGTACACTAAGAGAAATTAAACCTATCATTCCGAGCATTACAATGATCAAAGCTAAGACGGTGGCAGTTTGCGCCGCTTTTTTCAATTGAATTTCTGATTGATACAATTTAGCAAGTGCATCGTCCATAAATGTATAATCGAATGGCGTTCCACTTAGCAAAGCCGACCACTTCTTTTGCAATGCCTGCAGAGAAGCAGCAACACTGCCAGGTTTCAGTTTGAAAGAGAAGTAACGATAAACATTGTACAGATCAACATGCAAAAAAGTGATAGGCTGTATTTTTTCCTGCATCGAACCAAAGTGAAAATCTTTTGTCACACCGATCACTGTTAAGACACTGTTGCCCGGCACCGTTACTTGTTTGCCTATAGCTTCTTCCGCATCCGGCCAACCCAAAGCTTTGGCCGCGGTTTCATTCAAAACAATTGTAAGGGAATCGCTTTCATTGGAAAAAAAGCGGCCTGCCTTCATTGGTATTGCATAGGTTTCTGCATAGTTTTCATCAGCCACCATGGACTGCGTTGCTATAGCTTGTGTAGAATCCTTCCCTTTAGTGAAAACGGGCAGCTTGCCGACATCCCAACCGTTCATCATTTGCCACGAAAGCGAAACACTTTTCACTTCCGGCATAGAAGCAAATTCATTTCTTATCGTTTGCATGTGTTGCACACCTTTTTTAGTCCAGTCTCGTGGCAACTGTGCCGAAACAATGTATTCTTTATCATAACCAAGGCTTTTGCTAAAGAAAAAAGATACTTGCCTGGTAATGATAATAGCACCGATAAAAACAAGCGAAGCTGTAAAGAATTGAAAGCCCACCAACGACTTGCGAAAGACAATATTCTCTTTCACCGTTTTCAATTTCCCTTTTAAAGAATCAACAGCTTTTAAAGCCGAAAGCACCAGGGCAGGATAAAGACCTGCCAGCAGCCCGATGACAAAAGCCATAATAACCGGAATCACACAAAACCAGATAGGAAAAGAAGAAAGCTTTGGTATCTCTTTACCCAATACGTTGGCCACAAACGGATTTACAAAAGAATAAGCAAGCAATGCAAAGGCAGTGGCAAAACCAACCAGCAGAACCGATTCAGTAAGAAACTGGAACATCAATTGTTTCTTCATTCCACCAAGTGATTTCCGAACACCTACTTCCCTAATTCTACCCGATGATTTGGCAATAGAAATATTGACAAAATTTACAATCGCCATTATCAAAATGAAAAATGCAATGAACGAAACCGTATAGAGCATTTTTAAAACAAGGCCATTGTCTTTTTTAAGATAATATTCTTTTAGAGGAACTGCATAAGGAGAAAGATTTGCCGCAATTAACGGGCTTGCGTTTCTGCGAATTACATCCTGCATTGCTTTTTGCAAATCTTTTTCCGTAATACCTGGCTGTAACTGGAGATACTCTACTATCGTTGAATTAGCCCATGACTCCATGGGCCTGCCGAAGAAATCAGAAGCACTTAACGGCAGGTAAATGCGGTTTTCATTGTTGCTGTTGAAAGATGTTACGGAGTTCTCAGAAGGGTTTTTCATGACGCCTGTGATCATAAAGTCATGCCTGGCTCCTGAAAAGTTTTCAATAGTTAAGCTTTCTCCTACGACGTCTGTTCTGCCAAAATATTTCATGGCCCTGTCCTCGCTGATGATAGTGGAAAAAGGTTCTTTCAAAGCTGATTGACTATCGCCATACAACAGGCTAAAACCATACATATCAAGCAGTGTAGTATCGCCTATCTGCAATCCTTCACGAAAAGCTTTATCCCCTTTCGAAACATTGGATGTAACTCCATCAAACCTGTAATAATTAGCTACCAGCGAGGGATACTCGTTCTTCAAAGTTTTGGCAAGCGGGGCTAAGGTTGCTATTTCGTAACCCATGTTAGGGTCTTTCCATTTGCTTTGAATGATGTATTGATGATTGGCATTCTTCAAGCCGCTATTTACCTGCAATTCTTTCCATACATACGCTCCAATCAACAATGTGAAAACAATGCCTATGGATAATCCAAAAATATTGATGAAAGAATGAAAAGGATTTTTGCGAATATTTCGCCAGGCGACTTTAATGTAGCTTCTGAACATAATTTTTTTATTCTGTTGGCAGATTCTTTATAACTCCGGTTTTAATTTGGTTTTGAGGGCTTGTTATTTTAGTGCCAGGTAAATTCTTCCGCTTCCGGCTTTTACCGATACAGGGATGCCGCCTCCATTTAACTTTCCATCTATTTGTTCGTCGTCTATTTTGCCATTAAAATTTTCAAGATGATCGGTTTTTATTTTCATGGCCGATAAGTTAAGGTCAAGACCTTTGCCTTTTGGAAGTTCGACATTGATATTACCTGCCGAATTGCTGATTTTAACATACTTGCCCAATGTGGCAAACGAAACCGCAATGCTACCACCACTGGTACCGGTTTTTAGGCTACATGCTAAGTCACTGAATTGAATACTGCCGCCAGAAGTAAAAGCAGACAGTTCGCCTGCTATGTTCTTTCCACTGACACCGCCACCGCTGGTGGCAGCTTTAATCTCGCCTTTCAGATCATTGAGCACCACGGAGCCGCCAGAAGTAGCGAGTCTCAGCTTTCCTTCGCTGTTTTTTGCAGTAATACTGCCACCGCTGGTAGTCAATTCAATTTCATCTCGCGAGTTCTCAAGGTTGATACTGCCACCTGAGGTGCGTCCATTTATTTTACCGCTGACACCATTTACATTCATGCTGCCGCCGCTGGTGGTAAAATCGTGACTGCCCGAAACGTTGCTAAGGCTAATACTTCCGCCACTCGTGGTAAGGTTGCTCGAAACATTTTGAGGAACAAAAACTTTAAATGAAATGCTGAGGGCATTTTTCCAGTCACGCATTTTTTCTTTTGGCTTAGCAGTGGCAACAAGCTTATTATTTACAACAGATACATTGAGATCGTATTTTTCATCGAGCCGTTTTTGTATCTCATCCTTGTTAAGATCATCCTTGCGGTTATTGGGTGCAATATAAACTTCGATCCTCGCATCGGACGAAACGCCTGTAATGGAAATGCTGCCGCCCGAGGTTTGCGCTTCTACCATTTTAATCGTTTCATTCGTTAACGGTTTGGTCAAAAAGGGCTCCTTTTGATATTTGCTTTGGGCATGTAAAATGAAGCTTGAAAAAGCCACTGTCAAAAAGAAGAAATAGCGTTTCATAATTTTTATTTTGATTGAAGAATTATTCTGTTCTTAAATTTTTCACGGGGTTGGCCAAAGCTGCTTTTACAGCCTGCACACTAATGGTTAACAAAGCTGCCAGCAACGAAATGCCTGCCGCTACAGCCACCATCCACCAGCCCATATCAATGCGATAGGTATAGTTCTGCAACCAGTTTTTCATAAAATACCATGCTGGCCCTACAGCAATGACAATGGATAAAATGACAAGCACTAGAAATTGCCTGGATACAAGCGATACAATATCGCTTACCGAAGCACCGAGTACTTTCCTGATGCCGATCTCTTTTGTTCTTCTTTCAACAGAAAAAATAGTAAGTCCTAACAAACCAAGGCAGGAGATAAAAATGGCAAAGAAGGCAAACCAGTTAATCAGCGTACCAATTTGCTGTTCGCTTTGGTAAAGTTCTTCATACTGTTTGTCCTGGAAGGTGTAGTCAAACAAATAACCAGGCGCCATCCGGTTATACACAGCCGCAAGCCCGTCGATGGTTTGTTGCACATTCTTTCCATCGATGCGGATATAATACAGCCAGGTCCAGTTAGGCCTGCATTCTATGATAATGGGATCTACAGCCGTATGCATGGATTCTATGTGAAAATCTTTGGTAACTCCCACTATAGCGCCTTTGCCTCCAAAGGTTTCAATTGTCTGTCCGACAGGATCTTTCAAATTCATTTGCTTCGCAGCTTCCTCGTTTAGAATGTAGGCCGTTGTATCTGTAGTAAAATCTTTTGAAAAAGCACGGCCCTCTTTCATTTCAATACCCATGGTTTGAATGATGTTTTGATCGCCGGTAACATAGCTGAAGAAAATATCTTCTCCTTCTTTTTTGCCGGGCCATTTTACGCCGCCACCACGATTGTTGCTGGATGTGAACGTAGAAGCAGCCCTTGCCACGTTGATAACACCAGGCACTTTTTCAAATTCGCTGATCGCCGCTTCGTTTTTGCCTTCGGCAATGTTGTTGGGAAACCACAGCAAATTTTCTTTATTATAGCCCAGGTTTTTATTCTTGATGAAATTAACCTGCTTGTATATTACAATGGTACCAATAATGAGCATTACAGAAATGGCAAACTGTACTACCACCAACGCTTTTCTGAGCCATACGCTGCCACCGGAAGCTTTGTCTGCAACACTTTTTAAAACTTTTACCGGCTTGAAAGAAGACAAAACCAGCGCAGGATAACTGCCGGCCAAAAAACCGGTTAATAAAATTATGCCTGTATAAAAAAGAATGGTGTAGGGATTGTAAAAGTCAATAGCGATCTGCTTTCCAAGAAAAGTATTGAACACTGGAAGCGCCACATAAACTATGATCAATGCAATAACACCTGCCAGCACAGACAACAAAACCGATTCGCTGATGAATTGAAAAACCAGTGATCTTCTTCCCGCTCCTATAGTTTTTCTTACACCAACTTCCCTGGCTCTTTGTGTAGCCCTTGCGGTTGACAAATTCATAAAGTTGATACAGGCCAGCAATAAAATAAAAACAGCAATTACAACAAACAGCTTCACATAAGTAATACGTCCGCCACCGGCATAAACGCCTGCTTTAAAGTCATTACGCAGGTACCAGTTCTCTACCCCCCACAGGAACAAACTGGTTTTGTCCTGCTGGTCTGTGTAGCGCTGCATAAAATCTTTTACCGAAGCGTTTAGCTTGCCTGTATTTGTTCCTTCCCTCAGCTTTATATAGGTTCTTACGTTATTGCTTTTCCAGTTCTCCTGGCCGTTCATCGTTTGTTTTACATAGTCGCCCATCGGCATTAAAAAGTCAAACTTGATGGTAGAATTGGCAGGCACGTCTTTCAACACACCTTCTACTTTATATCGCTGGCTTTGTTCTACCGTGATTATCTTACCCACAGGATCATCGTTGCCAAAATATTTGCTGGCAAGGCTTTCTGAAATCAACACCGTATTGGGCTCACGCAATACGGTAGCTGCGTTGCCTTTTACAAGCGGAAAGGAGAATATTTTCAGAAAATCGGGATCAACGTACAAACCCAGTTCCGAGAGCATTTTATTATTACAGGAAAACAGCCTTATGTCGCCCCAGGAACTGCGGGAAACATATTCCACTGCCGGCAGGTCTTTTTTCATGGACGCGGCAAGCAAGGAAGGGCTGGCAGGAAAGGTTTTTACTTCATTACCGGAAGTAGCCTTGTTCACCATTGCTATTGCAATGCGATCCTGATCTTTGTGAAAGCCATTATAGCTCATTTCATTATTTACCCATAGCATGATCAGGGTAAATACAGCCAATCCTAAAGCAAGTCCTGAAATATTGATGAAAGAAAAAGTTTTGTTCTTCCAAAGATTTCGCCAGGCTATAAGAAAATAATTTTTAAGCATAACGTTTATTTATTCTGTCCTTAGGTTCTTCACGGGATTGGCCAATGCAGCTCGCAAAGAATTTAGCCACACCACAATTAATGTTAGCAACAACACACCGCCGCAACTGCCTACGAACAACCATATACTGATATCAATTCTGTACTCGTAATTCTGCAGCCACTTTTGCAGCAGCCACCATGTAACCGGAATGCTGATTAAAGCCGCTAACAACACCAAAAACAAAAACTCTTTTGAAATGAGGTATAGCAGTTGCTGCACCGAAGCACCCAGTACTTTTCTGATGCCGATTTCTTTAAACCGCTTTTCAATGGTGAAAGAAGTGAGTCCTGACAATCCGAGGCAACAAATAAAAATCGCCAGGCCGGCAAAGATGTTGGTAAGCTTTCCCATCAAATCTTCGGTTACAAACTTTTTATTGAACTGCTGGTCAATAAAACTGTAGTCGAAAGGATTTTCAGGATTATATTTTTTGAAAATAGTTTCCATTTTAGGCAGTGCTGTTTGTGGCTGCACGCCATTTTTTAGGCGGATTAGAAAGAAACCGCCCCGTTCTTTTTCCAGCATTACCATCATGGGCATTACCGGTGCGTACGGCGATGACATGACCACATTATCCGTTACACCCACCACGGTGTAGGTGCGTGGACCATAACGCATTTGCATGCCAATCGGTTCTTTCAGTTGCATGGCAGCTACGGCTGCTTTATTCAATAACATCACCGTAGAATCGCCGGGAGTATTTGTAAAGTCTCTGCCTTGCAGCAGCTTTGTTCCCAGTGTTTTTCCAAAATCAACATCAGTACGCATAGCTGTCATAATCAAATCGGTATTCTGTGGCTTGCCTTGCCAGTCGGGTGCTGGGGTGTAGTTCCAGATTTCAGTAACAGGTGAAGAAGTTCGCGTAACAGCCGCCACCAAATTACTTTGCAGCAATTCGTTTTTAATCACCTCCGCATTTTTATTAGCGTCCGGCGATGAAGGAATGGAAATTAAATTATTGGGATTGTAACCAAGGTCCCTGTTTTTTACGTGTTGTATCTGTTGATATACTAATAGTGTTGATGATATCAGCAACACAGAAATGCCGAATTGTAAAACCACTAAAACTTTTCGCGGCAAAGCCGAATGGCGACCTGCTAAAAAAGTTCCTTTTAAAACCTTTATGGGATTAAAGGAAGACAGGTATAAAGCCGGGTAACTGCCCGCAATAAAACCTGTAAACAAAATCATGCCAAAAGCCAGCAAAAGAAATAAGGGACTGCTAAGGTTTAATGTCAGTTCTTTATTAATTAATCCATTAAATGCCGGTAGTAATAAATAAACAGCTACAACAGATAAAAGAAAAGCCAGCAACGAAAAAATG
>JBQCJM010000393.1:0-15050 GCA_051952715.1 Flavisolibacter sp.
AAAGACTTTTTGCTTCTTCTTCACTGGTGCCGCTGTAAAACCCACGAATTCTTTTTTGCTTATCTACCAGCACCAGCATTTCACTGTGTATAAAATCATCGGGGCCGCCATCACCATCGGTAGCTACTACCAAAAAGCTTTTGCGGGCCAGTTTGTAGATCTGTTTTTTATCGCCGGTGATGAGTTGCCAGTTGTTTTGAATATCCATTCGCAAAGCATAGCTTTTCAATTGTGCTACAGAATCTCTTTCAGGATCAACGGTGAAGGAGTTGATTAAAAGTTCACTATCACCACCAAGCAACTGTTGAACATTTTTAAGGTTGCGTACCATTTTAGGACAAATACTTGGACAATGCGTGAAAAAGAAATTGTTTACGGTTATTTTCCCTTCCCAGTCGTGCAAAGAAGTTGTGGAACCGTACTGATTTACCAATTTGAAATCACTAATGGTATGGTTATCCCCACCCAGCACAGGCAGCTTTGTAAAACTGTGTTCATACCATTTTACTACTGCAAAAACACACATTGGCAACAGTACCACTACGGCCACGAAAAACCATATACTGTACTTCTTTGACATTAGGGCTTAGCAATCGTTAGCGTTTTATTATCTGCCGTTATAGCATTTGTTGTATTATTCATGGCACTGGTTGGCACCGGTACAGGATTGTCAGGTGTAAATCGCGGCGCACCCGGACCCGGATTTTTTGTAGCATCCAAAAAGGCAGGTACATAAGCTACCACCAATATCACAGCCATGGTTACCAGCCAGGGTTTAAAACTGTCGAATAATGGAATACGCTTTTCATTGTGTAAAGGCTCGCTATCAGGCAGTTCAAGCAAGGCTTCTTCGGTACGTTTCTTAAACATAGTTCCAAAGAAGACAACCAGGAATAACATACCAGCTATGAACATGATAATGCCACCTAACAAAGCAAGCAAAGTTGTAGGTACCCACTCTGGGGTGAAGAGTTCGTTTTTAGGATTGAGATATGTCATTCCTAAATTGGTTCTGCGTGGTTCACCTAACAATCCGCCCCAGGACAAACCCGTAGAAAAAATCAATATGCCAATTACCCATAAATAAGGAATGATGACAGCCACTTTAGGCATAAATACCTTTTTACCTGATGTTTTGGAGTATAGATATAAACTCATTCCAATTATGGCCAGGAACACAGGTCCGGCCACGGTCATGTGGAAATGGCCGGGCAACCAGGCTGTATTGTGAATAACGCTGTTCAATTCACTTGAAGCATTGACAATACCAGTAAAGCCACCAAAGATGAAAAGAAATAAACCGCAGATCATGTATGCAAATAAGTAGCGGTTTTGATCGAGATAAGGCAGTTTGCCAAAGAAACCAAGCAAACTTTTGGCGCCTCTTTTTTTGCCTGCATATTCCAGCGAAGCAGCCAGTGTGAATGCGGTGATGAAACTGGGTATCATGACCCCGAACGTTAGTAAGCTTTGAAATATTTTAACGCCTTTTGTAATTGAGGGATCGGAGAATTGGTGGTGCACACCAACAGGAACAGAAAATAATAAGAAGCCAAACAGCGCTATGCGTCCTGCAAGATCTGAAAATAATTTTCCACCGGCCAACTTTGGTAGAAAATTGTAAAACATAATATAAGCAGGCAGCAACCAGAAATAAACCAACGCATGTCCAAAGAACCAAAACAGTGTGCGGGACAGCGTTACGTTCACAGTTGGTTTCCAACCCATAGCCCAAGGCAGTAATAGTACCAACACCTCGTAAGCAACGGCAAGCGTACACACAAACCAAATGATAAAATTGATCAACGTACCCAATACTGCCAATGGTGTTTTGGTATCTGGATTTTCTTTCCTCCATTGCACATACATTCTTGACCAATCAAACAAGGGGATCCACGAGCCTACAATTAAAAGTGCTGTCCCCAGGTAAAACAATGGATGTCCCTTCAGTGGTGGATAGAAAGTATAAAGCACAGAAGCTTTACCCGACAACATTGCCCACGCTGCCATTAATGTGCCTATGGTCATCAGCCAAAAGCTAAGCCATGCAAGCTTTTTATTAGGTTCTTTTTTTAAGAAGAAAGTCATTGTGGCATGGCCAAAAGCTACAGCAAAAAATGTGGTGAGTACAATGGCATTGATGACACCATGTAATGTAAGTCCCTGGTAATAATTCAACTTTGCAAATGCCGGTTGTTGTAGTACGCCTGCACGATAAATTACCTGCATCAGTCCATGATAAATGCCGATGGATAAAAGAGCTAGTGGAATGCCAAGCTCCCAGTAAATAACTCTTTTTAATGATGTTGAAAGGTTCATGCCCACTGTTCCCCTGAAGGAAGAACCCAGGTCAGCGTTTGCTTTTATTTGTTCAGACATGTTTTTTTTTTTGAAGGTTCTTTTTTGTGTTGAAGATAATTGCTGCAGTATAAGTGTGCGACGCAACAAATGCTTTATGGTAGTACCTCAGTCAAGCACATAATTATCAATTTTGTGCTAGAGAGCTACTGAAGTAATTAAAGTCTCTCCTTTAGGGCGACAAAGGGAGATCATTCACGATCACTTCTGCCTGCATGTTTTGGTGGCCTACACCACAATATTCGTGGCATGTGATTTTATACACGCCGGGTTTATCAAACTTGATGGTTTGCTTGTTGATATTGCCATATACAGCCATCATGTTCACATTTTTTTCTGCTATATTAAAGCCATGCACTACGTCTTTTGACGTGAGAAAGAAATCAACCTCACTACCAGTAGGTATGTAAATCTGCGAAGGTTGGAACTGCCACATTTGCGCTACTGCAAACACCTGGTAGGTTTTATTATCCAGTTTCGTCACTTTGGGTTCTGTGTAGGCTTTGTCAAAGGGAACACACTCGGGCAGGTCGTTGTACTTGCTTCTGCCATAGAGCATCGAAAAAATAAATAGTGAAAGCGTTGCCCCGGAAATGAGAAGAACTTTTTTTTCAAATTTATCTAATGCCATAAACACAATTTTTAAGCTCGGTGAAGCATAAGGAAATAAATACCAAACCAAATAGCTGCACCCAGAACGATGAGCAGGATGAAAAAAGCAATGGCGCCTTTAGGTTTGAATGACTTATCAAACTCCGATTCGGCTAGGTGCGCCTGAGTTTTAGGTTGTATCAACTCGGTTGTTTCCATTTCGAAAATTTTGTTGAGACAAAAGTATTTGCAGGCTCATCGCTTGCAGATGATGTTAAAACAAACGGAATATGATTTTTGTCAGGAAAGGAACGTTTGTAGTATGAGGTTTGATGTTTAAAGTCAGGAAAGCACAAACGCTCCGCATAGGAGCGTTTGTGTTATTAAAATGGTATGGAGAAATAGTTACTTACAAATTTGTAACTATGACCTTAGGAACTTCGAATCTACAGACGAACTACCTGATAAGTGATGAAATTTTTGCTGCCTTTTTTTTGCGTGTAGGCAATAAGCGAAGTGTTTTCATTGATAGCCGCAACCACCGGGTAGGTTGCTGTTTCACCATCTGGAGTAATAAAACCTTTGCTTTCTGCAATTCCGTCATCGCTTCTTTTTTGTACACCAATTTTTTTATTGAGCTTATTATTGGCTGTTGTTGTTTCATCCCATACCACCACCAATGCGCCGCTTTGTAATGCTGTCATTTGTGGATGTGAACCTAAAGCACTAATACTATCATGCATGGTAAAGCTGTTTCCATTATTGGTTGATTTGATGTAAAAACAACCTGCATTTTTGCCGCCGGTAAACCAGGCAAAGTGCAGTCCATTTTTATTTTCCGTCATAGCAGGGCCGGTGTGGGGACAACCGCTGATAACCCAATTGTCATTGCTGATTCTTTGAGGCGATGAAAATATTTTTCCACCATCATTTGAAACAATATGCACCATGTCTCGAATACTGTCCTGTATAATGCCGCGGTACAAAGCATGAATGCCGCCTTTGTTGTCTACAAATAAATCGGTGCGGCAACACTGGCAACAAGGCTGGCTGATTAACCTGTCATGCTGAAAACCATTTTCACCTTCGGTGCTTGCAAAATAAAGTGCCGAGCCATCTTTGGTGGTTGTTTTTCGATTGTCTAACCAAATAATCCCGGCTTCGCCATTGGGCAGTAGTGCTACATCATAATAACGTTGGTCAAAGCTTGCCGTATCATTTACCAATGTTTTTGGGTTGCTCCATGTTTTTCCGTCATCAAACGATTGTGCATAAAACACCAATCCTGAATATTTGTTTTTTGGATTAGGATTGGCTGCGCCCCACAATGCAATAATTTCTCCTGATGGTTTAAAAATTATTTTGGGAAGATTTTCGGAATGGGGTTCAATATTATTGCTTGACGGAATAAGAGTTGCTTTGCCAAATGATTTGCCTCCGTCTTTAGAAACGGCATAGCAAAAAACAGAAGAAGAATCATTGGTCGTTCGCACCCAACTTAAAACCACGTTACCTTTTGCATCTTTAGTGAGGTAAGGACATTGGCCGGGCAGCGAATCAAGTTGAACAGCTTGTGCAGCCTTGATAAAAGAACTGTTATTGTCATTTTTGCAAGACAAAAAAAGTAAACTCGTAAAAGAGGTTATTATGGCTAAAAGTTTCATTGCTATTTCTTTTTAATCAGGTTAGCGAAATCGTAAGATATACCCACATTAAAATTTCTTGGTTCTGCTAATGTGTAGCTGTAGCCAGAACCGCTTTTAGAAGAGATATAAGCGTAATAATTATCCGTTGCATTCATTACATTCAGCCATATCTCAAAAGCTTTACACTGATAACCGGTGCGGAGGTTCAATACATTGTAGCCATTATATCGTACCGTATTTTTCGGATCCATATAATAGCTGCCAATCTTTTGCCATTCGGCGCCGATGCGTAGGCCTTTGGCAAACGAAGGTTTGTACCATACTTCTGCATTGTGCATCCAGCGGGGTGCATTGTTCATTTCATTGCCGTTGTAGCTGCTGCCTTTTTCTACAAAATTTACAAAATTGTGTTCGCTATAAGCGCCGCTGATTCTTACCCTCACATCTTTTATTGGGGTGGCATTCACGCCAAATTCAATTCCTCTGTGCGATGTTTTACCAGCATTTCGATTTTCAGAAGAGCCATCATCTAACCGAACAGAAATAATTTCATTGGTGCCGTTAAGCTGGTAAATGCTGAAGTCTGTGCTCAATTTATTTTTGATGATCTGCGCCCATCCGCCTGCTTCATAGTTATAAAAAACCGATGGATTTAACTCCGGCACCTTTACACCCGTGTACATTTCGGTAACCTGTGGTGGCACAAAGCCCTGACTGTAATTAGCATAGAAACCTGTTTTGGAAGATGCCGAATAGGTAAGGCCGATCTTAGGGCTAATACGGCTGAAATGATTAAGCGTATCCGGCGAACCACTGAATGAAGAAGGCGTTAAGGCATTCCTGAAGTTGTAATGAAAAAAATCGTAACGCAGTGACGCAACCACCCTGATCTTTTCTGCAGGGCTAAATTCGAAATTGACAAAGCCTGCGTAGTTGTTGATGTTGGTTGCATAATTGGTAAGCATGCTGTCTGTAGGTTGATAACTTGCATATTTTTTTGTAACGGTATCTTTTTTGATGCGGATGTATTGCGCATTATAAGTTGATGGACTAAGATCAACGCTAACACCACCAATGAAAGAAGCATTCTTCCATGTAAGTTTTTGTTTGTGTTGCGCAATCAATGCATAACTGTTGAAGCTGCTTTTGTTGATCTCTCCGTGTGCCAGATCTTTTTGGCCGGCGAAGACGCCATTTATCTTTTTGTAATCGTCTTTAATACGGTAGTTTGGATTTTGACCAATTGAATTTTTACGATAGACAAGGGTAGCTGTTGTTTTACTATTCTCGTTCCAGTTTTGTGTTAAAGTAGAACGATACCGAAACGCATCTACTTTGCGATAGGTAAATGTTTGTGGGTTAACAAACGTTCTTGTGGCAAACATGGTGCTGTCAACACCGCTGGGCATGTCGCTATAATAGTTTAGCCAGGTGGCGCTGTTTGATAAAAATGTCTTATTGCTAAAGCGGTAATCTATTCTTGCGGTAGCAATGGCTTTGTGAAAATCGCTGTACTCCATAAAGCTGTTGCGTTTATCAGCATAATAGCCACTCAATGCAAAGCCCCATTTACCGCTTGAAAAACTGCTTTGCAATTCACTTCTTTTATAACCAATATTGTTGCCTTGCAGCGATAATTTTAAAACAGGAATAGCAGTAGGCGCAATAGTAATAAAGTTCACCACGCCGCCGATGGCTTCGCTGCCGTACAATGAAGATGAAGGGCCTTTAATAACCTCAATAGTTTTGGTAGCGGACATGTTCATTTCCAGCAACGCATTGTGATTGAACAAACCTGTTGTGCGGACGGGAATGCCATCTTCCAAATACAAAAACAAACTTTTGGTGGTCATGGGCTGGCGAATGCTCATTTGGTGTTGTTCGTTGCCAAGGTTCACCATGTTTACGCCGCTTACTTTATTCAGTATTTGATCAACCGTTACCGGTTTTGCATCATGTAAGGTTTTTGTATTGAGCAGCGCAATAGCAATGGGTGCCTGGGAACGCTTCACTGCTTCGCCGCGGTTGGCTGAAATAACCACCTCATTTAAAATGGAAGCAGATGGCGTGAGGTAAACCATTTCATCACCAACAGTTATTTCCTGTGGTTTATAACCGATAAACGAAACAGTGAGTTTGCTACAATCTTTGCAGTGCATTTCAAATTCACCAGAAGCATTGGTGGTACAGCCGCAATTGCAACCTGCATCGGTGCAATGAATGGAAGCTCCTTGCACAGGTTCTTTAGTTACAGCATCAATAATTTTTCCTTTAGCTATGGTTTGTGCCTGGCTAATAAAGCTGATCAGTGAAAGCAATAGGACAATAGCCCGTCTATAAACAGTTGACATTTGTAAAGAGTTTAGCGTAATTATGTGTAGTACATTATCATTCCAACGATTTCAAATTCATTGGAAGCTTGTAATTGTTGATCTATACGTGGTTAACGATAGCCGGTGGATGAAATATAGAAGATAAGTGTGCCGATGACTTTGATAGAATAAGTTCACTATTGAACATCGTTTTTTCTTCAGGCAGATTAGTAATGCAAAGGGTTTGAATTTCATGGGTGAATAAAATGTCACTCATTTTTACATTGCTGCCTGTATTTGAGTTAGATGAATTCTGCTTTTCTTCTTCAGCCAGTTTTTTCATCAACTGGCATTTGCCATTACAATGAAGCCTGGGCCGGGCTTTGTTCTCACATAAATTCTTAGCAATATATTCCTGGTTGATGGTGTATTCGGCCATGATTACCCATTTGCTGAAGGCCTGGAACAACACCAAAAGAACCAATATGGACCCTGCTAATAATTTCATTCAGAATGCAAATATCTATGGTTTCAAATTGTGTGCCCTGTAGCAATGCTCATATTGCTCCATGATTTTAATCAACAGAAGAGATACTACAGAAAAATGACAATAATCATGTTTTTCTTTGATGTGCAAAAGTCAATGGCTTTAGGTTTTTGAGCAATTTTGCAAACATGTTCTCCAATATCAAAGTTTATTCCCCGAAAGAAATGCAGCCTTCTATGGGCATACAATCTTTGCAGGCCGCTTTGGTGCGTTTGTCTTTTTTTAACTTATTATTGGTGTCACTGATAGGCCTGCTCATGCGCAGTTTTTCTTTTTTCAATTCTTTTCCGCTTGAGTATAAAAATATTTTGCATGGTCATTCTCATTTTGCCTTTGGCGGATGGGTTATGCCGATATTGCTGGCTCTTTTTTTAAAATCGTTTTCAGACCTTGCTGAAAAAGTATCCTTTCATCACTGGCGCAACATTGCCGTGTTAATGCTGGCTTCGGCTTACGGAATGTTATTAAGTTTTCCGGTTGAAGGTTACAAAGCGGTGAGCATCAGCTTTTCTACTTTGTCCATTGCTTCGGGTTGTTATATGGCTATTGTGGTTTGGAAGGCCCTGAAAGGAATGGAACTAAAGACCTCGCACCGTTTTATTCAATGGGCACTTATTTATTTTGTGATTTCGGCTGTTGGCCCTTTTGCTACCGGTCCTTTAATTGCTACGGGCAAACAGGGGTCGCCACTGTATTTTGATGCTATTTATTTCTATCTGCACTTTCAGTACAATGGCTTTTTTACCTTTTTAGTATTGGCTATTTTGTATAAAATGCTGGAGCGAAAAGGGCTGGCGGCGCACGGCAAGAACGTTTTTCTACTTTTCAATTTGGCTTGTGCTCCCACGTATGCGCTTTCCATACTTTGGAATGAACCTTCTTTTGTTTTTAATATTATTGGTGGCGTTGGCGCTTTTTTGCAGTTAATTGGTTTCGCATATTTGCTAAAAGATGTAAAAGCCACGCCATGGAAAAAGAACTGGATCAATTATTTGTTGCAGTTTTCTTTAGCGGCATTCGCCATAAAAATTGTTCTCCAGTTTTTTAGTGCTTTTCCTGCAATTGCTTCATTAGCCTATCACCAGCGAAACTTTGTCATTGCCTATTTGCATTTGGTAATGCTTGGCTTTATCAGTGCTTTTGTTTTTTCCCAGGTATTTGCTTCAGTGCAAAATGTAAAAGCTGTTAAGCAAGGATTGTTATTGTTTTTACTTTCTTTTGTGAGCACAGAATTGTTGTTGGTGCTGAATGCTTTTTCTTTTAGGGTTCCGTACTATACGCAACTATTGGCTTTGTTTACAGTTTTCTTTCCCTTGGGTATTTTGTGGTTGAATGTTGGGGTGAGAAAGAACTTACAATATAACGTTCTTGTTCATTAAACTGCTTTCATCTTTAGCTGTTGAAGAAGTAGCTTCTTTTTTGCGCATCACCCGCCAGGCGCCAACAATAATCATTACCAGTCCTATTAAAATAAATCCACCACTGGCTGTAAATATTTTGAAAAACGGCTTACAGGCTTCCATGGTTTGAGCAAACGCTTTGTTATAAAGTTTGCCTGCAATTTCTGTCAGGCCACTGCCCATTAAGGCTGTCCAGAAAAAGATTAAAGCAATATTGGTAATAGCAATGCCCCTGCCAATAAATTTCTTTTTGCTTTCTACTACGGTTGGCTTTTGCTGTTGCAGCATAAAGAATACTGAAGCAAACAAAAGCATGGTGTTAATGCCAATGGTGGTGCCCATGGCATGTGCCACGGTAATATGGGTGCCGTGTGTGTAATAGTTTAAGGCCGGAACAGAGATGGCAATAGCTACGCCAAGGTTTAAAAAAATCCATACATCGGCAAAGGATAGTAAGCGATAGGAGAGTATATGGTAGGTTTTTTGGGCATGGCTCAATGTTTTTCTAAACTTCCAAACAATTTGTCCGAAGATGAGCAGCTCCGACATGCTGATAACATAGGCCACTGTTTTTACCCAGGGGGCCGCAGGAACAATATAGGTATGGTGTCCCCAATTGAATAACAAATTGGTAAATCCCAGAAAGAAAAAGAAAAACGCTATGGGCGAGCGGCTTAACTTTTCATTTCCTTTTAGTTGATCCATCACATACATACTTGTGCCGTACACCAGCATGTTCCAGCTCCCTACCATAGAGCCTAAGGCCTTCCATTGAACGGTGGTATCCCGGATTTGGTTGTTGTTGAAATAATCGAACAGCCATAAATAACTTTCAGAAAGTGTAATGTAAAAGAAAACGATGCCAATCGTCCAGCTAAAATGATAAACAGGTGCAGTAATGAATTTGGGTTTCAGTGTTCCAAAAAAATTAATGGCAAAAGGCAGCCATGACGCGGCAATCAGTACACCAAAGAAGGGAGGGAACTCTAAATATTCCCTTCCGCCGAAATAGCCCGAAAAAAAGGCAATTACAATACTTAAAGAAATGAGCAGTTGCAATGCAAAATGAATCCATGCGCCTTGCGGCCAAAATAACCTTCGTTTTGAGATGCGTGGTAAATAATAATACAATCCGCCCTGCGCTGCTGTAAAGATCCACGAGATGGCTAAATATACATGCAGGGGCCGTACCTTTTGAAACGCCAGGTGCTCACGTAAAAATTGCGGTAGCAAGTATTGAAATCCGCCAAGCAATCCAAAGGATAGTCCTGCAATTAAATAAGACATAGCGAGGCCGATAAAGGCCATGGCTGCCTTATCGCTTGAATAGGGTTGGCTGTATCTACCGGCTGACTTGCTTAATCGGCGTGGCTGTTGTGTCAACATATTTTAAGTAGGCAATAAGTGCATCAATTTGTTGGGCGCTGAAATGAAAATTTGGCATACGGTTTCCGCCAGCGCTTAACAGGGCTCTCATATATTTTTCACCCCGGTTTTTATCGGAATATGCGGTGGTAAGTTCTGGACCTAAATAGCCGCCAAGCCCATAAACCTGGTGACAGGCCTGGCAATTGTATTGTTGGTAGATACGCTTGCCATCGCTTATTTTTTGTTGGTCAATGCCTGTTGCAGCCAGTTGGCTTTCGGTACCTTTTGTGTAGATCAAAAGACTGTAACCGCTATACAGGGCAATCAATAAAAGCAGTAGTGCTACTCGTATCATTGGCGGATGAATAAAACAATGGTTAAAGCAGTGATAATTAAAGAATGCAACCTTTTACTGCACTGCTTTTACTTATGAATTTGTCTTAAAGGTCTTTTTTGTTGAATGAACGGATGGCTAAAAGCAAAGGCGCAATCATCCACACGAGCATAATTCCAAGTGTATAGAGCAAGCCGGCATTACTGCCTAAAAAGTCTTTATACACCGCACCTGTATAACCCATCAATGCGCTGATGTCCATATTGAGCATGATAAATATCCTGCCCAGGTCAACCGGGTTGAGGGATGACAAAAGCAGGGTGATTTTTTCAAGCGGGTAATCGCTGAAGGCAAACAAAATCAATAGCACCAGTCCGTCATAGATCAAAGCAAAATAAAACCAAAGCAGCAACGCCACGCCAATGCCACGGGCTTTGTCTTTTGATTTTACAGAGGCAAAAAAAGCAATGGAAGTAAATATCAGGCTTAATAAACTTCCGATCAGCAACAGGGATACGCCAGTTGCATTAAAATTGTAAATGCAAACCGGAATGCCCACGCCAATGAGAAAGGCAGTTACCAGCGATGAACTGATGCCGGTATATTCGCTCAGTAAAACTTTTTTGCGGCTAATAGGCTGTGTCAGCATCAGTTCTATGAACTCATACGAGTTATACCAATGAATGGTAGAGAAGATCAGGCTGATAAGAGGAACTACGATCAACACAATGTTCAGCAGGCTTAGCATGGCCTTGGCGCTGTTCTCTTCCATTTGGAAAAGGGAAATGGACACAATAAAAAGGAATGCGGTATACGCAATCATTACCTTGTTTCGAACGATGTCGTATAAAACGTATTTGGATATTTTGAGCATGGTTGTATTTTTTATTGTAAGCGGTCAATAGTGAATGGTGAATCGCAATGCCATTTCGCAGCAAACGCACTAACCATAGTTTGTGTTAGCAGGAAGATATTCACTAATTGACCATTGACTATTCACGTTCACTAGTTTGCAATTTTTAAATAAGCCACTTCTTTCTTTTGCAGACCATTTTTCATCATGTGGGCAATGATCTTGCTTAGCTTTTCTTCGCCGGTTTGCTCCTGCAGTTCCAGCATCGATTTGTTGAAAAGCAATTTTCCATCCTGCAAATACATTACATCGGTTGTAATCTCCTCCAGGTCGGTCAACACGTGGGAAGTGATTAAAATCAGTTTGCCTTTTTGCTTTTCTGCAATAATTTTTTCTTTTAGAATCTCAGATGAAAGCGGGTCCAGCCCTGCTGTGGGTTCGTCCAGGATCAATACGTCGGGATCGAATAAAAATGCCAGGGCTGCGCTTACTTTTTGCCGTGTGCCGCCGGATAAGGCCCGCATGGACTTGTCAAGAATTGTATCCAGTTTGAATTTGAAATACAACTCTTCATCCATTGCTTTTTCATTGCTGCGCAGGTTTTTGATCATGCTGAACAACTGGCCAATCTTCATGTTGTCGGGGTAGCGGCCAATCTGTGGCATGTAGCCAATGTTTTTCCGGTACAGTACTTCTTCGGTCACCGGCACGCCATTAAAAAGAATACTGCCGTTGTCGGGCTTTACCAAACCCAAAATGGATTTGATCAGCGTGGTTTTGCCCGAGCCGTTGGGGCCAATCAGGGAAATAACCTGGCCTTTGTTAAAGGTTGCATTGATGTGGTCCAGCGCCAGTAATTTCTTAAACCGCTTATTGATGTTTTGTATCGTGATCATAACGCTAAAGGTTTCATTAAAGGTTGTTCGTCAACCATATTTTCGGGAGTAAGACTTGGAATCGCTTTTTCTGCTTTATCCAAAAGGGATACCATAAAACTTCTTAATAGAATTACAGAGTTCGGGTTTTGCTCAATCACCATAGAATACATGCTTACCGGATGATAGGGTACATCGCCTACTACATCTTGATTCATGTCGTAGCCTTCGTATTTATCCCAGTAGTTGTTATAGAACTTATTGAGCATCATCGTGCCGTTGGTGGCAATGTCAAAGGTGTTGCCAAGGAAATTGTTATGGTGAACCGTATTGTCGTTGCAGCTTGCCTGCACCCGTAAGGCCCAGCCATTATTTTGAAAGCGATTTAATTGCACTTCAATGCGGTTGGTGCTTTCCATTACGATGCCGGCAGTGTTTTCTACAAACTTATTTTCAAGTATGGATGCGTCCGAGATTTCTTTTAACAGCAGTCCATAAGCACTGGGACCCCAGTTGTTCTCAAAAATATTGCGCTGCATGTGCACATGATGCGAATACATAACCGCAACACCGGCGCCATTGTTATTGAAAGTGTTTTGCAAGTACGCGTCGTTGTTTGAAAACATAAAGTGCAACCCGTACCGGATGTTGTTGTGACTGTTGTTGTCTTGAATAATGGAATTGGTGACAAACTCAAAATAAATGCCGTCGCGGTGGCCCTGGATGTCGTTGTTTTCTACTACCATATTGTCGCACTTCCACAAGTGAATGCCATTGCCGGAAGTTTGCTCGGTTTTTGGGGTGCCGGTAATGGTGTTGTTACGGATAAGGCATTGTTTCGAATTGGCAAAGTGAATGGCGAAGTAGGCGTGCGTGACGGTATTGTTTTCAACAATTACATTTTCTGCATCTACTACGCTGATGGAAGCATAGTCATTGGTACTGGAGTAGCCGGAATTGCGAAACCGGATGCCTTTGATGACAATGCCATTACCGCTAACTGTAAGAATTTCATATTTGTCCTCGCCTTCTAAAACAGGCTCATCTACACCTATTAAGAACAGGGGTTTGTCGATGATGACGTTCCCTTCTTTGTACACCCCTTTTTGTAAAAGAATGGTATCGCCTTCACTGGCTAACTCCACGGCCTTGCGCAGGGAAGTTACCACCTGGTTCTTGCCAACCACAATGGTTTTAGCCGAAAGTGCATAGAAGGAAAAAAGAAAGAATATGGTTAGAATATGTTTCATTTCGATGGTGTGTTCGTTTCATTTATAAAGATTGAAGTAATTCATCCCATGTTTTTACGCTACCACTGGTTTCTTTCGATTTTTGATCAGCAGCTGCTTTGTTTTCGAAGGCAGCAGCATTACTGTTCATAGGGCTTTTCAGTTGATCGCTAACAATAAATTGTACCGTTTTGCTGTCTAAAAAGCTGTTGGGATTTTGATAACTAACAAACAAAGTTTGAGCAACATCTGCTTGCTTTATGTTTCCTGACTTAATGAAATGCGCCAGGCAATGTGGATCATCAAATTTGTAGATCTTTCCTTTTTTTGTGATGATCTCGCCGCCGAATTTGGCGTCCATAATGGTCATTTTGCAATCGTCACAATTATCTTTCCCAATATTGAAGGCTTGTGGTTTGGCTGTGCACGATGAAACCAAAAGCAACAGCATTGCAGCAACCGGTGCAGCCACTTTGAAGGGGGCCACAACGGTATTACGTTTCCTGTTTTTATACCATTCGTAAGCCCATACCAAAAAGAAAATACAGCCTGCACCAATAACGATCCATCCACCAATTTCAGGATAAGAATAAGCATCGAAGTTCAGCAGGGTTTTATGGCCAAACAATGGAGGCTGATAGGTTAACCCCGGAATTTGTATAGCCGCTTTGGGATCAAGGTTGTGGCCGTAATCGTAACCCCATTTATAAAAATCAACCATGGCCGCTATGCCGCCCAAAACTGTTATCACCAAATAAGAAGACAATAGTTTTCTTTTGCCAGTAAGAGCGACAATTAAGCCAAACAAAATAAAAAAAGCAACAACGTAGGTGAGGTAATTAAATTCTGGAAACATTTCGGCTTTAATATGCTTCATGCCGATGTAGTGGTTCAATCCGTTGATAATTTCAACCTGGCCGGTGAGTTTATTCAGCCAGATATTCATGGTTAATCCTTCGGGATACTGCGGTGCAATTAGAAAGATAAACCAAACGGGCAGGAAAAAAGTTGCTGTAAGACTAAGGGATGCGATCGCTATAATTATTCTTGAAGAAAGGCTCATCTTGTTCATACTACGCTTTTTTGAAACTCCCGGGAGTTGGGCTCTGCAGTAAAGCAGAGCCGCACCGGAAGCCTGTTTGTACAATGAAAAAAGTTAGTGGTCAACGGAGAGTGGTGAGTGTGAAAAGCAATCATCTGTTATCTACCGCTTTCCATCAACAACTATTTATTTGTCGGAGGTAACAATACTCCATCAATTACATGAATAATACCATTGGCTGCAGGAATGGAAGCAACAATAGTGGCACTGTTGTTAAGAACCACTTTCCCATCTTTTTTACTGATGGTGATGTCTCCGCCATTTACTTCGTTTAATGTTTGTCCATCCTGCATTAAATCTGTACTTAAGCTGCCAACAAATACATGGTATTGTAAAATATCCTGCAGCTTTGCTTTGTTCTCGGGTTTCATAAGGTCTTCAACTGTTCCTTTGGGTAGCTTATCAAACGCTGCGTTCGTGGGAGCAAATACAGTG
>JBQCJM010000394.1:0-24318 GCA_051952715.1 Flavisolibacter sp.
TTATTAATCAAACGCAAAGAGGCCGCAACAAAAATGATGGCGATCCCACTAAAGAAAGTGATAAGCCTTTGAACCACCAGGATATTGAAAGATAGCAGTTGACCCGGAATAAAAATAACATTTGAGCATTTTCTTTATGTAAGCAGTTTACAAAGCTGCCACGTTTTTTTGCATGCCGTTATTAGTCATCATCATCGTGAATTATTTTATTTTTCCGGCAAATTATTAATGTGAAAAAAACTGCACTCCTTATTCTCATCTTAGGTATTCTATCTGCAATGTCCGGCTGGTTGTTATCAAAAGCATCCCTGGTGGGAAAAGCTGGTATCAGCTTGTTCTATAAAGAATACCGTTTTTTAAAAACCTGGTGGCAGGGTGCAGTAACGGTTTTTGTTGTACTCATTATTTTATGGTTACTACAAGGTGTTGCGCAGCGGAGATTAGGTAAGCATAGGGCAAACATACTGCACATAAGCATGCTGCTGCTCTCCATGATCGGTTTATATTTTACGTATTACGACTTTCGGCACACGATATCACATCGCCTCTTGGGCGAACGTTTCCATTTAGGCGCCTATCTATTTTGGATAGGTTGGATGATCATTAGTTTGGCTTATCTTACTCAAAACAAAGAACATGAGGAAGAGCGCAGGCATATTATTATACCGGAAGAAGAACAAAAACCTTGAAGTTTTTTTGGTACATCCGGGTGGTCCTTTCTGGAAAGGAAAAGATGCAGGCGCCTGGTCCATACCCAAAGGCGAATTTACCGATGAAGAAGAACCGCTTGCTGCGGCGCAAAGAGAATTTGAAGAAGAAACAGGCAAAAAGATAGAAGGAAATTTTGTCGAATTAAATCCTATCAAACAAAAAGCCGGGAAGATGGTGTATGCCTGGGCCGTGGAAGGCGATATCAATGCCGATGCGGTTGTATCCAACACATTTAAAATAGAATGGCCGTATAAATCGGGCAAATGGCAAAGCTATCCTGAAGTAGACAAGGCAGCCTGGTTTTCTGCGGAAGCAGCAAAAGAAAAAATCAATGCAGCGCAGGCAGCATTCATCGATGATCTGGCAGAGAAGACAGGCAAATAACATCCTACAAAAACAATATTCATATTTCATTAATTATTGCCTTTTCGCTTTTTCTTTATCTTGTAGCGAAATACACCGTTATATGAACAACGACATCTTATTTTCCCTTTCGCCTGAACAGGTAGCTAAAGAGCAACAACGTTTCATTACCAAAGTATACGGCTGGATGGCCTTTGCCTTAGCTATTACCGGCGTGGTGGCTATGTACACTGCCGGCTCAGAAAGTATGATCAATTTTATTTTCAGCAGTAAGGCTGTTTTCTACGGACTTGTCATTGGCGAACTGCTATTGGTAGGCTCGCTGGTTGGCTTTATTTCCAAAATGTCATCCAAAACCGCTACGCTGATTTTCATTGCTTACTCCGTACTTAATGGATTAACGCTTTCCTTTGTGTTTCTTATTTATACCAGCGGTTCTATTGCTTCTACTTTCTTTATCACAGGCGGCATGTTTGCGCTGATGAGCGCCTACGGCTATTTTACCGGGAATGATCTTACTAAATTCGGCAGCCTTTTATTTATGCTGCTTATTGGTTTGGTAATCGCTTCTATTGTAAACATATTTTTAAACAGTTCGGCCCTTTACTGGATTACCACTTATGTAGGCATTTTTATTTTCACCGGCCTTGTGGCCTACGATACGCAAAAGATCAAGAACATGGCGGTAAGGGTAACCGAAGGCACAGAAGAACACCGAAAAGGAGCCATTGTTGGTGCCCTGTCGCTTTACCTGGATTTCATTAACCTGTTCTTAATGTTATTGCGCATATTTGGAAACAGGAGATAATATTTTCTTTGTAGTTTTTATAACCGCAGCTTTAGTTGCGGTTTTTTTGTGTGGATATGAAAGCATGTGCTTTAACTTTTTCTGTAACTAAAAATCTTTTTCAAATAATTACTGAGATAAAAAAGGCAACCAACAGTGTTGTTTGCTAACTGCTAAAAAAAGCGGAACGCCTGATGCTTCAATTACAAATAAATCATTAACTATAAACTTAGTCAATAAACTAAATAATTAGTTGTACATTCGTTTTCAGAAATTTTGGTATATGCTCTATAAGTTCCTGCTTTCCTCTCTTTTAATTACAACAGCTGCCTGGTCTCAGCAGGAAGCCCTTCACCAACCCACGAAGGAAGACAGTTTGATTGGCTCCTTAACGCCTGAAAAGACATGGTGGGACATAATGCATTATGATATTACTATAAGGCCAGATTATAATTCCAGGAGCCTTAGCGGCAAAAACACTATACAATATAAGGTCGTAACTAAAAATCATTCAAGGCTTATGCAGATTGACCTGGTTAAGCCGCTAATGATAGATAGTGTAATTCAAAATGGCAGTAGATTAAAATTTCGCAACGAGGGAGATATTTGGTATGTAACTACTGAAAAAAAAGAGAATAACAAGGTTAGTGAAATTACCATTTACTATTCCGGTAAGCCCATTGAATCAAAGTCGCCGCCATGGGATGGAGGTTTTGTTTGGACAACAGACTCATTAAAACGTCCATGGATTTCTGTAGCCTGTCAATACAAAGGCGCCAGTTTATGGTACCCTTGTAAAAATATGTTGTATGATGAACCTGACAAGGGTGCCTCTCTTTCAATCATTACTCCTTCCAACCTTGTTGCAATTGGTAATGGCCGATTGAAACACAAGCAACAACATATGGATAGTACGACAACATACACCTGGATGGTTACTAATCCGATTAATCACTATGGTATTTCATTTTATATAGGATCTTATGTAAACATTGGCCAGAAGTATAATGGAGAAAAAGGAAAACTTACCATGAACTATTGGGTGCTTGATTACAACCGGCAAAAAGCAGAGAACCACATGATTCCCGAAGCCGTACAGGCAATGAGGTCAATGGAACACTGGTTTGGGCCTTATCCTTTTTACGAAGACGGATTCAAAATGGTAGATGCGCCATATATTGGCATGGAGCACCAAAGTGCAATCGCCTATGGTAACAATTACACCAAAGGCACCTATAAAGGCAATGATGTGTCGAGAACAGGCTGGGGCAAAAAGACAGACAGAATTATTGTACATGAAATGGCTCACGAATGGTTTGGTAACAGTATCACTGCTTCAGATATTGCTGACAGGTGGATACAGGAAGGCTTTGCGGGAATGGCTGAGGAACTTGTAATAGCAGACCTGTGCGGAAAGGAAGCTGGTGAAGAGTTTCTGGCAGGAAGATATAGAACTATAGAAAATGATAAACCTGTAATTGGCCGGTATGGAATCAATGAAGACGGAAGTTCGGATGGTTATATTAAAGGATGGGCTGTCATTCACATGATTCAAACTATTCTAAATGATGATGCAAAATTTTTGAAAATACTGCGTGGCTTGAATAGTCGTTTTTTTCATAGCGTGGTTACAACAAACCAAATCGAAAATTACATAAGTTCACAGTCTGGTTATAATTTTAGCCCTCTATTTGATCAGTATTTAAGAACGACGCAGGTTCCTGTGTTGGAATATAGTTTGAAAAATAATGAATGCAGGTACAGGTTTGCAAATTGTAACGAGCAGTTCACAATGCCCATTAGAATCAACTTAACCAACGCCTGGATCTTTCCCACCACTGCATGGCAGGCGTTTTCATTTAAAAACAAAGATTCGGTTGAAACCGTGAAAGTTGATCCAAACTTTTATCTTACAGTTAAGGAGGTGAAATGAATATCAATAATAATATTCCTTTAGCAAAAAAGTCAATGAACATCCATACACGTAAGAAATTGCCAGCCTAAAGCAAGCATGTAAATGTAGCCTTGCGGAGATTTTTCTTTTTTGTTATTTCTTTACTTTGTTCCAAACTCCTGTGTCCAGTAATTGCCGGCTCTTGCTACGCCCATCTCTTTGTAATCCTTGTTCATAATGTTTTTGCAGTGGCCCGGACTTTTGAGCCAGCCTTCTACCACTTCTTTTTCATTTTTATAGCCAAGGCCAATGTTCTCACCATACATCAGCCAGTGATAACCGGCTTTTTCAATACGATCTCCTGCCCTGCTGCCGTCTGGTGCTGTATGACTAAAATATTTTTTTGAGAACATGTCCTTGCTATGGGCAAATGCAGCTTGCTCCAATTGTTCGTTCCAGGTTAATGCAGGCGCCGGGTAATAATAAGTATCGCCGCATTGGCAGCCTTTTTGGCGGGCAGCGTTCACTAATTTAAGAATGCCGATCTTATCAAGCGGCTCGCTTGTGGTGGCCTTTGGGCCGGGACCAATATTTTTAAAGCCAAACGAGGCGATGCAAAAACAAAGACAAAAAGCTAAAAAAGGAACTGTTTTCATACCTGTGGCTTAACGTTGTAAAAGTGTCGAAAATTGCACCGCTTTTCGTTAAAGGATTGTTCAGATATTGAGCGTAATATGGTTTAACCATTCGTTTGTTCAAAATATAAATGATGATGGCTTTTGCACTTTGGATTAAAAGATGTTTTACAAAACGGGCACTGGTTATTTGAGGTTAAATATTCGCGAATGGTCAATTCGTTTTTGCAAACGCCGCAAAGAACGGCCTTGGTACTGAACTCATTTTTGCCCCATGTTGCTGCCGCATGGCCTGCTGCCTCCTCGTGGCAGCTATAACAGGAATAATATTGCCGGCAGCATTTGAATTTAATGGCAATAACATCCGTTGGGGAATGATAGTGAACACAACGGGTTTCGTCGTCTGTTGTTTTGCCTTTTACAATTATGGGAGACTTCATTGAAATAAAAAATCATTGCAAAGGTTATGATCTTTCAATCACTTCCCTTGCAATGATGTAAATTAAAATGATCGATAAGTTAAAGTGCTTTACGCTTTGATCCCGTTTGCTCTACTTCACGGTTCATTTCTATGATATCCACCGGCCTGTCGGAATCGTCTAAGAAATAGCGGCTGAAATAATCGGCCATTCTCCAGAAAAAGTATTCCGTCATATCGCCATAACCATGACGCTGCCCTGGCAACAACAAAAGGTCGAAGCGTTTGTTGGCCTTAATTAATGCATTCACCATGCGAATGGTATTGGCCGGGTGTACATTGTTGTCAATATCACCGGTGGTCAACATTAAATGCCCTTTTAAGTTTTTAGCGAGGTCAGGATTTTTTTCAATGTTGTACACGAACGTGGTGTCGCCTTTATCGCCAATAGTTTCTTTTACACCATGATGCTTCTCACTCCACCAACGATTATAAATGCTGTTGTCGTGATTGCCCGAAGAAGACACGGCCACTTTGAAAAAATCGGGATATACCAGCATAGCTGCCGTACTCATAAATCCACCGCCGGAGTGACCGCAAATACCTACACGATCAAGGTCAATGAATTTGTAACGATCGGCCAATTGTTCTGCAGCAGCTTTTTTATCGGCCAGTCCATAGTCTCTTAAATTACCATAGCCATAGTTATGATACCACTTGCTGCGGGCCGGGTTTCCGCCACGGTTGCCAACCGTTACCACTACAAAACCCAATTGCGCCAAACGATCTATACGATCCATGCTGCGGCTCCATGATTGATTGACTGCTTCGGTTTGCGGACCGGGATATACATACTCAATGATGGGATATTTTTTGGTGCTATCGAAATCGAAAGGCTTATACATAGCGCCATATAGATCGGTAATACCATCATCGGCCTTTACTTTAAACACCTGCGGAAACTTGTAGCCTGCTGCAAAAAGCGAGGACAGATCTGTGGTTTCCAGGTCCATGATCTTTTTGCCTTCGGTATTGTAAAGCGTTGATTTGGGTGCTGTATTCACTCTTGAATAATTGTCAACAAAATAAAGTTCGTTGTCGTCCATACTTGAGGAATGATCGAAATCGCCGGCGTTCAACAAACGCAAGCCGCTTCCATCAAAATTTACACGGTATAAATGCCCGTAATAAGGATCTTCATTCGGCTCCCTGTTATTGGCGGTAAAATATAAAACCCTGTTCTTTTCGTCAATTCCCACAATGTCTTCACAGTGATAAGCACCGGAGGTAATTTGGTTTTTCAAATTGCCATTACCATCGTACAAATAAAAATGCGCCCAGCCGTCACGTTCGCTCCACTCAATTATTTCATTGCCATTGTTTACAAGGCCTGGCCTTCTTGTTTCTACATAAGTGTTCAGTCTTTCGGGAATCAGCGTCTTTACGTTTTCGCTGTTTATATCCACTGTGCATAAGTCAATTCTTTTCAGGTCGCGGCTGGTGCGGGTGAAATAAAATTTATCATTGGTTCCCAGCCAAACCAATGGCCGCCAGTCGTCATCTCTTGTGTTGCGCAGGTTGGGTGTGTTCCAGATACCAACATCCTGATCTTTAAATTCTTTGATATTTAGTTCCTTATAATTTTTTGTATTGTTATCAAACAACAACACATAAGAAACAGGCGATTCCTTTTCGCCGGGCATCCAGTACTTGTAAGTTTCCAGCGTTGGCCGTGGCTCCGCAATGCTATTGATCACCCACAGGTCTTTTACATTTCTTGCATCTACACGCACCATAGCAAAATGCTTTGAATCGGGCGACCAGTAAACAGATACAGGCTTGCGTTTGCTTTTGTTTTTTTCTTTTTCAACATTATCCTCACCTCCGCCAGAATAATAACCATCGGTTGTATAACTGAAATATTCCACGCCGTCGTTCGTGATCTTGTGTTCCACAACGGTACTGTCGTCTTCATTTTGCAAAGCCTTTTCATAATTGGGCTTATCCATCCAGTATAAATTAAAATTGCGAACAAAAAGAACCGTTTGTCCGTCAGGCGAAATAGAAGCCCAGCGGGGATTGCGCTTTGGTCTTCTAAAATCAGGCAATTGCACCAGTTGCCCGGTGTTAATATTGTATTCGAAATAAAATTTTTTCTTTTCTGTTTTGGGCGTGCCTTTTTTTGCAGCGGTATCTTTTATTACAGAGTCCTGTGTGCTTGTTGCCTGGAACTGTATCCAGTTTTCATCTTTTACAAAACGCAGGCTGTCGATATTCAGGTGCTGCGCATCCATTGGATCTTTCACGATCATGGTTAATTGCGAGGCCAGTTTGGCGTTGTCGAAAAGCAAACGCTTATCTGCTTTTGACGGATCAACGATCCACCAGTTTTTTCCATTGGGTGTTTCGTAGGTGTACCAGAAGCGGTTCGATTTTTTTAACCAGTGCGGATCAACAGCGGTACTGAAAACCATCTTCTCTATTTTTTTGGGTGAGAAGCGGGCAGCCAATTGATAATTAGCTTTAGTGCCAGGTGTTTGAGCCAACAAACAGATGCTCAGTAAAAATGTTCCTGACAGAAGGATCAATTTTCTCATGATGGTATCAAAATTTATTTTCGGAATGATAAGACAAACAGGTTGCTTAAAAATAATTGTACAAACGTTGAACAAGATAAATATAATTATGAAGCGGGTAAAAAGCTTTGAATCACAAGCTATGAGCTTCGAGGCTCAAAGCAATTAAAGAGCTACAAATACAGCAGTTCCTAGACAAGCCGGTAACAAAAAATCACTTACGTAAATACTGTTTCATTTCATCTGCATAAGCTTTGGCTGCTTTGGCTGCAGCTTCGACAAAGTCTTCACCGTTTGAAGCATAAATAATAGCACGGCTGGCATTTACCAATAAGCCGCAATCGGCTGTCATGGCCTTTTCTGACACCTCTTTCAAACTTCCACCTTGTGCGCCTACGCCAGGCACCAGATAAAAATGGTTAGGCGTGAACCTGCGAATGTTCAAAAATTCATCGGATTGCGTAGCACCAACTACAAACATCAGGTTTTCTTCATGGCCCCAGGCAGAAACAGTTTCTAAAACCGTTTCGTACAAGAATTTTGTTTGCTGTTTGGTGGTGTGCATGCCCTCGTACAACAACTCTTTTTGCACCAGTATTTTTTGCAGCTCAAAATCTTTTGCACCCGTGTTGGATGTTAATCCTAATACAATCGTCCATTTGTTTTTGTATGCTAAAAAAGGTTTTACACTGTCCTCACCCATGTAAGGTGCCACAGTGATGGCATCAAAATTCAGTGTTTCAAAAAAGCTTTGGCGTACTGCGAAGAGGTGTTGCCAATATCGCCACGCTTGGCATCGGCAATGGTAAAATGCGTAGAAGGAATATAGTTCACTGTTTTCTCTAACGTTTCCCACCCTTTCACACCTTCTGCTTCGTAAAAAGCCGTGTTTATTTTATAGCCAACACAATGATCTTTGGTAGCATCAATGATCTGTTTATTAAATTCAAAAACAGCATCCGGATGCGACTGCAGGTGTTGTGGAATTTTTGTTCTGTCTGTATCTAAACCAACACAGAGATAAGTTTGTTTAGAGAATATTTGTTCAACTAATTGCTGGCGGGTCATGCTATGTTTGAGGTTTGACGTTTGATGTTTGAGGTATTGCCCGGTGCAAGATAAATGGAACTACACTTATTAAAATATTTAAGCCCCGGTTTTTATACAGGCGTCCTGCAATAGCTGCACAAACCTCCACACTTCTTCAAATGTATTGTACAGCGGCACCGGTGCCACACGAATGACGTCAGGCTCACGCCAGTCGGCAAAAACACCGCCATTGGATAAGTGATCAAATATTGCTTTCCCGTTTTTCAACATCAACAGAGAAACCTGGCAACCTTTAGCTGTTGCAGGCGTCAACACCCGGATGTTTTTTTGTGGCATTGATCGATTCAACTCATTCAGCAAATACAAAAGATAATCGCTTAATGATTTTCCTTTCTGCTGCATTGCTTCTATGCCTGCTTCGTCAAAAATATCGAGGGCGGCTTTATGCGCTGCATACAATACAGGCGATGGCGTACTCAGTTGCCAACCCTCGGCCGAACGAACAGGATCAAAACCCTTCTGCATTTTAAAACGATCGGCTTTATTATAACCCCACCACCCTGCCAAACGGTTCAGTGAAAGATCATTATGATACCGTTCGTGAACATAGGCGCCGCCGATAGCACCGGGCCCGGAGTTTAAATATTTATAGCTACACCAACAGGCAAAATCAGCATTCCAGTTGTGCAGATCAAGAAAAATATTTCCTGCGGCATGAGCCAAATCAAATCCGGCTTTGGCACCTGCATCATGGACAGCGGTTGCTATGGCCTGCATATCAAGTACCTGGCCCGTGTAATAATTAACGCCGCCAAAAAACACAAGCGCCAATTCATCTTTATGCTGCTCAATAGCAGCTAAAATATCTTCGTCACGCAGGGTAAATTCACCTTGCCGCGGATGCACTTCAATAATGATCTCTTCCTGGTTCAAACCTCTTTGCTTCACATGCGTTTCCAGCATGTATTGGTCGCTGCAGAAAGCTTTTGCTTCACACAAAATTTTTATTCGTTTACCTAGCGGTTGATAAAAGCTTGTCAGCATCAAATGCAGGTTCACGGTAAGGCTGTTCATCACCACTACCTCGTGTGGCAACGCACCCACTATTTTTGACAGTGGCTGAACTAGCCGGTCATGATATTGCATCCACGGCTCTGTGCCTTTGAAAAAAGCTTCAACACCTAAGGCATCCCATTGTTGAAGTATTTGCTCTATAGAGGTTGCTGTTTTTTTTGGCCGCAATCCTAACGAGTTGCCTAAAAAATAAATGGCGTTCTTTCCATTGTGTTGCGGAATGACAAACGCATTTCTATACGATGAAAAACTATCATCTAATTGCTGCGCAAAGGCAAGGCTGTTTTCAAAATTCATGCATGGTAACTTTAAATAGAATCGGTTCTGCCGCCATCTACACGAATACTTTCACCATTGACGTAGGCTGCTGCAGGTGTTGCCAAAAATGCAGCAACAGCAGCAATTTCAGCCGCTTCGGCAAAGCGTTTTGCAGGCACTTCTTCCAGCATTTGTTTTTCCACTTCTTCCGCCGCTACTTTTTTTGCAGTGGCTGTGGTATTGATCAACGATTCTAATCGGTGTGTACGTGTAAGTCCGGGTAAAATATTATTGACCGTAATGCCAAACTGCGCCAGCTCATTCGACATGGTTTTGGCCCACGATGCTACCGCACCACGGGTAGTGTTAGAAACACCCAAATTTCTCAACGGTGTTTTTACAGATGTAGAAATGATGTTGATGATGCGGCCATAGTTTTCTTTTTTCATGCCATCCATCACGGCTTTCACCAGCAGATGATTAATGATCAAATGCTGGTTGAAAGCCTGCAGAAATTGTTCTGCTGTGGCATCAACAATAGGACCCGCTTTGGGACCACCCGAATTATTAACAAGAATGTGAACGGTATGCTGCGCTGTTATTGTTGTTATCAGATCTCTCACTGCATTTTGATCGTTAAAATCAATAGCATGATAGCTATGCGATTGACGAAGAGTAACGTCCAGTTGCGAAGCCGCAGTTTTTAAAGCTTCTTCGTTTCTTGCCAATAAAATACAGTTGGCGCCCATGAGCGCCAGTTCTTCGGCAATGGCGTAACCAATGCCCTGGCTACTGCCGCAAATAACTGCATTCTTCCCTTCCAGCGATAAATTCATGCCGTAAAGCTAAAGCAGATTCATTTGATTGATGAAATAAAGCGAATGACCTGTAACACGCCTGCTGCCGGTAATATTTGAAGAAAAAAAATAAATTTTTAGATTTTACTTTGAAATACAAAGTACTTTTTTATCTTTGTGTCATCATTTAAATCATTACACTTGTGCTTACCAAAAACAAAAGACTTTCCGCCATTTTGCTAACAGTCGTTCTGCTGTTGCTTGTACCACTTGTAGCGATGCAGTTTACCAGTGAAGTAGACTGGTCTGTATTTGATTTTGCTGTTGCTGCTGTGCTCCTGTTCGGCACAGGGCTTCTGTGTGAATTTGTAATGAGAAGGGTAAAAACAATGAAGACACGGATCATTATTTGTGCCTTTATCCTTTTAGCTCTCTTTCTTATTTGGGCAGAACTGGCAGTGGGCATCTTCGGGACACCATTTGCAGGAAGCTAGGCGGTTGAATGAAGTGGTAAAGTGCCCCGGGTGTTCTTAAAGACGTTCTTTCGCAATTTTGTGACCGTCGGCCACATAGCACGGTTTACTCAACAACCCCCTTTACGAGGGATACGTTTAAAAATTACTTTACCATCCCGCTCTACATACTCGCCCCATACGATTGGATATGCATACTTGGGCGCATGTGTTACGGTACGGCTTCTTATCATTATTTTGTCGTTCACTTCCAGGCTATGCAATGGCTTAAGTTGAGACTTTTCGGGGTTAAAGATTACAATATAATCTTCACCATTGATCCTGGCCATCACGCCAAAACCTAACCGTGAGCCCGGCGGAAGAGACAAAGAGGTTACAACAGCCTCCATATTGGTAAAAGCATTTACATGCGTCCTTATTTTAGCTTCGGCGGCGTACACTTTTGTACCTGAAGGAGACGCTTCCCATTTTTTGTACAGTATACCGGGAGGAGTAGCCTCCCATTTTTCCTTTTCGGCTTTCATTTCCGCAGCAAGGGGTGGCTTTGGGATTGATTTGTTAGCCGTTCCATTTTTGATTTCCCGATTGGCAAATACCAGCCCGCTTACCACCACCAGCAGTACAAGCAGCGCATAAATAAGTCTTTTCATATTTTTTGTAGATTTAACTAACATCGATCTATCTTTTGCTAAACCTGTTTTGTTCCTTTTACAATTGGTTCCACAAAAATACTTTGAGAGTGTTCCGACGGAGGAACCCGGATTGTAATTAATAGTGTAAACTTTGTAAATAATATCTTGACAGTATGCTTGTCAGCAGAAAGCGCCTCATCAAAAAACGCAAATACCTGTTTGCATGGATGCTCCTCATGTTTATCTCTGCGATCTGCGTGGCTTTCAGTATGACGGGCAATGATGATTTTGACTTTGCCAGGAGGGAAATTTTGCTCCGCCGGATTGGGCATGAAATACTTCTTCAGTCGGGCGACAGTGTATCACGGGTACTACCGGTAAAAAGGCTCGCCGAAAACGAATACCAAATCAGTTTCGAGCATGCGTTCAGTTTTCAACCCGGATCCCTGGTAAACACTACGCAGCGTTGGTTAGCCAAAGACCCGCTGGCAAGTGATTACGTGGTTAAGGTACTGAACTGTGCCAATGCCCGTGTAGCTTACGGATTTGCTATCTCAAAAAATAAGAAAGATGATATTGTAGCCTGTATAGGAAGAAGGCAGCCCATTGCCTGTTACATGATCAACATTCAATTTAAACCGGGAGGAATCATTACAGCAAAGAATGGATATTTTTTGGGCAGCCTGGCCGTTATAGCATTTGTTGGACTTATTGTTTTCAACCCTGTTAAGCCGCGGAAGACCATACCTGATCATGTGCCTACCGGTATTTTCACTTTGGGGTCCATGTCGTTCGACGCGGATATGCGTAAGATCATGATCAATGAAAAGACCATAGACCTGACCAAAACAGAAACCCGTGTACTACGCATTTTCGCTTCGTCTCCCAATGAGATAATTGAAAGAAGCCGGCTACAAAAAGAGATATGGGAAGACGAAGGTGTGATAGTAGGCCGCAGCCTGGATATGTTCATTTCGAAGCTTAGAAAAAAACTGGAAGCCGATCCCACTATCAAAATCACTGTCGTACGCGGCAAAGGATACAAGCTTGAGATCAGCGCTTAAGAGATATTCCGCCGGACTGAGGTTGTTAGCATTCATTGTTTATACACCCTCCAACATTCTCCGTAAATACACTGCCGTTTTACTCTCTTTCACCTTGGCCACTTCAGCCGGTGTGCCCTGCGCTACAATGAGGCCTCCTTCTTCGCCTGCACCGGGACCAATATCGATCACCCAATCGCTTTGTGCAATCACATGCATATCATGCTCCACTACAATCACTGTATTACCGGCATCAACCAGGCGGTTGAGCTGAACGACCAGTTTCTCTACGTCGGAAGGATGCAAGCCTGTGGTGGGTTCATCCAAAATATACAGGGTGTTGCCCTTGCCTAAACGTTGTAGCTCCGTTGCCAGCTTAATACGCTGCGCTTCACCGCCAGACAACTCTGTAGCCGGTTGCCCTAATCGCAAATAACCAAGGCCTACTTCGCGCAGCATTTCCAGCGAACGCAGAATGTTGGGCTCATCACTAAAGAATTCGAGTGCTTCGTCTACGGTCATGCGCAACACATCAGCTATGTTCTTATCCTTGTAAGTAATCTCCAATGTTTTTGCATTGTAACGAGTACCGCCACAAACGGGGCAAGGTGCATACACGCTTGGAAGAAAAAGCAGTTCAACCATTACAAAGCCTTCGCCTTCGCATTTTTCACAACGGCCCTTACCGACATTGAAAGAAAAACGTCCCGCATCATAATGCCGGCTCTTTGCCATTTTAGTGGATGCAAATAATTTTCTTACGCCATCAAACAAACCTGTGTACGTAGCAAGGTTGGAACGTGGCGTGCGGCCAATGGGTTTCTGGTCCACTCTCACCAAGCGTTTAATCTTTTCCATGCCGGCAACAATTTTTCCTCCCAGTGTTTGCACGGTTTCTTCCTGTAATATATCTCCTTCCTCCTCTTCTACCGGTAGTTCGTGTCCTAAGTTTTCAGCAACCAACTCCACCAACACCTGGCTCACCAAACTTGATTTGCCCGAACCGGATACACCTGTAACCGAGGTTAATACACCAAGGGGGAAAGCAGCATCGAGATTGTTTAAGTTGTTTCGTGTAACACCGCTTAGTTTGAGCCAGCCGAGGGGTTGACGGTTTGTAGTTTGTAGTTTGTGGTTTGTAGTAAAGAGAAACTCACCTGTTCGGGAAGCCTTTACTTTATGCAGGCCTTCCAATGGCCCGCTGTATAAGACCTCACCGCCTTTTTCACCGGCGGCAGGGCCCACATCCACGATCCAGTCGGCTGCACGCACCACATCAATTTCATGTTCCACCACAAACAGTGAATTACCCGATGCTTTTAGTTTACTCAAAGCTCTCAACAATGCTTCTGTATCGGAAGGATGTAAACCCGCTGAAGGTTCATCCAATACATAGACCACTCCGAATAAATTGCTTCTCACTTGTGTGGCTAAGCGCAGGCGTTGCAGTTCACCGGGAGATAATGTTGGTGTGCTGCGCTCGAGTGTGAGATAACCAAGACCAAGATCAAGCAATACATTCAATCTTGCTACGAGATCCTCAGCAATGCGTTGAGCCACCATTGCTTTTTCTTCGTGGCCTTCTTTGGTATGCCTGGTTACACAATCGGCTGTTCCATCAGCACAAGGTTTAAAAATTTCCAGTAGTTTTTTCAGCGGTTGGCGGGACATATCGGCAATGTCCATTCCTGAAAATTTTATTGACAGAGATTCCCTTCGTAAACGTTTTCCGTGGCAAGTGGGACATTCACTGCTGATCATGTATTGCTGCACCCGCTTTTTCATGAGGGCACTTTGCGTGTTGGCAAATGTGTGAAAGAGGTTGCGCCGTGCAGAGCTGAAGGTACCCATATAAGAGGGTTCCCTTTTTTGTTTGATCGCCCTTTTCACTTCTTCATGCGTGAAGCCGGGATACACGGGCACTTGTGGTTGTTCATCGGTAAAGAGGATCCAGTCGCGGTCTTTTTTTGGAAGGTCTTTCCAGGGCTTGTCTACATCATAACCAAGTGTGATGAGAATATCACGAAGGTTTTGCCCGCCCCATGCGGTAGGCCATGCAGCAATGGCTCTTTCACGAATGGTAAGATTAGGATCGGGCACCATGGACGCTTCTGTAGCTTCATAGATCCTTCCCAATCCATGACACTGAGGGCAGGCGCCTTCAGCTGTGTTGGGAGAAAATGCTTCGGCATAAATAATACCCTGTCCCCTGGGGTAATCGCCAGCCCTTGAATACAGCATGCGCAGCAAATTAGAAATAGTAGTGACCGAGCCAACAGAAGAACGGGTTGAGGTACCACCCCGTTGTTGTTGCAATGCCACTGCCGGGGGCAAGCCTTCCACCTCATCTACAACAGGCACGGGCATTTGGTGAAAGAGCCGCCGTGCATAAGGAGAAACCGATTCCAGGTAACGCCGCTGCGCCTCTGCATACAAAGTCCCGAAGGCCAGTGATGATTTACCTGAACCCGAAACACCGGTAAAGACCACCAGTGCATCACGGGGTATTTGAAGACTTACATTTTTAAGGTTGTGTTCCCTTGCGCCTTTCACACGAACAAAGCCATCCTGTAAATGGGTATTCGACTGCTGCATGTAACGAATGCTTCAAATGATATGCCTTGATAAAGCTGTTGTGAATTCATTTACCGGGATATGAGTACAAGCCAGGAAAGAAAGATAGATAAACCCTGGCCTTTTCTTATTAAACGGAATGATGTTCTTTGCCGGTTTCCTTCACAAATACAAGCTGGAGAAGATCAGTTATCAAGGATACGCAGTGTCGGGGAAGAAAATTATTGGCAGCACCTTCAAGCTCCCTGGTTTCCCATCGCTCCCAGCGCAGTGAAGCCACGGGTGAACCGGAAAACTGCTAAAACAAGTATTTGCAGTTATGAAATCACAGGCACTTTATCCACCTAACGATTGCTCTCCTAAACCTTGAAAATTTATTTGGTTTTTTACACAGTTCGTGTTGGCTGCTGCCGCTTACTTCCTGTCGTCAAACTTTCCTCATACCCTCTGACCAAAAGTCAATAAATTATTGTCAGGGTCAAGCAAAGCAAATTCTTTTTGTCCCCATGGCTTGGTCTCTAAAGGTCCATTTGGATGTATGCTTACTTTTTTGTCCAACAATGACTGATATAGATTGTCAATATTGTCTGTTCTGATATAAACTCCAGAATAGTTTTCTTTAGCCTCAATTTCTTTAAATTCAAAAAAGTGAATTTCTATGTTGTCTTTTTCGACCATCAAATAACCGTCGTAGTCAGAACTTCCTACGTTTTTAAATCCTAATTTATTAATGTAATAGTCTTTCGTTGCAGCTTTGTTTCTCATTGGCAACTTTGGATTGATGGCTGTCAGCATAGTATTATTATTTGAAGCAAATGTAATTCGTCCAAAGTTGTGATGATATTGTTGCAAACATTCTTTGTTTATGAACGGAAAGGTTGCAGCCAACTGTCACGCATTGGCGATGTGGCGGCATTCATTGAACGTCCAGCCCCGCTGCCCAATTTATAGATTAAAGTTGATTGTTTATTCTGCTGCTGCCCGGCGATGTTCGTCACGATGGAACTGTTGCTGATGCTTGCACATGGCTGAAGTAACAACGTCATCCCGCCTGACGCAATACCATGTTGTGGGAATACTTAGTGTATTACATATCAACAATTCCTGATGATGATCCAATTTTTATATCTGCATATTGCCATGCTTCATTAAATGCTGACTTGCAGGTTTGCGCATCCTTATCTTTTTTCTGTAGCACCAACGAATTGAATAATCCAATTAATGCCCACCCGTTTTTCTTCCATGTTAACAGGTCCTTTCGATATACTTGTTCTGCCTCACCATATTTTCCGGCTTTTAGAAGTACGGCTCCTAAATGATGCCGTACAGAAAAAAACCAGTCAGGAGGTTCATTGTAATTAAGATTGTCTTCGATAGCAACAGCTTGCTTAAGCAAGGTAATTGATTGTTCATGGTCATTTTGTCTTGATGCTATGCATGCTGTTAATACATTTTTTGCAATTTTAACAAGATCGGCGGTTGTATTAATACCCCACACCGTTAATTGCTGCAGCGTGGTGTCTGTAGCTAAGCGGTTAAGTCTATCCAATTCATGCTTAGCCTTTGGCACATCGTTTTTTGCCAGGTACGCCAGGCCTTGAGCGTAGTGCCAAATTGCATTTGGGTACACCAGGTTTTTTGGAGGTGGCGAAAGCGAAAGCAGTATATCCCACATACTCAATTTTGCTGCCACATAATAAGGTATGGTATAGTAATGCTGCAACGTTCCCCATTCCGGCAGATGCATAATGTCTTTCGCAGTATGTTTTTGTAGCTCTTTTGCCGCCATCCATGCCAGCGAGGAATTGCCTTCCAGCGTAGCGGTAGCTGCCAGAAAATGATAGTTATGCGGATAATAGGCGAGCGGATAAACGCCTTGTGCATGACAGGCCGTTGTATATATACTATCCACTTCCACCGCCCGGATATTAGAAAGGGAGCCAAGATGATAGTCTCCTGTGTTTATATAAATATGAGAAGACATATGCACCAGGTGCCCTGCTCCGGGAACTAACGTATAAAGTAGCTTTGCACTCTCCAATGCTTTTTCAGGCTTGGCCGAGGCTTCCATTGCATGAATATAAAAGTGATGAGCTCCCGGATGCTTTGGATTAACTTTCATCAGGGTTTCTAATACCGCAACCAACTCCAGCGTCCATTGACGGGGCTGTTTTGTTTTCTTGTCGTATAAATTCCATGGGTGCAGGTTCATGAGCGATTCGGCATAAAGTGCTCCGATGTCGGGGTCAGACGGATATTGTTCATACACTTTCTTCATGGCTGAAGCATAGGCAATATCCAGCGAGCTGCGATCTTCAGGAGGTTTTGCGGCGTATCTGTAAGCCAATGCTTCAATAAGTGCTTTCTCTTTTGGGGTACAATTACCAGAAAACGACTGTGCTTTTTTGGTCGCAGCATAGGCTCGTTCAAAATTATCTTTTTCCATACCACCATTGTAGTTTGGGCCTAACACATAAGCATAGCCCCAATAGGCCATAGCATTGGTGGAATCCAGACGGGTTGCTTCATAAAATGACCTTGCGGCTTCTGCATGATTGAAACCATATGACAGCATCAGTCCCTGGTTGAAATAATCCTGTGCTTCGCGGTTTGAAGTTGAAATATTAAAAGCAATACCTTCTAATCCTTTGAATTTTGGCGCTTTTTTGCCTGATGTGTACCAATCTTTGTCGGTAGTCAATGTACTATAACAGCCAATGGTCTTGTTGTCTTTTTCCTTTGCATCCTTGTTGTTATTACATGCAAGGAGAAGTAAAATCAAGAATGAGGACAATAGATATCTGGTCATAATAAACCGTTTGACTTATTAAAGTGTCAGAAAGTTTTGCACAACGGTAAGGGCTTGGCGAAGAACTGGTATTTGAAATTCCTCAGCCCGAACTGCCGCTAAATTTATAATTAAAAGTTCATTGTTATTAATGCCGCCAAATTTATAATGTCGAGCTGAATACTAAAGCTGAATAACGAAACAAAAGTTGATGCTGCGTTACGTCGGCCAGTTTTTTTGCCAAACCCCTTGTTGCACGCCGTAAAAGTCAATCTTGAAGTTTAATTGCATCTGTAATATCTTTTGCGAATTTGGCAATTCGTTGTCGTACGCTGTCATTACAAGTTTGGCAATTGGCAAAGATTTTTGTTGTGATTTGTTTTTGAATTTTGTCTGGCTTGTCTTCATAATTATCTAAACCACTGTAAGCAATTATTTCTGTCCATTGTTTGTAGCGTTGACCTGATTTTTCTTTGTCCATGTAAGCAAAAAATTCTTTAGGAAATTTAGTTGCATACTTTAAAGCTGGCTCACCAGGATATTCAGCTAAAGCACCGTCGCTTATTTGAATGGTAAAATCCAAACACCAGCGATAGAATGGTCTTATGCTACTGTCGTTAGTGGTTACATAAGACAGAAGCTGGGTAGTCGAATCGTTATCGGTTGGTCTGAATTGTCCTGTATACAAAGCTTTTGCAATAGAAGCAACATTCGGATTGTCAAGATAGAAGAATGCAGGTTTTCCGCCCATGGAATCAGGTAATGGATAAGGCTGTCCATTGAATTTGTCCACCCAAATGTTTTGTGCTATGTCAGTATCATGAGTTTGCGCTACTGTCTGCAATGTATCAACGGATGCCTTTTGCTGTGATTGCGTCTGGTTATTACAAGCAGTCAGAAAAAAGATGATTGCAAATAGAAATTGTCTCATGAATCTTAAACTGTCAATTTATTGCGTGCAACAGGTAAATTTATGCTATAAGATGCTATCTCACAACAAAAACCAATATTGATTTCCAACTCTTTAGCATTATACTTTTTGTATTGTCGCTTCTCACCAGTCAATCTTACCCTTATTCCATAAATCATCCAAAGGACTTATAATATTCTCTTTTCCCCGCGGGGACTCAGGCCTGGCTTTGTGTGTTGGCCGTGGTCCCAGCGGCGTTTTTGAAAACCATTTACTAATACGCCGGGTGGTATTTAGCTCCTGGCAGGGCTGCTATATATATAATATGGTATAAGGTAGCTGGGCTCAAGGGGTGTACCCTGCCGCTTATGTTTGCTTGCAGGACGCTCATGTTTGCTTGCAGGACGTGTACACCAGGCAGCCGCAAACGAATGGTAATGGTACTTCGTATTTTTACCCAAACAAGCCGGTTTCCCGTTTTTTCATTTCTGCAGCAATGGTTTTTCCGTCTGCATCCAGGGCTTCCAGCTTTTCTATAATGTGGTGGTAACTTTCCTTGTCGCGGTTCTGGCTTAGTTTAAAAACATTGTCTATGGCCTCTACTTCCACCTCAAAAGCCACAATGGCTTTCATTAAACGGGTTGTGTAGTCCCGGGGTAAATTATCAAAAGTTGTGGGTGAGTGCTGGTTGTTGTTTTCAAAATGCAGGCTTGTCTTCCTCAAAACGTCAATCAAACCCTCTTCCCCTAAAAAACGAAGTTGCCCTTTTACATGCACCGACATATAGTTCCAGGTGGAAGCCTGTTGCGGATTGCTGTACCAACTGGCACTTACATAACTGTGGTGGCCCGTAAATACGCAAAGCACACTGGAATTTTTTTCAAACGCTTTGTGGTGGTCTGTTTGCCTCATCATATGGCCCGTCATGTACAGCTTACCATTGCGTTCTTCTATGAATACGGGAATTTGCGTAGCAACAGGTTTATTGTTTTCATCGCAGCCTGTTATAAAAGCAAAGGGGTGCTGGTGAATAAACTCCAACACTACCTGCTGGTCTTTTTCTTTGAAGTAAGGAAGATTGTACATGGGGAGGGTTTGGGGTTTTTTGTTTGAGGTTTGAAGTTTGAGGTTCAGGGTTTTGCAGGAATTGCTTTTGATGTCTTCTGACAAAGCATCCTTGCTTTTTGCCAGACTTCTATGCACTCAAATTTTTTGATGGCAGCCATCTTTAAACTTAAAACATAAACCCCAAACTCTAAACCCCAAACTCTAACACTAAACCACCTCACTGATCACTTCACTCTTTATATGTGCATTGCGCATGGAAACACTTCGGGCTACAATGCCTGCAAATTCCATAAAGGCTTCTTTGCTGATGGCATCGTCATTGATCATGGCAGGCACGCCAATATCGCCGCCTTCGCGAATGCTTTGCACCAAAGGAATTTGGCCAAGGAAAGGAAGATCATATTCTTCGGCCAAACGCCTGCCGCCTTCTTTTCCAAAAATGTAGTATTTATGATCGGGCAGTTCGGCCGGCGTGAAGTAACTCATGTTCTCTACCAGCCCAATGATAGGCACATTCATTTGCGCCTGGCCAAACATGGCAATGCCTTTTTTGGCATCGGCCAGCGCCACATCCTGCGGCGTGGTAACCACCACCACACCGGTAACCGGCGCCGTTTGCATCATGGTTAAGTGTATGTCGCCTGTGCCCGGCGGCATGTCGATCACCAAATAATCCAGCTCGCCCCAATGCACATCGGTAATAAACTGGCGAACGGCATTGCTGGCCATGGGGCCTCGCCACACCACGGCATTTTTTTCATCTACCAGCAAACCAATGCTCAACAATTTTATTCCATAGCGTTCCAGCGGAACGATCATTCCCTTACCGTTCACTTCCGTCATCATGGGCCTTTCGCCACGAACACCAAACATAATAGGTACGCTTGGCCCGTAAATATCGGCGTCCAGTAAACCCACCGAAGCACCGCCTTTGGCAAGAGCCAAAGCAAGGTTGGCAGAAACAGTGCTCTTTCCTACCCCACCCTTTCCGCTTACTACTGCAATAATATTTTTTACACCCGGCAACACCGAACTTTTGTCGGCCCGGATGGTGGTGGTGCTTGATGTAAAATTCACTTTTACAACGGCCTCTTTATTTACCGTATCCTTAATAGCATTGACGCAATCGTTTTTGATTTTTTCTTTCAGCGGGCAGGCTGGCGTGGTAAGCACTACCGTAAAAGAAACATAGTTACCATCTATTACAATATCCCTCACCATATTGAGGGTTACAAGGTCTTTTCCGAGGTCAGGCTCCTGCACAGTACTCAGCGCCTTTAACACGTCGTCGTTTGTCATATCAGCATTTGTTAATGAAGTCGCAAAGTTAGGCCAAACAAACATGCTCTTTTCTGATATAAATCAATAGGTAGCTATTTTTGAAGAGATGAAAAAAATTTTACCGCTGCTACTGCTGTTGATGATTGGCCTGGCAAAACAATCGCATGCACAATTTGAAACAGCTAAGGACTCCGTGGTGCAGTTGTATGGTATTGTGATGACGGCAGACAGCCTGGTGGGCATTCCGGCTGTAAGTGTTACCATCAAAGGATCGAACAGGGGAACCATTACCAACGACCAGGGCGTTTTTTCCATTGTGGTTTTAAAAGGCGATATAATTGAATTCACCCACGTTAGCTATAAGCCCAAAGCGGCTACCATTCCTAAAAATTTAGAAGGCAACCAATACAGCATGGTGCAATTAATGGTAGAAGACACCACGTATTTACCTGTTACCATCATAAAGCCGCGGCCTACGCCGGCGCAGTTTGAAAGAGACTTTGTAAAAACCAAAGTGCCCGACGATGATATTGAAATTGCCCGCCAGAATAACGATGCTGCCAAGCGGCGTGTATTGATGAAAACCGTTCCGGCCGATGGCAGCGAAACCACCAGCCTCCAGTTTCGCAACATAGCCAACAAGGCTACCTACCAGGGCCAGGTGCCGCCTATGAATATCTTTAACCCTGCTGCCTGGTCGGAGTTTATACAGGCATGGAAGCGGGGCGATTTTAAGAATAAGAATTAAGAACCCCCTGTCCCCCTGAAGGAGAGACTTAGATCCAAAAGACTCTACTTCTTCAACCAACCTTTTACAGGAAAATTATTTTTTGAAGTAAACGGTATCTCCTATCATCTTTTGCGGAGTTTATCCCGAGCTTGTTGAAGTATCAATACCTGTTGATCATGCTGCCTGACGAGAAACCTCTTTGTTTTCATCCACTCTTTTCTGAATAAACAACATAAAAATACAGGCCAGTACCGAGCTTATTAGAACAACATACAGGGCTGTATGTCTTACAGGGCATTCGCCGCCACTACAGGTGGATAGGCCAAAAAAGTTTCTTATAGCCCAGGCAATATTAAAAGTGGAAATAAAAAAAGCAGTGCGCAGACTCCATATTTTATTCAGCAATAAAAGAATGGTGAAAATGCTGCCCAGCACTACATGGATCAATCCTGGCTCGCCAAAATTAATGGCCGCTGCATTGAAGCCCGTAACCACAATGTTTTTACTTTCAATGCTGATCCAGGGTAAAAAACAACTAATGATAAGCGCCGCTATGGAAGCAATGGATAACCATTTCATGATTTGCATGCGGCGAAGATAAATAGTTTGGAGCTTGGGGTTTGCAAGGCGATAACAGGAAGTAACAACAAGGCCCCTGTAGAAACAAGGGCCGTGAACATAAAAAGTTTATGCACATGAGATGCCTCAAAATTAAACTGGTTAACGAAAGCTTTCGTCGAATTGTGATAAGCGGTGAATAAAGGGTTTGTTTTGTAAAAGCAGGAAGGTCTTATTGTCCCGGCTCTAATCTTGTGCTGATAGCAATTCTGTTCCACGCATTGATGGTGACCACGGCCATGATAATTTGAGCAATATAGTTCCTGTCAAAAAACTGTTCTGCTCTTTTGTAAGTTTCATCGGACAAGCCATGGTTGTGAATGAGTGTGATCTCTTCGGTCATTGCCAGTAGCACTTTTTCCTGGTCTGTAAACAAGTCAGTTTCACGCCACGCATCCAGTAAAAAAATGCGTTGAGCCGTTTCCCCGTTCTTCAGTGCTTCTTTTGTATGCATGTCAATACAATACGCACATCCATTGATCTGCGAAGCACGAATCTTTACCAGCTCTTTATGCGTTGCACTTAATGCAGTGCCTGCCATGTAACCTTCTAAAGCATACATGGCTTTGTAGGCCTTTGGTTCTGTGTCATTGACATTTACTCTTGTTTCCATTGTAATCATTTTGTTTTTGAGATGCAAAGATCTATACCAAAAAACAGCAAAATCTTAAACTGGTTTAAGAACGGGTTTTCTTCCTGATCTCGCTTAAATACTCGGGAGTAAACCCCAGGAACGAGGCTATCAAATATTGAGGAATGCGCTGTACAAACCCGGGATGTTTTTCGTTGAGGTGATGATAAAACGCTTCTTTGGAAAGTTCGTACAAATATTTTATGCGCATTTGAGAAGCACCGTAAGCCCGTTGATAAACAAAGCGGAAATAGCGTTCCATTTTAGGAAAGGCCGTTACCAGTTTCTCCTGCGAGACATTGTCAATTCTTAAAACTTCCGAGTTTTCTACGGCCTGGATATAAAACTGCGTTGGCAGCCGGTGTTCATAAGCAATGTTATCTGTCAGCCACCAGTTTTCTATCGCAAATTCGGTGGTTTGCTCAATGCCTTTTTCATTGACAAAAAATTTTCTCAGGCAACCCTTCAGCACAAAGTAATGGTATCTGCAAACCTGCCCTTCCACCATCAGGTTTTCTTTCTTTCGCACTTTTTCTGGCTGGAAGTAGGCCATAATGCCGGAAAACTCTTCATCGCTGAGGATGACAAATTTTTCTATATGCTTCTTAAACAGGTCAGACATATATTGTGTAAAGGATTATGATTTCATTCAAACAATTTTACTGGTGGATCAACGCTGCCATCTTTAAAATATTTTCTCCGGTTCTTGGGCCAAAATAAACAAGATCGTGTTCTTCTATCCGATAGATCTTTCCGTTTTTAGCTGCCAGTGTTAAAGCAATTCCGGGAAGCGTTTTAAATTTTTCAATACTGCCTCCTAACCTGTCCCAGCCAAAATCGGTGGCAAGTATCACATCGGGTTGTTCTCTTGCAATTACCTCAGGGCTTACATCTCTGAACGAAGTGGTATCGGCTGCGTTAATGCCGCCTGCCCGCTTCAACATGGCATCCGCAGTGCCTTTGGTGCCCATCACAAAATACTGATTGCGCTGCTGCCCAAAATGAAT
>JBQCJM010000395.1:0-10173 GCA_051952715.1 Flavisolibacter sp.
CCGCAATATCATTTGGATCGCCACTTAAGGCAGCCCAGCGAAATGGACCTTTTCCTTCGCAAAAAAGTGGACGGATATAAGCCGGCACAAAGCCCGGAAAATCAAATGGTGAGTGTTGAGAGGGGAATGGAAAATTGTTGCGTTCAATATATTCCTGTGCCCTTGCACGGATATTGTTTCCGTAATCAAAAGTGATAGCGCCTTTATCCATTAACTGCAACATGAGATCAACATGCCGGTACATGGAGCGGTACGCATATTCAATATATTGTTCAGGGTTTTCTTCACGCAGTACTTTCGCCTGCTCATAAGAAATCTCGTGTGGCCAGTAACCAATTAGCGGGTCGTGTGCAGAAGTTTGATCGGTTAATGTATCAGGAATAATATTTCTTTCCACCAATCTTTCCAGCAAATCAACAGCATTGCACAAAACACCAATACTTTTCCCTACACCTTCTGCCTTATACTTTAAGCTTCTATCAATAGCTTCATCAATGTTCGTGATCTTTTCATCAAGATATTTTGTTTCAAGGCGTTTATCAATCCGCCACTCTTCCACTTCTGCCACAAGTGCAACGCCTTCATTCATAGTAATAGCCAAGGGCTGTGCGCCGCCCATGCCTCCTAATCCCGCCGTAACATTTAAAGTGCCTCTTAGTGTTCCTCCAAAATCTTTATTGGCAGCGACTGCATAAGTTTCATAGGTACCTTGCACAATTCCCTGCGACCCAATATAGATCCAGCTGCCTGCGGTCATTTGCCCGTACATCATCAGACCTTTTTTTTCCAACGCATCAAAATGTTTCCAGTCGGCCCAATTTGGAACCAATTGTGAATTAGAGATCAAGACCCTTGGTGCATCTTTATGTGTTTTTAATATACCAACAGGCTTGCCGCTTTGTATTAAAAGCGATTCATCATTCTCTAAAATTTTTAAAGCAGCAATGATGTTATCCAATGCTTCAAAATTTCTCGCTGCTTTTCCCCTGCCGCCATACACAATCAATTCGTCGGGACGTTCGGCAACTTCAGGATTAAGATTATTCAGCAACATTCTTAGTGCTGCTTCCTGTATCCATCCTTTGCAATTAAGCATTGTGCCGGTTGGTGTTTTATATTTTACGGGATCGTATTTAGTAAATGTTTGCGTTGTCATAGCAATCGTTTTTCGGAGTGCTAAAATAGCAAGCTTTTGCTGATTGAATTTCTGACACCATAAAGAAACATCTTACTTAATTATTTCTCTATCGATTGATGAATAGAATTGTTATCGTACAAGAGTGCGACGCAACAGAAGTTTTATAATATTACCGAAGCTGGGTACCTAAAAAAATATGTGCTTCAAAAGTTTGACAATGCTACCTGACCGTCAAATCGCAAAGTGCTATTTTTGCGGCAAATAAACGATTGTAATGGACGTTAAGAACAACATTTTGGAAACGATAGGCAACACGCCGCTTGTTCGATTGAACAAGATCACAAAAGACCTGCCATGCGACGTGTACGCAAAAGTGGAATACTTTAATCCGGGCAACTCCATTAAAGACCGCATGGCTGTAAAAATGGTGGAAGTAGCAGAAGCGGAAGGGAAATTGAAACCAGGTGGCACCATTATAGAATGTACATCCGGCAACACAGGAATGGGGCTGGCAATGGCTGCGGTGGTGAAAGGATATAAATGCATTTTTGCAACAACCGATAAGCAATCGCAATCAAAAGCAGACATTTTGAGAGCCCTGGGTGCCGAAGTGATTATTTGTCCAACAAACGTAGAACCTGAAGATCCGAGAAGCTATTACCAAACGGCGGCCCGCCTGGCAAGAGAGATCCCCAACTCGTATTTAATGAATCAATACGATAACCTCGCTAACCGTTTAGCACATTATGAAAGCACCGGCCCTGAAATCTGGAAACAAACCGATGGGAAAATTACACACCTGGTTGTTACGGCGGGCACTGGCGGCACTGTAACCGGTACGGCTCAATTTTTAAAAGAAAAAAATCCCCACATTCAAATTTGGGCTATTGATGTTTACGGCTCTTTGCTCACAAAATATTTTCGTACAGGCGAGATAGATATGAACGAGGTGCACCCTTATATTTCAGAAGGTTTTGGTGAAGACTTTGTACCACAGAATTATGACATGAGTGTGATAGATTATTTTGAACAGGTAACAGATAAAGACGGCGCAGTGATGGCAAGAAGGCTGGCAAAAGAAGAAGGATTGTTTTGTGGTTACAGTGCCGGCAGTTGCCTGCAAGGGTTGATGCAATTAAAAGACAAACTCAAAAAAGGCGATGTGGTGGTGGCTATTTTGCACGATCATGGAAGCCGCTATGTTGCCAAAATTTACAACGACCAGTGGATGGCCGAACGTGGATTTTTTGATGTAAAATCTTTTAAAGACGTAGTAAGTGCAAGAGCAAGACAACGATTGATCACTATTGAGCCAACGCAATCGGTTGCCGAAGCTGTGGACCTGATGAAAAAATATGACATTGAACATATTCCGGTAATAAAAAATGATGGAGAGTTGATTGGCTCTATCAGCGAAAGCGGTTTATTTCAAAAAGTATTCAGCAATCCAGAGATCAAAACTGAAAAAGTTGAGCATGTAATGGAAAAAGCATTTCCCCTAGTGGCCATTGATACAGCAGTAGAAAAATTGGGCAGTTTAATTAACAAAGAAAATGGTGCTGTGCTGGCAAAAGATGAAAGTGGTAACTACCATATTGTCACTAAATACGACATCATCCAGGCACTTGCCTAAGCAGGAAGTTTTTATCATTTTTGGGCTTTAGGTGAAATTACTTAGCGCTATTTTTTTCCATAAAGTCAGACATAAAAATTTTGCTCTTTCGTAATCTCCCTATTACAGATCGTCTCATTTTAATCTCTATTTTTTTTCAAAAGGCCTTTGTTTACAAAGGCTTTTCTTATTTCTACGAGGTGAGTTTACGAAATGCCATACATATGTGAACAAATTATTTTAGTAAATTTTCTATTCTTTCTACGTTATTTTTCTATACATATATACGACACTCTACGTTTAATGCAGTAATTACCATAGCTGCAAAAAAGGGCAATTGTGCAATTGTACAGGCTGCTGTAGTGGTTTAGCTTTGTGTCAGAAGTTGATTGATATAAAAACCAATATCCAGGAAAACAAATCAAAATCCAATCCGTTCCTAAAACCAAAAACCGTCCAGTAAAAAATTGTCCGAATTCCTTAGAAAAACCAACGGTTAACAATCCAATATCAATCAACTTCTCCTTTTCAGGAAAGTCCCGTGAAAAATCCATTCAAGATCCTAAGAAAATCCGTTTTTCAAATCCAATCCTATTAAACCATCCAGTCCTCTGAAAACCGTCCGTCGAAGAAGACTGTTAACCTATCACCATCTTCCACTAAAGGAAACTCGTACCTCCTGCTTAGCCTCATACGCAAAAGCAGGAGGACGGTGATAGTTAGTTTCTTTTTTGTTACCAGGTCACATCGCTATTTTCATCTTTTTTTGCGTCGCACTCTTGTACTTCCATCAATTCTATTCGCCCCCCTACTCTTTGCTATCTTGCATTATGTCTTTATTTGTTGACCAGCTAAACAGAACTATTGAATTAAATTCTGTTCCCAATAAAATCATTTCTGTTGTTCCCTCGCAAACAGAACTATTGTTTGATCTTAGTTTAAACGAACAAGTGATCGGTATCACAAAATTTTGCGTACACCCCCAACAATGGTTTGAAACCAAAACAAGAGTTGGCGGCACAAAAAATTTGCATCTCGAAAAAATCAAACAGCTGAAGCCTGATTTAATAATTGCCAATAAGGAAGAAAATGTAAAGGAACAAATAGAAACACTAGCCAAAGATTTTCCTGTATGGATCAGCGATATAAATAATTTGCATGATGCTTTGCAAATGATGAACGCCATTGGAGCAATAACCGGCAAACAAAATGAAGCAGAAAAATTAAATACAGGAATCAAAACAAATTTTGCTTCGTTAACCAGCAACAAAGTATCAAACGAAAGACTGCATGTAGAACAACTTCAAACTCAAAATTCAAAACTCAAAACAGCCTATCTCATTTGGAAAGATCCTTACATGACGGTTGGTGGTGATACATTTATAAACGATATGTTGAACTATGCAGGTTTTGAAAATATATTTTCGCAGCTAAGCCGTTATCCACAAATAACGATTGAACAATTACGGGTTGCAAACTGTCAATTACTGCTTCTCTCTTCCGAACCCTTTCCTTTCAAACAAAAACATATTGATGAACTTAAAGATCAATTACCCAACACAAAAATTACTTTGGCGGACGGCGAAATGTTTAGTTGGTACGGAAGCCGCCTGCTAAAAGCACCGGCTTATTTTAAGGAGCTGCAAATACAAGCTTTATCCTTATTTTAGAACCATGCAGGACTCTGACAAACCTTCACGCAAGAAGCCTTTTTTCCCGATTAACAAAAGCCTGCGCTCATATTTAAAAACGCATGGTAGGGAAACGATTCTACCCGTTTCGTACAACGACCTGCTACGCATTACTTACTCTGTTCCGCTAAAGGACAAAGAAGGCAAAGACACTTTATGGGAAAAAGCTTTGTATGATATGCGTGACTGGACGCAGATTAAAGAAGGCCTTATCAATTTATATGCGCTTTTGAAAACCGAAGGCGATTACAGTTTCACCAAGCATTTAGATGTGGCAAGAATTGATTATTGTGCATTTGGCAATTCTAATCCCTTTCGCATTCGCATTGTAAATCGTTACAATGATAATTACGACCACTACTACATAAAAAAAGAAGATGCTTCAAGAGTTTATGGTTTGGAACTGGAACATTTACTTTCACCAAATCGAATAACATTTTTAACAGGCAGAGATACATTGGTAGAAGAACACATTCCAGGCTTACCCGGTGATGTTTTTATTAAAGATTATTTGGACCGTGCAGAAACTAATAAGATCAGGCTGGCAAAGGAATTTGTAAAATTTAATGAACGGTGTTTTATCCGATTATTGGGTGATATGCGCAGCTATAACTTTGTGGTGAATATCACGCCTGATATAGAAGATTATCAATACCGCATCAGGGCCATCGATTTCGACCAGCAATCTTACGAAGGAAGAAAAAATTTATACCTGCCTCAATTTTTTAAAGAAAATATTTCCTTTGTTGAACTTACTTTAAAATACCTCAATAAAGATTCTATTGCACAATACCAGGCTGAAGAAAGAACGCTTATTGCTTACCGCATGGCAGCCTCCCGTTACCGCATTATGGATCTGTTGAACATTATGAAGAAGGACAACATTTCCACTGAAGAAAAAAGAATACAACTGCAGGAAGAATTAGCCGACCATTTCCAATCCAAACAGTTCCTTCGCTGCAAAACCATGGGTGAACTGGTGAAGCAAATTTTACGACACACCTTAAAGCCGCACCTCTCCCGCATTCAGCGCAACCTTGGAAAAATTACAGATTAATGGTGTGGGCGGTGAATAGTCAATAATGATTATAAGGGAGAACTCATGTTGCTCCCTGGTATTAATTGTTGCAATTCGTGCACAAAATTCATGTAATGAATATTCCCTTATCTTAGCGCCGCTAAAAACGGTTGCTTGCTTTTGGGAAACCTATTCAACAACATAAACCCGAAAGTAAAAATGAAGAAATACAGTCCTGGTGTGCTTTTTGGCGAACAACTGCAAGCACTTTTAAAAGATGCAAAAGCTAATGGTTTTGCACTTCCCGCAGTTAACACTATTGGCACCAATAGCATTAACGCTACTTTAGAAACAGCAGCAAAAGTTAACTCTCCCGTTATCATACAATTTTCCAATGGCGGCGCTCAGTTCATTGCCGGCAAAGGAATGCCAAACGATAATTTGCAAGGCAATATTTCCGGGGCTATTTCCGGTGCATTACATATTCACAACGTGGCAAAATATTATGGCGTACCTGTCGTATTACATACCGACCATGCTGCAAAGAAATGGTTGCCCTGGGTAAGCGGAATGATTGATGCCGGCGAACAATATTTTAAAGAAAAAGATCAGCCACTTTTTAGTTCGCACATGCTCGATCTTTCTGAAGAACCTATCAAAGAGAATATTGAAACTTCTGTTCAATTTTTTAAACGCCTGGCGCCGTTAGGTATGGGAATAGAAATTGAATTGGGCGTAACCGGTGGCGAAGAAGATGGTGTAGATAATAGCGGCATTGAAAATGACAAATTATACACACAGCCCAATGAAGTGGCTTACGCTTATGAAGAATTAAAAAAAGTTGGAGACCTGTTCACTATTGCGGCGGCATTTGGCAATGTACACGGCGTATATAAGCCAGGTAATGTAGAGTTGCGTCCTGAAATTTTAAACAATAGCCAGCAATATATTCAACAGCATTATAACACGGGAGAAAAGCCTGTTTATTTTGTTTTTCATGGCGGTAGTGGCTCGCCTCAGCATCAAATTCGTGAAGCCATTAGTTATGGCGCCATTAAAATGAATATTGATACTGATCTGCAATGGGCTTTTTGGGACGGTATTTTAGGTTTTTATAAAAAGAACGAAGGTTATCTGCAAGGACAGTTAGGCAATCCCGAAGGAGAAGACAAGCCAAACAAAAAATACTATGATCCAAGAGTTTGGCTGCGCAAGGCGGAAGAAAGCTTTGCTAAGAGATTAGAAATTGCTTTTGAAGATTTGAATTGCATTAATCGCAATGCTTAAAACTCTAACCTGCTGAAAGCAGAGAATCGGGCACACATTTTTACATACGCATAGCTCTCAACCACTAAAAGTTGAGAGCTATTTTATTATCATAATGATTTTTGATTTACGGATTGTTGCAGCGAAATCCATGTGACAAAAAACTCAGTTAGTATCAGTTAATTCATTTTCCAATTGCAATTTTTTTTCAGTTAGTGCGTCTGTATTTTTATAGTTTGGCAGTTTCAATTTTTGGTATACCAAAAGATTTAAAAAAATCAATTCCATGCCGTAAAAAAGGTCTTCAACAGGAATTGTCAGCACTCTTACGCCTAAATTCTCATTATCATTATACCAAACCACGGGAGCATCTAATCCGGTGCCAGTCAATATGCCGTTTACGATAAAAAATGGAAGAAGCAAGACACAGTACACCACATAGAATTGCCCAAGCCATTTTACCTTTAAAAAATATTTTGCTGTAAAAAGCAGGATGGAAAAACTAATAAAAGTGAATAAGGTATAAAGCTTTTCATAATTTATAGCTCCAACAAGTAAAAAAATCACGATGAAAATATTGGTAAGTAAGGTTTCCTTTTTACCAGAGATTTTTTCGCTGGCAAAAGATTCAAGACAATGGAAAGTAAATACGCATGCATAGGGTATGCAAAAGAAAAACAAAATCTCTTCGATAGGCATATTTCCGATCTTCAACCCCGTAATATAAGCCGGATTAAAACCCCAAACTCCCCATTGCACAAACAAAGTATCCCAGGCTATAAAGCATAAACCACTAACAAGCACAGAAGGGAAAAAAGCATTCCAGGTTTTGTAAAATTTCAGTTTTGGATGAAACGAAAAAACAAAGGGAATACTGATGGTAAAAAGATCAATCAGGAGATACAGTTCTTTCATGAATGCTTTCCTTCTTTTTGTTTTGAAAATATTTAAATGGCACCCACAGCATACCGAAGCACTCTCCTTCTTCTTTATTCAAATGTTTATGATGGACTTTATGGGCCCTGCGAATAGCTTTAAAATAAGAGTTTTCAGAATTTCTGAACAACTTAAAACGTTGATGAATGAATACATCATGAACAAGAAAATACGTTAAACCATACAGTGTAATGCCTATACCAATAAAAAATAAAAAATTATAATTGTTATGCATCCCGAAAAACAACGCTACAATGCCAGGCAGTGCAAATATCAAAAAGAAGAAGTCGTTGTGCTCGAAAAAACCTTTCGATTCTTTTTTATGATGGTCTTTATGCAGCCGCCATAAAACACCGTGCATAATGTACTTATGCGTAAACCAGGCTACAACTTCCATTCCAACAAATGCAGCCAGCACTATGCCGGCATTAGTTAACAAAGTTTCCATTTCCCTCAAAAATTTTAATTAATGTTTTTCGTCGAAAATCAAAAATTTGCTCCAGTTTTTTGCGTACTACAATAGCATGTGCAATTGTTCCGATAATACCGAGTGGCAATTGATAAACCACTTCATCTTTCATTAAAAGGCCATTGTCTTTTGGCTCAAAAATGTGCGTATGCTCCCACTTGTGGTAAGGCCCTGACAGTTGCCTGTCGGTAAACATAAAAGGTTTATCAACCTTTGCGATTTCTGTTTGCCAGTGCACTGGAATACCGAAAAGTGGCCTTACCCTATAGTCAATTATCATTCCTTCATATATTTCACCTTCCGGTAATTGAGTAAGAACAGTAAAGTCTAATTCAGGCGGAGTAATGCAGGCTAAATTTTTCGCGGAGGAAAAAAATCGCCATGCATCGTCCAGACGAGCCGGTAACAACTGCGATGTATGGTAAAAAAAAGTCTTCATACGTTTATTCCAGCTTTACTAGTTGTTGTTTTTCGGTTTGAGTAAGATATTTACTGCTGAGCAAATAATGTTTTATGTTTCTTTTTAACTCGGCATCGGTTATTGTGGAAACAGCCCCCAGCAATAAAGCTTTATCACTATCAATATGCTCGTTATAGCCAAGGAAACGGGGAATATTGGTTTGTGTACAAAATCGTAAAAAATGCAGCTCCACATTTTGATCATCAACGGCGATCGCTTTTTCCAAAATGGTTTTACCTTTTTTGAAGTATTGGTATTTTGAAAAAGGATTAAATACATGCTCAGCCATCATCATAGTAGCACAACCCTTGTAGCCATAAAACAACGAATGGTCCTCATCATAGGGCTCTAAAAGCTTGAGCAGTTCTTTGCACTGTTGCTCGCTGGTGGCTGATTTTTCAAACATGCTCCTTATTTCACTCAAAACCGGCGTTCTGGCAAAAGCATGTAAAAAAAATAGTGAAAATAAAAAGATCAATATTGCCTTCATATCCAATTCATTTTATGCTGCAGCATACTACTGAGCATTAAACGTAGTTTTTTACGATTGTTGATTCGAACCCGCTCTTGAACAATACGGTGAGGTGGCAGCTTCTTTATTTGATTGAACAAAGAACGGTAATATACATAAGCCAGGTACACGCCACCCTTGGAAGAAGAAGGCAGCTTCTTGATACCGGCAAGAGCCGTTGCAAAATCTCCTTCTATTTCTTCTTCAATTTGTTTTTTAGCCTGGATTGAGAATTGAGAGAGGTCGATATTCGGAAAATATGTTCGCCCCAGAAGCTGATAATCATCTTTTATATCTCTCAAAAAATTAACTTTTTGAAAAGCCGCACCCAAAGTCATCGCATAGCATTTCAATTCTTCATACAATTTTTGGTCACCTTCTACAAACACACGCAGACACATAAGCCCTACTACTTCGGCTGAGCCTAATATGTATTGCTCATATTTTTCGGTAGTGTAATGTACCTTTTCCAAATCCATTTCCATGCTATTTAAAAATTTGTGGATCAACTCATCCTCAATGTTATATTGATGCACTACAAATTGAAATGCATTTAAAATCGGGTTGAGCGAAATACGGTTTTTCAATGCGTCATAAGTTTCCCGTCTGAACTTTGCCAGCAAATCTCTCTTATCATATTCGTGAAAGCTATCTACAATTTCATCAGCCAGTCTTACAAAACCATAAATAGAATAAATGGGATTACGCAGGCGCCCATTCAAAAAATAGATGCCCAAAGAAAAACTGGTGCTGTAAGTGTGAGTGGTAAGCTTACTGACCCTGACCGACAAATTATCAAATAGCAGCTTCATGCGTTGTTTTTTTAAAGTGTTTTATTACCTGTTGGGCCGAAAGCCTGCCCGAAATAATTGCAGGAGGTACTCCGGGGCCGGGTACGGTAAGCTGGCCCGCATAAAACAGGTTATTAATTTGTTTGTTCCTGATCTTTGGTTTAAAAATAGCAGTTTGTCGTAGGGTGTTAGCCAGGCCGTATGCGTTGCCTTTGTAAGAATTATAATCCTCAATGAAGTTATTACTGCAATAGCTTTTTTTAAAGTCAATATAGGGACGA
>JBQCJM010000396.1:0-5484 GCA_051952715.1 Flavisolibacter sp.
CTTTTGGTCGCACACTTTGGGTAATGGATGACATTCGTCCGCTTAGAAAAATAGCAGCTAACAATGGAAAGACCTTCACTGATAAGCTAACCGTATTTGATGCCCCGGTTGCTTACCAGGCAAGCTACAGATCGGCGCCGGGCTACGAATGGAGCACTTATGGTTTATGGGATGCGGACAACAGAAGAAGAGGTGCAGAAATTTCTTACTATTTGGCTCCCGCTGCCTTCTCCAATGTAACGAGCCATATACAATCTAAACAAGCGGCTTCAAATGATAAAAACACGCCTAAAAGCGAAAGTGTTGTTGATAACCATTCAGCAGGTAAAGAAGGGATGAGCAAGTCTGATAGTGTTCAGGTAAAAATCTACAACGAAAAAAATGAGTTGATCCGCAACCTTAAGTGGAAAGCCGATACAGGCCTGAACCGGCAGTGGTGGGGCATGGAAGAAAAAGGATTTCGCCAACCCGGATCAAGAGGTGGAAGGGCAGGCCGTGGCAGCGCAGAACCTGCAGGCTTACAAGTGTTCCCAGGTACCTATAAAGTTGTAATAAGCTTAGGTAAGAATGCTGATTCGACATCAGTAACTATTAAAGACGACCCAAGATTAAATAAAACAGAAGAAGTAAAAACAGCACAGCGCAAAATGCTGGATAGGCTGCGTAAAAGCTCTGATAAGTTACTGACGGGTATGGATCGTTTGACCGAATCTGAAGAAGTGTTGACAAAAATTGCCGCTGAACTTCGTGGGTTGGAAGGAGAGGATATTGACTCTTTGCGCAAAGCAACAACAGCTATACAGGATTCTATCAAAACAATTCGTGAATTTATCAGCGGTAAAACTTCGGACCGCCAAGGCTTGTCAAGACCGCCACAGGTAACAGTTTTAAGCACTATGCAATCTGCCCAACAATACATCACAGCAAAAAGTGTAGCGCCAGGTCTGCAGGAAGAACAATTGGTAAAAAATGCGGAAGCTATGATTGCTGCTGCTGTAAAAAACATCAATGATTTTTACGCAACCGAATGGAACGGCTATCGCAAACAAGTACAATCAACAAAGATCGATTTGTTCAAAGAGTATAAACCTATAGAATAAGAAAATTACTTTTCATTTTTAAGCCCTGCATTCGCAGGGCTTTTCTTTTGGTGGCTATTAGTAATAATTCAAACAAAATGATATTTTGTGACTTTTAAGAAGCTGCTATGATACGTGTATATTTTCTTGCTCTCATTTTGCAACTCAGTTTTTCTGCAAAAGCTCAAAATAATAAGGTTAAAATCGCTGCAACACCTTCGTGGGTTACTGTACAGGAACATCTATGCAAGAATAATCTTGATGCTGATGCAGAAGACGGATATATTGATCTTAACTATGAATTGCAGGTATCATTAGCCCAGCAATCGAAATACATAAAGAAGGAGATGAAAATATTGTCAGCAGCAGGGGTGCAAAACAACTCTGAAGTTTCTGTGAATTTCGATCCTACCTATCAACAGCTTATTTTTCACGGTATAAAGATCCGTCGTGGCAATGAAACTATAGATAAACTGCAGCTTTCTAAGTTCAAGGTTATCCAACAGGAAAAGGACCTTGAAAAACATTTATACGACGGTTCGCTTACTGCTCTTTTACTTCTGGAAGATGTACGCATGGGCGACATAATAGAATATAGTTACACCTTAAAAGGTTTCAATCCTATTTACAATAACAGGTATGCTGCTATATATGACGTACAGTATTCTGTGCCAATATATAACCTGTACTATAAGCTTCTTGTACCCAACAACAGAAGCCTCGAAGTCAAAAATTATAAAACAGATATTAAAGCTTCTATAAAGCAAACCGCCACCGAAAAAATTTATGAATGGAATCTTAATGATTTAAAACCACTTCGAATACAAGACAATACGCCTTCCTGGTACGATCCTTATTCAATGGTGCTTATCAGCGAATACAAAAGCTGGAAAGAAGTAAATGATTGGGCGAAAACCCTTTTTTCTTTCAATCTCCAATTATCTGATAGGTTACAAAAAAAGATTGCCGAGATAGAAAATAATTATACCACGAATGAGGAGAGAGTTCTGGCAGCTCTCAAATTTGTACAGGATGATGTTCGATACATGGGGATAGAAATTGGCACTGGTTCACATAAGCCCAATCATCCTAACAAAATAATGGATCAACGTTTCGGGGATTGCAAGGACAAGTCTTATTTGTTATGTACTATTCTTCAGGCAATGGGTATTGAGGCCAATCCGGTTCTTATTAACACTGAATCAAAAAGAACAATTATGGAGTGGCTGCCTTCTCCTTCAATCTTTGATCATTGTACTGTGATGGCGAAAGTCAATAATCTAGTTTATTGGTTTGATCCCACTATAGCATATCAAAGAGGTAAATTAAGGGACATCTATTATCCCGATTATCAATGCGGGTTGGTCATTACTGGAAGTACTGAGCGACTAACTGTCATCCCGTCTCAAGTAAAGGGTGAAGTTGGTATAAAGGAGACCTTCGATGTACCTGATATGTCCGGTAAAGCTAACCTGGTGGTAAAAACAGTCTACACAGGTTATTTTGCTGATAACATAAGAGATGAATTTAAAAATAACAGCCTGTATGAAATGCAAAAAAGTTTTCGGGGCTACTATACGCCTTACTTCGACAATATAACAGCTGACAGCCTTATCTATTCTGATGATGAAAGCTCAGGTGTTTTCGTCACAAAGGAATATTATCGTGTGCATGATTTTTGGAAAATGAAAAAAGGCATTCAAAAAGCTTCTTTGTCTCCCTTCACTATCAATGCCGTTCTTTCGAAGCCAGAACAAGCAAATCGTACAATGCCTTTCAAGCTTAGCTTCCCTTCACGTTATAAAGAAGAAATACAAGTTAATCTTCCCGAAGAATGGAATGCGGATGCGTCATCAGACAAGATTAGCTGTGCTTCTTTTCTCTTAAAGTATAACTTCAGTGCTACGGGCAGGCGTATAAATTTATTGTATGAATATGAGAATTTAAAAGACCACGTAGCTGTCGATGACTTGCAGGAGTATCTTGCGAGCTATAAGAAGATTGACGAGAATGTTGGTTATAGCTTGACATATTCAGACGGAACTACTTCTTATGTGAAAAAAGATAAGGTTCAGTTTTCAAATGCTGATAGCCCGTTCCCTTTGCTTTACACAATTCTTGGCTTCTGCTTATTTATAACCATAATGATTCGTCGGAACCGCAGACAAAACAATTATTGATTCAGTTTATTGACCTGTGGAGTTCTAACAAACCAACATAAGACAAGCAGAACAGTAACCTTGGATTAAGTATTTCCAGTGCTCTCAATTTCTGTAATTTGATGATTTGGTCCTCTTGTAAAATTTGTTTGAATCCGCATTAATAAATGGATTTTCCTTTCTGAAAAATATAATCCATGGCTACAATGAGCTAGGACCATTCCTTTTGAAGGATAAGTACACAAGAGAAAGCTAGCTCATCATTTTTCACCGTTTGTCGTTCGATGGTTCATTTTTTGTATAATTATCTAAAACAATATTATGCAGATAAAAAAGGAAGACACTTCGGTTAATCATCAAACACATTCGCATGGCGAAGGTCAACAAAACAACATAAGGCCTGATGACCAGCAAATGAATGATACCAATGCAGAACCTATGAGCAATATGATGCGGGATTCAGAAGGTCAAAGAAAAGGAAGGGCGCAAGAGCAGAAGAATGAAAATTCACGGAAAAATCAGCCATAGTTTTACACAAGGCGCAGCGGCTGCAATGATCAAGCTGCGATTGGCACTACTGCGCCTTTGCATAATCTTTTAAAAAATGATCAGGAAGATTTTTGTGTTTTAAGATCCTCCAGCTTTTTTTGTTCTGCTTCAATGGTTTGTTGCTGCTTTTGCTGGTCTTCGTTATTCTTTTTCAGATCGTTTTGTAGCTGCTCGATTTTTTTGTTCATGTTTTTTTCATCTTCTTTGAGCTTGTCCATTTTCTTCTGCGCATCTTTCACCACATTTTCCTGGCTTTTTATGTCGAGGTCTAATTTATACACCGCCGATTGTTCTAAAAACCCATTTAAAAATCTTTTAGCTGCTTTATAAATATCTTCATCCGAACCCGATGAAATAAAATTTTCGCCTCCCTTGCTCACCAACAAATAAATAACAGATTGATCTTTTTCTTTCTTACTTTTTCTATCCACTTTAAAATAAAGATCAACGGGTTGGTCGGCACCTTCTAACCGTACACCCTTAAACGTATAAAAGCCATTTATTTTATTGTTCTTCCAAAACAAACTGCCTTTGGTTTCGGGTTCGTAACCTGTCTTTTTTAAATTGTCAACAATAAATCCTTCCGACACTTCCTGGTTGTACGGCAGCTCGAGCATTAAGCCTGTTTGCTCTGTTTTGTTATAACTAACCGAAGTAAGTGTTGATTGAGAATAGGCATTACAGAGAAGGAATAATGCAGCCAAAAAAGCAGTTAACTTTTTCATACGTTAATGTTTTGTAATGTAAATAAACGAAGATTTTGATAATAGTGAATGGTCAATAGTGAATTGAATGGTTCCTTAATTGCAACCTTATATTTTGATAGGTTGATTATTGATTGTTTATCGGCTGATTATTGTTACATCTCAAACCCCGGAAAGAGAATTTTGATTTAGGGACGCTACTCACTATTGACCATTCACTGCTCACTTTCTTAACAGTTTTACTACCCTAAAAGCATGACAATGAATTATCTTTAAAAGATGAAGCGTAGTGGTTCTGCAGATCTTCCTTTACATTCCGGTTATGTCCCTCAATGGTTATATCAAAGAATGGCAAAATTGGGTTTCGCCATAACAGAAGCCATCATTTCGGAGTACGGCACAAAAGAATTTTTAAGCCGCATGAGCGATCCTTTCTGGTTTCAAAGCTTTGGCGCCGTAATGGGTATGGATTGGCATTCTTCCGGTATTACTACATCCGTGATGGGATCACTGAAAAGAGCTATTAATCCGCATTCAAAGGAATTAGGCATTTACATCTGTGGCGGCAAGGGAAAGTTTTCAAAAGACGCCCCTAAAGAATTGCTCCTGGTAGGTGAACAAACAGGTTTGAATGGTGATGATCTGGTTCGCTTCAGCAAGCTAAGTGCAAAGGTTGACAACACCGCTGTGCAGGACGGCTTTCAGCTATACATTCACAATTTTATTGTCAGCAATGAAGGTGATTGGACTGTAGTGCAACAAGGCATGCGTGAAGGCGATGCTATGGCCCGGCGTTACCATTGGCATTCGCAGCATGTTCAATCTTTTGTAGAAGAACCGCATACTGCCATTTGCGGTTTTAACCAGGGGCAAATTTTAAATCTTACAGCAGCAGAAGCCTGCAACACAAGGCGGGGCATGTTGAACATTACACAGGAAAAACCTGAATTGATGATGCAGGAAATTCAACACCTGGTTATGCCTAATCATCAT
>JBQCJM010000397.1:0-13143 GCA_051952715.1 Flavisolibacter sp.
TAATAAGGTTTTATATCTTCATAACCAATGGGCCAGTCATCGCCTAATCCATCAATGCTTTTGCGTTTAAAATCTTTGGGGCCAAAACGCAGAGAAATTCTTCCCCAGTGATTGGTTCTCCCGCCCAGCATTCTTGCACGCCACCACTCCCAATCCGTTCCTTCAGCTTTGGTGTAAGGCTCGCCATCAATTTCCCAACCCCAATAACAGGCATCAAAATCGCCAAATGGACGGAACTTAGTACTGGCGCCTCTCCTGGGCGATTCGTAAGACCATTTTAGTTGTGTTACGTTTTTAGCAGGATCGTAGTGGGGCCCTGCTTCAAGTAGCGCAACGCTCAGTCCTGCGTTGGCAAGCATATATGCTGCCATGCCGCCACCGGCGCCGGAACCTACAATAATAACATCGTAATTTTTTGGCTGCACTTTTATTTGAAAATCTCCCATAGCTGTGAAGTGGAATTATTTAAAGAAAAAAGTTATATGGATTTGAAAGTTATTGAAAAGATTTTTCTACGGCAGAGAATTTTTTTGACGAAGAGGATAAAGAGAGAAAAGAGTGGTTTCTTCCTTTGGATATTATTGTATTTGTAGTTTTTATTTTGCATAAGCAACTTGCTACTATGTAACTTTTGTTGTGTCACTCACTTTTGCGTTCTTATCACTATTGAGCATGGTGCAAGCGAACTATTATTTTATCATGCACTATTGCTAAAAAAATCAAACTACCAAAGCGTGGCGCACTTCTACCGAGACTTCGTTAGTGCCTGGTAACATTATAGAACGTTGAAGAGTGCGACGCAACGGACCTTCAATAGTAGCAATACAGTTGGGTAAATAAATAAACTCTCACACAACCAAGAAACTTTCTATAAGCACAAACAATTTCTAAACAAAACACACAGCGTTTCAAAACAAATACTACATTTAAACACTTCTTAATCTTTATACATTATGATAGCAAGAAGAAATGTTTTGAAAAATCTTTTATTGGGTGGTACCGCCATTGCCATGAATCCTTCGGTTTCTTTTGCCAGTTGCAACACTTCAAAAAAAAACAGCGCATTGAAAGGGAATATTAATCACTCTGTTTGCCGGTGGACGTACGACTTTTTATCGCTTGATGAACTATGCAAAGTTGTGAGGAACATTGGCTTTGCTGCTATTGATTTGGTTGGCCCAAAAGACTGGGCTGTGCTGAAAAGCAATGGCATATTTTCTTCGATGTGCAATGGTGCGGAAATTAGTTTAACAGAAGGTTGGAATGATAAGCAATATCATTCAACACTCATAAAGAATTATACAGAGCATATTAACCTTGTGGCTGATGCCGGTTATAAAAATCTGATTTGCTTTAGTGGCAGCCGCCGCGGTATGGACGATGAAACCGGATTGAAAAATTGCGCTGACGGCTTACGACAAATTTTATCTCTTGCCGAAAAAAAAGGCGTAATGATACAGATGGAATTGCTGAACAGTAAGGTGGATCACAAAGATTATATGTGCGACCACTCGGCCTGGGGCGTTGAACTTTGCAAAAGATTAGGCTCTCCCAATTTTAAATTGCTGTATGACATTTATCACATGCAGATTGACGAAGGTGATGTGATCAGAACGATCAGAAACAACCACCAATATTTTGGACATTATCATACAGGTGGCGTGCCTGGCCGCCACGAGATCAATGAAACGCAGGAACTGTATTATCCTGCCATTATGAAAGCAATTGTGGAAACAGGTTTTAAGGATTACGTAGCGCAGGAGTTTATACCTACTGGCAATGACAACGAAGCAAAGATCACATCGTTAAAAAATGCGGTGCTCTTGTGTGATGTGTAGTAACCATTATTCATCCACAAAATGAAATTATTGTAAACACCCCCTACTTTCCTACAGCAATTATGAAAACAATAAAATTGAAAGGACCTGAGTTTGATTCTTTTCCCAATGATTTTTCTGTACTGCAAAAAGTCTTTGAACATTATTATGAAATCAATTTCGACAATAAAAAAGCAGAAATATTAAATGATCATCAAAAGATTTTGCTTTATCATTTTATATGTTCTGGCACAATTGATAATTCAGGCTTTTTCTCAATTCTTTTGGAAACAAAGGGAGAGTTTAACACCGGATACTTAATATCATTAAGAGAAGTTGGCGATTTAATTAGCGAGCAAATATTTAACGAAATTGTAAATATCTACAAGAAATATGAACCGTGGTTTTCAAAACACGAAAATCCACCAGTCTTTGACAATGAGGCAAAAGAATATGATCAAAAACAATGTCAGCGAATCGACGATTTACAAAAAAAATGGTTTTCCAATGAAAACATAAGAGAGAAGTTATTTCAAGAGTATTTTTTAAAATTTAAAAATCACATCGTACAAAGAGAAAACTAATTTCAAAACGCCTTCATCGGCTTCGCTGTGTTCTTGTGATCTTTGAACAAAGCATGGAATTTTAAATATACACCGTTCGTCCAGCCAAAACCATCTTGTGTGGGATATTCGCCGCCGCCGCTTTCAAGATTGGTATCTTCAACATTGTACTTTTCCAGCATTTTGCCCGTAGTAGCAAAAACTTTTTCGTTGATGTTCATCCATCTTTCTGCAATGGTTTTGGCCAGTTCGTTGTAATTATAATTCATCAGCCCTTTTACAGCAATGTATTGCAAAGGCGCCCAGCCGTTTGGTGCGTCCCATTGCTGGCCGGTATGATAAACCGTAGTGGCAATGCCACCGTCTTTCAACAATTTTTCTTTGATGTTTTTTTGAACCTGCTCCGCCTGTTGCGGCGTTGCTACATTGGCAAACAAAGGCATGGCGCCTGCGGCAGACCATTTGTTGGTTGTATGTTTTTCTTCGAAATCGTAGTCGAAGAAAAATCCCTCTTTTTCGTTCCAGCAATATTTTTGAATTGCCGCTTTTCTTTTTTGTGCTCTTTGTTTGTAATAACCCGATTTTGATGCAGCTTTGTTTACGGCGGCTGCCTTGCTTAAAATGTTTTCGTAGGCATAAAGCAAACTGTTTAAATCGACGGGCACAATATCCGTGGTTTCAATGGTATTCAAATGCAAAGTATCAGCAAACCACCGGCTGCTAAAATCCCAACCGCTTTCAGCGCCTGCACGTAAATTAGTCAACACCGATGAATCGTGTGTTTGCTCTAAAACAGCCATATCCTGAACATACGATTCTTCACGCGGGGCTTTCTTATCATCGAAATACCTGTTTAAAATACTGCCATCGTCCATCTTTACAATACGGCGATGAGCCTCACCGTTTTGTACATCATTTTCTCCCTGCATCCACCAATTATATTCTTTCTGCAGAGCAGCATAATATTTCCTGTAAACGGCATCACCTTTTTGTTGGGCCAGCAGATCAACCATCAAAGCAAAAAACGGCGGCTGCGAACGGCTTAAATAATAACTGCGGTTGCCATTGGGAATATGGCCATATTGATCAATCAAATATTTAAAATTGTCGAGGATGTTTTCAACCAGCTTATATCTTTTGCTTTCCATCAAGCCCAACATTGTAAAATAGCTATCCCAATAATATACCTCTCTGAATCTTCCACCTGGAACAATGTACGATTCGGGTAAAGGCAGCAATGAACTATTGGCCTGCTTTACATCGGCTTTGCGTTGCAATACATCCCACAATTGCTCCAAATGATCTTTCAGGCTCAGGCCTTCGGTTACTTTGGCAGATGTGGCAACAGGCACAATAAAATGCGCATTTACAAACGAAGCCAGGTTGAATGTGTCGCTTAGCTTTTGCTGTGTATAATCTTTTAAAATTTGTTCACGTGAAAATTTCGGCACGGCATCAACAAAAGTTTTATTGTCTTTAAAAATCCTCTTGAGCTGAACCTCTTCAAAAAGTTTCCCCCACAAAATATCGGGTGTCTGAACTGTTTGTGCTTGTGCAAATAATATGCATGTGAATGCAATTACAAAACAAAGATTTCTTTTCATGTTACAACTAAATAGTAAGCGAATCAAAAGGTACTAATAATAAAGATCTTTCAATAGGGTGTTTTTAATTTTAACAGGTAACCAAAAACAGGAATGCCGGCTCCTCAACCGGCATTCTCAATCTCTAAACTAAAGCTACTGGGCTTTATTTTTAATATTCACTTGCTAATTAAACATAGGCGTTTTTTTAAGAGTTATCAATAGAGGTAAATTTTCACAATACCAGGCAATGGTGTTGTGAAATCATAAATTATTGTGCGGCCAATACAGCCATAATTATTTGGCGTCAATATGGAATTAATGATGAAGAAGCTATTTTATTTAAAAGAAAATGCTACACCGAAATTGATCGTGTAATCAGCAAAGGCTGCATCGCCTTTGGTATATACACCCGTTTTACTAGTACGGATTTGGTCAGGTACACTTTGTGTGCGGTTGCGTTGCAAGGCATAAGGCACAGAAACATATAATTGCGTTTTCTTTATCTTATAAGCCACCACAGGTTCTGCTGAAATCACATAACCTGGTCTTCTGAAACCATTACTGCCACCAATCAAATCTTTGGCCGGCACACATTCGATACGCATCCCGCCAGAGAAAGTAAAGTTGTTAACACTGTAATCGGCGCCGACACGAAACATATATTGATCGGGCACACTCATTACATCGCTGCCATTAGCAATGCTCGCTGCAGACACGGCCCCACCTCTTGAAGTAGAAACGCCATTTTGCTCCCGCGGATTGGAAAGATAAAATCCATTGAAATAAAGACTTACCGGCCTGGAAATGTTATAAAATGAATTCAGTTCCAGCGTAATTCCCGTGCCGCCATCACCCAGCTGAATGGATTGATCAACGGGGCCTAAAATTTTAGTGCTGTCATTCTTGTAAAAATAATCCTGATAGCGATAGTCGCCTGTTGGGAGTTTTATTCCTAAGCCCATTTGCACATTTGCTTTTGATGCTTTTACAGGATTAGCCAACCAGTAATAAGCAGCGAATCTTACATCGCCCAGGCCGAACGAATGTGTGCTGCGGCGGGCATCGGGGCTTGTGCTGTTATTACCATAATGCTCGTACATAGAAGAGCGGGCATTACTAATGACAGGTGCAAAAAAACCAAACGACCAACGACTGTTAAACTGGCGTGTTATGCCCAACTCTGTAGAAAATACATGGTTGATAACCTCTGTTCCATTTTGCACACGCTGCTTTTGTTCATCTGTTCCAACAAAATGTTTGTACGATTTAAAGTAGCGGTTGTTAATCCCTAAGGTCCAGCCACTGGCGTCGTGTTCATTGTGAGATCCGATCATGGTACAGGTACCACCGTTGCTGCGAATGGCCACGCAGCCCTGTGCTTTGCCTTGTTGCTGTACTAACAGAGCAATAATAGCTATAAAAACAATTTTTTTCATTTTGTTATGTTTGCGGTTAACGTATCTTTTTTCATTTTTAGGCGGGAGTTTACCAGGTTGCCTACTTTTTTTCCCATTTCATTACTTACAATGCAGGAATGATGAAAGTGAATGCCTCCATAAAAACGGGCCCAGTTGTTTTCTTCTGCCGCATGCCGGAATGATTTATACGAACGGCTTTTGATGCCGAACTCCAATTCACTTGTGTCGGTATAGGCGAAATCATCACCAAATACACTAGTTAATGCTTCGGCGGCTGCAGACGAACAAGTGGAATGCCCGCAGGTATATTCAGGAAATGGCGGAGTTTGCAAATAAGGTGTCCAGTTGACATCCAAGTATTTATTAATTACTGTTTCAGGACGCACCGTATTGAATTTAAATTTTTCGTACCAGCACTGGATAAAAGCATCAAAAAGAGCTATGCTCGTTTTAGCATAAGCATATACTGTAGTGGCAAAGTCGGCATTGGCCTTTTTAGCTGCAATACCAACAACACTTTCCCAATGGCCCGGTGGAGAAAACTTTTTTGTACCATACATTACGTGGCCCGAAACATTTAATTTAAAAGGATTATCGTCCCAAAAATCTGCAATATGCTTCTGTTCTTCAGTTAGGTTTTCAATGGCGTTTTTACTTGTCATTACCTGTTTATAATAATCACTGTTGGTGTCTTTCATATTGAAGGTATAAGGCACCGGCGCCGCAAACTGATTGCAACTGTCTAATACCACAGGCCTGATCTCGCACCAATGTGGCTCCATAGCAGAACTATAAGCTGGCGGTGTAGGCACCCAACGGCCAGGCGTATCTATAACCGTATACCGCGTAGCGCTTCTTGTTTGTGCATAGTTGTCTTTTTTGCTCCAGGCCATGATAGCAGCGGAAACTGTATCGGCATAAGCGACAGAACTTTTAAATACCGCAGAAGGCATTCCGTGGTCTTTGGCAAGATGCTTCAAACTGTCAATGTAATCTTTCATGCTTCCTTCGGGGAATGTAACCGCCTCGCCAAGTTTGCAGTAGGCCAGCAAGGCTGCAAATTCAAAATCAATTGCAGTATCAGAAGGTGCGGGTATTTTTTCCAACCCATTTACCTGTCCCGCCAGAGAAGTATATTGATTTGGATATCCTGCGGCAATTACTTCATACGCTGCAACACTTGAGTATAAATAATTACGGGAAGCCACAATAGGAGAAAAATTGTTTCCCATTACCACCTGGTTTAATTCATGTACAGCATTGCTAAACAAAGCAGGGTCGTGAATAATTTTTTTATAGTCGTTTTGTTTGCAGGCAAACAGGCTTACCGCTACACAAAGCAGGAAAGAAACTTTTTTCATAGTTGTCAGTAATAATTAATTCTATAAAACGGTAATGAAATAGCTGATGAAATTTTATGAGCCCACAACCCGCTTACTATGCGGCTTATGTGGCCAGATAGCTATACGGTATTATTTTGAACTTTACGGAACAAAAGCTAAGGCTCCTTAACTTGTATAACAGAATATAATGGCTAAGACACCGATTCAGGAGGTTGTTCACCCTTTGAGCAATAATCGGTTTTTATAAGAGAAGTATTAAAAGAGAAGTATTTTTTTACAAGTTCTCCTGCTTCTTTCAATGCAAACACATTTATACTTTGGCAAAAATCAGGAAGGCTTATTTTAAGAACATTTGATTTCTTTTCCTGCGAGGTTCTGTCAATTGAAAATTTCACAAATTCATTTTTCACCGACCTTAAATTCGTCTTCGCCTTGCTGGGCAAACAAAGAAGTTCTAAAGTATCGTGATTCACTCTTTGTTTTACATATTCGTACACGGCGCCATTCACTTCTACAGAACCGTATGCTCTTTCGTACGTTTGAGAACTTGTATAGTAAGGCAGATTTAGTGGTGTTTTGATGGAGATCAGTTCGTTTTCGTTGTACTGCTGGTTGTCGAGTTGCAATTCAAGAATAGCAGATTGGCGCTTCTGCATACAATCAATCACCAGGCTATATCCATAAAGGTTGAATAGCAGTATAGCCAAAAATAATATAGCAGATAGTTGTCTCAAATTGCGTTTAGAAATCCAACAAAAGTTAAGGATAATTTATTTAACCACAAATGTTTTCTTTGCGGGGCCCACACCTGTTATTGTTAAACGCTGCCAGGTTTTAGGTAATACCGATTTAATTTGTGTTATCCCATTAGGTGTTATTTCCAATCCACCAAAACCCATCAAAACTGCCTGCAAAATGCCTCCTGCCCCAGTAGCAAAATAAGGATTGGTTCCGCCTTTTGTTTCTGCTATTACTCTAAATGGTGGATTCAAGTTAGGTATATACGCATCTTTAAACCAATGATAGGCTTTGTCTGCATTACCTAAACGGGCATAAAGCAGCGCAAAAACTCCCTGGGTCATGGCCGGCGTTCCTTCGTTGGGCACACGGATTTCGTAATATTCCAAATCCTTTTGAATTTGTTTCGCATCAGTGATTTCGTGTAGTGGATAAGCCAATAAATTTACATCGGCTTGCTTAATGCCTTCGCCATGATAGCTTGCATGTTCTTTGGTGACACCATTATCCAATTTTAAAATTGGAATATTATTAGCAACCAGTTCCCAATCAGAATTTGGTGTTATACCTAAAACTTTTGCAGCCGCTGTAGCATATTGAAGATTGGCTTTGGCAGCAGCATTGGTGAAAGCATTATTATCTACATTCTCTGCCCATTCATCGGCAGCCACAACGTTGTTAATATCAAAATGACCCGGCCCGTTTCTTTCTACCCTCGATGCCCAGAAATCTGCCGTGGCTGATAAAATAGGAAAACCTTTTTCCCGCAACCATTGTTTGTCCTGCGTAACCGCATAATAATTCCAGGCAGCCATGGCTACATCGGCAGTAATATGGTGCTCAAACGGACCACTCAGGGCCCACACTGGTGTTTCCTCTACGCCGCTTTCTGCACTTTCCCAGGGAAACATTGCACCTTTAAATCCATTAGCAAAAGCGTTTCTTTTTGCCGCCTCTAACCTTTGAAAGCGATATTCCACCATGCTTTTAGCGAGTTCCGGATGCATCACCAAAATTGCCGGGTACATCCAGAGTTCCGCATCCCAAAACACATGACCGTTATAACCCAAGCCACTTAAACCCATTGGCGAAGGCGAGTAAGCCGTTCCTTCTCTTACAAAAGAATATAAATGATAGAGCATGCTGTGCACATCCTGTTGCGACTGCGGATCGCCTTCAATTTGAATATCGCTTTTCCAAAGACTGTCCCATGCTTGCTGGTGATGCCGGAGCAAACGGTCGTGTCCTTCCAACTTTGCATAAATAGTTAAGCGTTCGGCTTCATTCAATGGGTCGTCGTGGTGCGCCGATGTTATGGAAGAACCGGCGATAGAAAACTTATATACTTCTCCGGCTTTAATGCTTTTGCTAAACTTCATCAGGTGCATATTATTATCCCACATTTCATGAATTACTCTTGGCTCTTGCCCATGTGGTTCGTTAAACAAAAATGTATTACTGGCGCACATTAATAATTTTCCTGTGGGAGATTTAGCTGACGATGTGAGCAAACTAATCACTACATGCGGCCTGTCAATTTCATTGTAGTAATTCTGAACATCACGCAAAGCATCGGGTGCTTCCATTACACTGCCGCCGGTTATAGCCATATCTTTTTTTGCAGTGATGGTTATGTCCATTAAAACAGTAAAGGGCAAGTGACGGAGTGAGTAGTAGGTATAGCTTATGGTGGCTTTATCGCCATAATCGAATGAAGTAGTAAAACTGGCATGGTGCATATTCAACTCCTGCTGCATATTGCTGATGTCTGCTGCAGCTACTCTTCTTCCATCAATATCCAGATTCATATTGAGCAGGTTGAAACTGCGCAGGAAATTACTGACCCTTCCCCTGCCATACAAATCGTAAGCCCCGGCTAACACTACATCTTTCACTTTAAAAGGTTCAGGCGAAGAAACAATGCCGATCATGCCATTGGCAACAGTAACGCCGTAATAATCAGAAGGATTGATTTGAGTGGCTTTGATTTTCCAGGGATCAATTGCTTGTGGGAAAACAATTACGGGCACAAAAACGAGCAGTATAAGAAGAAACTTTTTCAACATAAGCGGCAATAATTGTAGTAGGCTAATATACCGAAAGGTGCTGGTTTATCGAAGATGTTGGAATAATCACTACCACATCATTTTTTTTAATAAGTTGCAAATGCATTTATGAGGAAATTTATAATTATTATCGTTGCTGTCATATTAATAATAGTTTTAGGAACTTTCATTCTTATTCCTTCAGAAATTAAAATCTCTGCTTCTACCATCATTAACTGTACATCTGACAAACTTAGCAGTTGCCTTAGCAATGAAAGTAACTGGAAAAGATGGTGGCCTGCCCAAAATGTCAACAGCAATTCAGGCGACGAGGCTCTCGTTTATAAAGGTTACGATTACGAACTTATCCAGCCTTATAGAGATGGGGCCGCCATAAAACTTATTAAGAAAAACATGTTTTGTTCAACAAGACTTTTGATTTTGCCTTATAGCAGAGACTCTGTAGCAGTGCAGTGGCAAGCAAAGCTCACTACCAGCGCTAATCCTGTAATACGGCTGGTACAATATTTCGAGGCGTTCAATATTAAAAACAATTTAACCACTGTTCTAAACAGTCTGAAAAAGTTCGCCGGCGAAACACAAAATATTTATGGCTTTCATATAGAACGAACCACGTTCACCGATTCCATCCTCGTTGCTACAAGATTTTCAGGAGAGGTGTATCCTTCTGTTTCAAGAATTTATGCAGTTATAAATAATTTAAAAGCTATGGCTGCTACAGCCGGAGCAGACCTGAAAGACCATCCAATGATGAACGTAAGTAAGGTGGACTCTGCACATTATAAGACAATGATTGCTATTTGCGTAAATAAAGAGATAAAAACCGACCCGGGTTCCTTCATCAGCAGAATGGTAGTTATGAAAAACAGGTTTTTGGTAACAGAAGTAACAGGTGGCTTTTTCGATATACAAAAGGCCCATAACGCTATTAACAATTATATGACAGATCACCTTCTTTCTCAACCGGGTATGCCATTTGAAATATTGATCACTGACAGAAGCAAGGAGAGAGATACATCAAAGTGGAGAACAAAAATAGTTTATCCAAGCATGTAGTTGCTGTTATAGTAATAACAACCACCCCAAAATCAGTTCTTCGGCAAAGCCCTTTGTTTTCGATTACTAATTATAATTACGCTATCATTATTTCTTGCCAATAAGTAAGCCTCACGGCCGTCAAGGTTGATTTTTTCTGCATGGCGAACCTGTCCTTTTATCTGCAGACCGTTAATATCTTCACAATTGAAATCCCCTTTCCCCTTATTTATGAGAATAGTTCCGCAATCCGCATCATACCGCCCCATTTGTATATTATTTTCATAATAGTTCCCGAATAACAGCACGTCAGGCAGGTTGTCGTTATTTGCATCGAATATAATTCCGTTTCTGTACGAACTTAATTGGGCCTGCCATGGTAATGACTTTGTAACAAAATTCATTTTGCCATCATTTATCAGCAAGGCATTATTAAAATAATCAGCCTCTAATGCCTGTGCATTTTGCAATTTCTCCGATGAAAAAATTTCGTCAATAGAAGCTTTGGCAAAATCGGCTGCATAAAAAAACTTCTTTTTTATAACAGGTATTTGCTTTTGCAATTCATCTTTGTTGGCAAAAGGCAACTCTTTGCCTTCAACATAATATGTCAGCACCTGTTCTTTTTTTCCATTGTTATCAAAGTCATTGTAATACAGCTTTACAGGTTTTTCATGCGAGGCCTTAAGCCTGCTGTTTAATCCAAGATTCCCTGCTATCAAATCAACATCGCCATCGTTATCGATATCAACAGGTAAAACAAAATTCCACCAGCCTCTTTTATCGGTAAGTACTTTTTTAACAAAACTGCCTTTGTTATTAATGAAGGCTGTGATACCGCCCCACTCACAGGATATAATCAAGTCTTTATCACCATCTTTATCAATATCAAACCAAACAGCCTGTGTAACCATGCCTGCATGCGATAGCTCCTTCGCGTATTTTTCTGTTACATCTGTAAACTTGCCTGTCCGGTCGTTTTGTAACAAATATGATTGTGGTGTTTGCCCATATTCCCATGGAACAACTCTTCCACCAACAAACAAATCAACATACCCATCACCGTTAAAATCATAAGGCGCCACGCAGGAAAAGGTTTGATACAACTTAGAAAAAGCATCTTGTAACTTTTTAAGGCTGCCTTTCCCGTCGTTCAAATACACCCTGGGTAAAAGATGCTCATCGTCACCATAATATTCATTGCCACCACTTGCTACCACAAGGTCAACGTTGCCATCGTTATTAACATCTGTCCATACAGCATCTACATCTTCGTACATACTATCCGGTAGCATGCCTGGTTGTACTGTTCGCATAAATTTTCCTCCGGGCTGTTGAAGGAAAACTGCATTATGAAACGTTTTAGAGGCACCAATGAATACATCTTCCAAACCATCGTGGTTAATGTCGGCAATAGCTAAAGCTGGGCCTTCGGTTGATACCATATGCGGCATTAATGGCTCCCGGTTAAATTCAGGAAAAATGTTTTCCTGATGCTTATAAGAAAGGTGCGTAATTGCAGTAACATCTTCCATCTGCTTTGTTGGGTTGACATGAAAAGCCGTGATTTTTGAATAATTGAATGAAGGAAGTGCTTTTGAATAACTAAAGGAGAGCTTGGCATTATTAGCAATTTCAATAAACTGATATGTATTATCCGGCCAAACCAAAAAAGCAGAGTCAACTTTTGTTTTATAAAGGCCAATGTGCAAGGGAACTTCCATACTTGATTGAAAACCTTTCACCGCATTGTTTTCATAAGTTCTCACTTCACTGTTTGCAAACAAAACAATTTTGGCGCCGATAGCATTTATGTTTTTATCGGGCCCGTGCAACTTTATTTCAACGAAGGGCTTATTTTTATTATCGTTGCTTTTGTTTTGGTATATCAGTGCTTCATCACCTACGTTATTTACAATTACATCCAAATCTCCATCATTATCCAAATCGGCATATGCAGCGCCATTGGAGTACGTAGGAAGATCATTATCAATCTCACTATTTATATCTTCAAATGAAAGATTACCGCTGTTCTTATAAAACTTGTTAGGAATTTTAATTTCAGGGAACTTACTTATCAGCGACATATTTTTTTCGCTCATCTTATTGGCACGAAGTTGTTCCTGTATATCCTCGTTCGAAATAAAGTTTACATAATCCATATCGTTCATGCGCTTAGGTATGCCGTTGGATATAAAAAGATCTTTGAGTCCATCATTATCGAAATCCATCCACAGTGGTGCCCAACTCCAATCTGTAGCGTATACGTTGGAATATAAACCTGTTTCCCCAAATGTTCCGTCTCTCTTATTATATTGTAAGTTGTTTCTTGTATACTGATAACCGTACCCAACAGAAATTTTATGATAAAAAATATCGTAATCATCTTCACCCAACGAACGTTTCAAAATATAGGGATCGGAAGGCAGCATATCCATTGAAATGATTTCGGGAAAGCCGTCATTGTTTGCATCTGCAATGTCAACTCCCATTGAAAACTGGCTGGTGTGCATTAGCCGTTGATTATTTTCATCTCTAAATGTTCCATTCTTTTGATTAATGTACAGATAATCATTT